>DATNQH010000327.1:0-8586 GCA_036704105.1 Leptolyngbyaceae cyanobacterium | reverse complement strand
AATTACCCTCAATCGCACAGCCAAACAGGAAGAAACAGCGATTTCCTCCGGCACAGCAACACTTGACCCATCCCCAGATACCCAGCCATTTAGTCCGATTAAAGGTATTCTGCCAGCTGGAAGTGTGGTAGAAGTTCTCGGTCAAAAGCCATTTCTAGGGCAAGGTATGTGGGTGAATTTAAAAGTCGTGGATGTTTGCTCAAGTGTAGATTCTGGGGTTACAAGTGAAACCATCCCAAAGGCAGCAGCAAATCAATCCGCGCCAAAAACGCAAACAGGGCGAACATCTGCAACAGGGAGCAACTTAGACCGTAACTTGACAAATACTAAGTCTGGTGTCAATCAAGGGCAGCCAGCAGCAGATAAATCCAGAGCGACTGGAACTACCACAGGAGAGCGTTTACTGCAACAGGGAGAAGATGGTTGGGTTCAAGCTGCTAATATTGAACAGCAGTTGCAACCTATTACTGCTGTAGCAGAGCAATCAGATCGTTGTTCTGCTCGTACTCCTGAGCCAGATGCGGGGGCGCAAAAGTGAGAGACGTAGCAGTGCTACGTCTTTAGTGAAGTATGAAGTGTGTGTTAGTAGCGGCGCATAAGCGCAGTATGAAGTATGAAGTATGAAATTTTTTCTTACCAAGCGCCTGTGACAACTCCTATCATGTACGAGAAAAGCTAATTAAGGTTGGCTGCCGCAAAAGTGCATTGATGGCAACATCAGTCTAGTTAGCACGGGGCATCGCCCACCAAACCTAAATCGTCAGGTTTAGGAATCGCCAACCTCAACCAACCGTAAGGAAGGTAAAACGTGGGAAAATGTCAAGAGATTGTAATAGTTGTTAAGTGGCTAAATTTACGAGTTTTTTAATCTGCATGGTTGTTAATGCCGCTGTCTGATATTCCCAGCTTGAATTTGGCGATCGCTCGTCTTGCCAATACTGAGACGAACAATTTTGCTATATGGGTGCTGAAAGCTCCCTATCCCGCAGGCTACGTTCACTATGACTGTACATTCCCAACAACGCTAACGTCTTCCTGGCACGCTTGGCAAGCAATGTTTGCTCCCCATACATCCCCTCCATCTGCCATAGATTCAATATTTGAGTCACTGCCACTTTCGCCCGATTGGATGACACCCTCGGCTGATAAAACAATTGGCAAAGGTGGCCGCTTGATGCAACATTTAGGAACTAGCCTCTGGCAATGGCTATTCCAAAGACAAATTCAAATTAGTTGGGAAAGAAGTCAAGGCATTGCGATCGGACAAGATAAACCACTGCGGGTAAGACTAGATATCCGCGAACCAAATTTGATCGCCTTACCTTGGGAAATTATGCAGCCCCAATCTGGTAAACCAGCAATTTCCCTGGCTCAGCAAGTGCTATTTAGTCGCACTACCAGTGACGTTGAACCGCTGCCACCTCTACCCAGCCACCAGGGTTTGAATATTTTATTGGTTTTAGGCGAGAATTCTTCGTTTGCTGAACGTCTCCAGCTAGAAGAAGAAGCCCAAATGCTGGAACAAACCCTGAAAAAATTTCAGCAAGTTAATTCGATTAATGGTAAAAATCTGGCATCAGTTCCGTGTCGGGTAGACACACTGCTGCAACCAACTCCAAAACAGTTAATTTCCCAGCTAGAAACTCAAGCTTACAATATCTTTTTTTACTCAGGTCACGGTTTGAGCGCTCCTGACGGTGGAATGCTATTCTTGCGATCGGGAATGACGTTAAGTGGCACAGAACTAGCACAAGTGTTAACTCGTTCCCAAGTGACACTGTGCGCGATCAATGCTTGTTGGGGTGCTTTGCCTGCGTTTGAGCAGGAACAGGCACTGCCGCGTAGCAGTTTGGCTGAAGTTTTGATTCATCATGGTGTGCCAGCTGTTCTAGGGATGCGGGATGAAATTGCTGATGAAGAAGCTCTTAGCTTTATCCAAGCTTTTACTCAGGCTTTGGCTGGGGGGACAGCGATAGATCGAGCAGTGGCAGTAGCGCGGCAACAGCTATTAGCGCTCTACAGATTCAACCATCCCGCTTGGACGTTGCCTGTACTTTATATGCATCCAGAATTTGATGGGGAACTGCTAAGCGATGTGGAGGAAAGCATCACCCAACTACCAGAAGATGCAATGACTGGCATTGGAGAATCTTCTTTGAGAGCCACTTTGCGAGATCTCTCGACTCCTGGGAAAGTCTGGCATATGCGCAATAGACTAGTTCGGCTGGGTCGCCATCCAGAGAATGATATTGTCATTCCCGAAGTTTGGGTGAGTCAAAGACACGCTGAAATATATTGCCGTCAAGCTCCTTTTGGTGGCACAACCTTTTTCTTGCGCGATAATTCCCGCTTCGGCACTCTACTGGTAGATTCCGATCGCTGGGTACATTCCCAGGAGGTAGCTCTACAATCAGGGATGCGGTTAAAATTTGGTAGCTCCAAGGGTCAAACCTTCGAGTTCATTGTTGAAAGTTAAAACTGAGTTAAAACTACCGTAGCAGGGTTATAAAATGCAAAATCTAGCAATCAAGCGCTAAATTTTTATTCAACAGTATAATTCGATACTAATTTTACTGGTATATACATCCCCTGGGAGGGGATGACTTTTGATAAACTAAAAATTTCCCAGTCCTAGGCCTGCGTCGGAGGAGCAATTAGAAAATTTAAGTCTAGAATCTATAGTCAGTAAACTTTCGCTCCCTTAGTTCTACTTTCACAATTGGATTACGGAAACAGCTGTTGAAGTAGTGTAGCTACTCATACAGCGTTTTTCTTCAGACACCGTTATGAGTTGCAAAATGGCAAACGAATTCAATCGCATACAAGCTAATGATGATAGTCGATCGCTAACGGAATTAGAACTTTTAGAGGCGCTGCTAGCTCCTGATGATGCGATTTATCCTTGGAATCCTGCGGATTTAGAATCAGAAGCATATTTTAGCGAACAGGAACAGCAGTTTCTGCTTGAGGATTGTTTGGATGCAGAAATTGCATCTGGGTCTGATGCTTTTTTCTCCCGGTTAGAAAAAATTTGGGCAGAGACAATACCTGCATCTGAGCCTATAAACGTTACATCTGTCGCAGATGCGGTTGATCTGCAAGCTACTTTGCAACAGCGATTTGCTACTTATATTCCGCAAAGCTGGTTAGCTGCGATTGCTCGTCAGGCATATGATGTTTTATCTGGGCAAAAGTCAATCGCAGATCAGTTAGTGCAGTGTGTCCAAGAATTATTACCTAACTGGGCAGAAGATGACTTATTGATACTAGCTAGACCTTTTGCTGTCGCTATGCGCTGTCCAGACACAGCAATTGAATCTCAGTTGAGTCATGTTAGTTGCCAAAACTGGGCAAATGTATCTGAAATTGAACAAGTAAGGGCTAGTTTAGCGATCGCGCGCTATGCTCTTGCTCAACTGCAAAATAGTAAATAAAATCGTGTTCTTTGTCCTTTGTCTAAAACCAATGACTAATGACCAATGACCAATGACTAGTTAGGTGAGAGCATTCTTGCCTTCAAGATTGCTGCGATTAAAAATGCATAGGATAAAACCCCAACTACTGCCAACAACACGCCACTGAATAGTCCGGTTGAATTCCATAAAGCGTGTAGTGCAGCAGCACTCACATATCCCACTGCTAAAATCTGCCAACGCTGGCTCTTTTTGAGTACGCTTAAACCAATGAAATAGCCAAAATAGCCGCTCTGAGCCATATGTCCGGCAACTGAGCCTAAAACTCGCGCAATCAAAAGCTGTAAACCCAAATTTTGACCACCGTTTTGCCCCACTTCGAGAGTAGCGATTTGGGTAATCTCAGGCACATACTGCCCCAAAGTTTCTAACAAGGTAAAGCCAACCGCAGAAGCTGTTCCCAGAAGAATACCGTCTAGTGGTTCCCACACACCAATACGTTCTCGCCAAGGAGAACGCAGTCGTCTCCCCAATAAATATGCTCCCAGCACGGGTATTGCCTTAAGCAATTCCTCCATTAACCCAGCACCAACAAACATCCGAAAGCTCAGTTGTGGAAAGCTGACTGATTCAATTGCATTCGGCAAGCTACCAGGTAAAAGGTGGCGAAAGATCAAAATAAATATAGGCAGGATGGGGCTGAGCAATATCAGCACAGTTAACCCTGCTACACTTAACAGCAGCCACCAAGGTTTAGCTTTACCACACAGTTGATAAATAAAGTAGTAGGCGGCTCCAGCTAAGTAAGTTGCTACTAGTATAGAGTTGAAGTTAGCAGCAGCTGGTTGACCAACTGTGGCAAACATCATTACCACAAATATGACTGTAAGAACGCCTGGGATTAGATAGCCTTTACGAGCTAAATCCCCTCCGGTTGACAAAATGGGAAATAACTGAGAAAAGCTAACAGCTTTCTCAGAGGCAAGCGGTGTAGGATGAGATGGTAATTTGGGGGTGTAAGTAGAAGAAGTGCCCGATCGCCTTGAAGTTGAATTTCGTTGGCGTTCGCTCTGGCACTCGAACAAAAACTGTGCCCCATTCTCTCCTAAAGTAATGCGATCGCCAGATCGCAACTCGCGGCAACCTTGCAACCGTCGCCCATTCACAAACGTACCATTGCTGCTATTGAGATCGCAAACTAGCCAGCGGCGATCGCCTGTGACTGTTTGGGTGAGGGGGCGTACTATAGCATGACGGCGGGAAACCTTGCTATAGATCTGCGAATCTAAAACAATCTCACACTCAGGGTTACGCCCGATTGCGATCGCTTGTGTGGATGACAGTGAATAGCGGCGAGAACGTTGCTGCCCCCTGCCACGAACGGGCAGCAGTTCCAGCCATCCCCCAGAAAAGTCTTTTCCGGTCATGTTTGAGAAACTGTCTTAATGCCAATCAGTTTTCAGCCAATTCTCAATTAACCAGTAACAATTGCTTGCAAATTGCGAATTGCGCTCTTGCAATTGCGAATTGTTAATCACTATTGGCTATTAGCATTTCGCACCGCTGCCAAGAAGAAAAATATTGTCAGGGGAACGCTAAGTGCCAAAATTATCGTTGTGTTTATACTACCTAGTTTTGGGTCGCCATAAGCCAGTTCAAAAACCGAACCAACTGCGGCGATCGCGGCTACGCACGATCCACCCAGAAACAAGCCACTCATTGGTGTCATCATCAGAGGTTGTGATTCTCCTATGCGAGGGGTTTAACTGCGTGGGTTGAGAAACCGTGCTTTGACAGTTCCTGAGTCAAAGCCAGCTTATTTTCGACGCGATCAATAAACAATACTCCATTTAAATGGTCGATTTCGTGCTGAATGCAACGAGAGAGTAAACCTGTTGCTTTTAATGATTGTGGACGGCCATTCTCGTCTTTAAAAGCCACTTCCACTAATTGAGGGCGTACCACTTCTAGGTATACGCCTGGAATGCTCAAACAACCTTCTTCAGCCACACACAAGTCTTTGCCCAAGCTTTTAATTGCCGGGTTGACTAAGACTATGGGTGGATTAGCGGCATTGTCTGGTTCGCAGTCAATTACGATTAATTGTTTGGATACTGCTACTTGGGGTGCGGCTAAACCAATGCCATCGGCACTGTACATACTTTGTAGCATTTCCCGCACCAACTGCCGAAGTTCTGGATCTACCTTGGCAACTCGCTTGGCTGCTTGACGCAGGACGCGATCGCCCAAAAAACGAATATCCAACGGCGGGTTTTTTAACTTTTTCTTTTCAACTAAAACCTGGGAACTCATGCAGTTTTCACTCGCTTGCTGTGCTATGTTTCAAATTGTTTTGTCTTTCTTTAATTTTATCAACCCTTGCTCCGAGAGAGGGATGAGATTAAATAAATAACCCAGACGAGTCCTAGCGTAAAACTTTACTTATAATATCTATCTTAGGGTAAGTTTAAACAAAAACTTTTGTAATTCTAGTACTAAAACTTGTTGAGTCCGATAAGGAAGGAAAACATATAATGTTTCAAGACCGTCTATCGACGGGTATACCTGGTTTAGACGAAGTTATGTATGGCGGTCTACGCCCAGGCAAAGCGTATTTAGTGCGGGGCGGGCCTGGTACTGGCAAGACTACGCTAGGATTGCACTTTCTAGCCGCTGGCGTAACAAATGGCGAAAAGACGCTGTTCATAACTTTAGGAGAACCAGTAGAGCAAATCCGCAAGAATGCTGCAACCCTTGGTTTTGAACCAGATGATATTACCTTTCTCGATCTTAGCCCTACGTCGGAATTTTTCACCCAAGTCCAGACATACGATATTTTTAGCCCAGCTGAGGTGGAACGAGAACCGACGACGCAAAAAATTATTGAGCAGGTAGAGACAATTAAGCCACAGCGGATCTTTCTGGACGCGATGACACAATTGCGCTACCTATCCACCGATGCTTTCCAGTTTCGCAAGCAAGTGCTGTCTTTTTTGCGCTATTTGGTCGAGCAAGGCGCGACGGTTCTTTTTAGTGCCGAAGCTAGCGCCGAAGCACCAGACGACGATTTGCAATTTATGAGCGATGGGGTAATTCACCTTGCCTTTTCTCATATCGAAAGAACCATCAGCATCAGCAAGTTTCGTGGCTCCGACTTTCGCAGTGGCGAACACACGATACGAATCATTCAGACAGGAATAGAGGTTTTCCCCCGTTTGATTCCAGAAGCGTATAGTCAAGAGTTTGCAAAAGAGGTAATTTCCTCCGGCGTACCGCAACTAGACGAACTACTGCACGGGGGCTTTGAGCGCGGCACTATTACCATTATCAGTGGTCCCAGCGGAGTTGGCAAAAGCACTCTAGGGCTGCAATTTATGAAAGAAGCAGCGGGGAGAGGTGAGCGTTCAGTGGTCTATACCTTCGAGGAGTGGAAGGAAACTCTCCTAAATCGTTGCCAAAGTGTCAACATTCCCGTCCACACTATGATCGAGCAGGGGAAGCTTTCAGTCGTGCAAGTAGAACCCCTGCACTACTCGCCTAACGAGTTCGCCAACATAGTGCGCGATGAAGTGGAGCAAAAAAAGGTTCGCATTGTCATGCTTGACAGTGTATCCGGCTATCGTCTCTCTGTTAGAGGCGAGGATCTGGTTCCCCATATTCATGCTCTGTGCAAATATTTGCAAAATATGGGTGTGGCGGTGATTTTGATCAACGAAGTGGAGACCATAGCAGGCGATTTTCGCGCCACCGAGGTTGGTATTAGTTATATGGCAGATAATATTGTTTTCCTGCGCTATTTGGAGATGCAGGGCGAACTGCGTAAGGTAATTGGAGTGCTGAAAAAACGAATTAGTGACTTTGAAAGAACTCTGCGCGAGTACGAAATCACTCGCTACGGTATCAAGGTAGGCAAGCCACTCACTAATGTGCGCGGTATCCTTAAAGGTACGCCGGAATTCTTGGAGCCACCAAACTAAGGATGTGTGAAGGATAAACCCTTAATTTTAGCAGTAGACCGCAACTACAAAAACCTGGAACTACTGACATTCTTGGGTAGGAAAGGAGATCAAGTACTGGCGGTTATTAGCACGGAGGAATTCGAGCCAGCCTTGATGCACTCAAAAGAAATCAATTAGGCTCTAGTGGATATTTCTGGTGAGCGATCGCCAGATCGGGGAGAAGTGCGTTCGCCTGCGAACTGAAAATATTCTTTTTTTGTGCTACATAAACAAAACGTCGCAATTCAACAACAAAGCCTAACTCACGGAGCTGGGAGTATGCTGGTTAAGTCACTGGTGATTAAATTGCTGGGGATTATTCGCAGCGAGCTTTGAACAACATGAGTAGCCGAATTCTAGTCTTTTTGGAGCAGACAGAAAACCGCCGCTTGCTTTCCCAGTGGCTAGAAATACACTATCAGGTGTTGGTGGGTGAGTCTCAGGTACAGGCAAGGGATGCTGTACCTTTACTAGATGAACCTTTCGATCTATGCATCCTCGATGGTGTGGCTTTGGATCATCTTTGGGAATGGGTACAAGCAAGAAAAAAGGCAGAGCAGCCAGTTTTTCTCCCCTTTCTCCTGATTACTCTTCAGCCTGATGTAAAACTGATTACTCGGCACTTGTGGCAGAGTGTTGATGAATTAATTAGTAAACCAATTGAGAAGCTGGAATTGCAGGCGCGGGTTGAAATTCTGTTGCGATCGCGACAGATGTCATTGCAGCTCAAGTCTGCTAACGAGCAACTTCAAAATGAAATCGCTCAACGCCAGCAAGCCGAAGCCCAACGAGAAAAAGCGATCGCTGAGCTACAAGATAGCGAAGCACGATTTAGGCGCTTAGTTGAGTTCAACATGATCGGAATTATGTTGGCAGATACTAATGGCAAAATTATAGAAGCTAACGATGCCTTGCTGAACACGATAGGCTACACGCGGGAAGATCTGCTTTTAGGAATTCGTTGGGACGAATTGACACCACCAGAATATCGCTACGTGGATGAACAGGCGATTGCGCAAATGAGGATAACTAAGGTTTGTCCACCCTTTGAGAAAGAATACATTCGCAAAGATGGCAGTCGAATTCACGTTTTGTTAGGGACTATGCTTTTAGATGGCTCCCAAACTGATTGTGTCTGCTTTGTGCTTGATATTACAGAGCGCAAATCAGCTGAA
>DATNQH010000326.1:0-20528 GCA_036704105.1 Leptolyngbyaceae cyanobacterium | reverse complement strand
GTGAAAATATCCAAATTCGTCGCTTTGCCCGCTTTGTCTTAGGTGAAGGCATAGAGAAATCGCAAGAAGAAAGCTAAGCCTTAGCGATAGGCAGTGGCTGCATGGTACAAAAGCATCAAATCACTGCTATATTTCCAAGACAGGTCAAATGAGCGATCGCTGACCTGTCTTTTTTTTCAGCTGCTATTCTCAAGTATGGGGAGTCAGAAGAGAGCAGGGGGAGCAGAGGAAGTAGAGGGAGCAGGGGGAGAAATGAAGAAGTTTTGAATTGTGTATTCTTTACTAAGTGTGAAATATACTTTTGCCAGCAGTCTATTGCATAACGTCTATACATCAATCCAAAATCTAAAATCCAAAATCTAAAATCTAAAATGGTATAAGCCTATGGCAAGGGCAATTGAACAAATTGAGCGGGAACTGGCGACGCTATCACAAGCAGTTCATGCGATCGCAGCAGAACTTGACAGCGCTTACACTATTTATCTTACAGCTTTGGGGCAGGCGACTCGTCAGCAGCTAATTTTGGCAAGTTATCAAGTATGTACCCAAGGGCATCCCAAACAATTTTTGAGTTTATCTGTCAGCCAAAGGCAACATTTGCAACAAGCTATCCGCAAATTGGGAAAAAATTCAGCCCAGCAATTGCTGGAGCAGCTAGAGACTGACGAGATGGGGAGCAGAGGAACTGAGGGATCTGAGGGAGTCCAAGAGGAGAAGCCATCTGCCGCCTCATCCCTAGCTACTCGCCCGACTAACCCAATAGAGCTATTACATTGGCAGCATAATTTGGAAGAAGCGATCGCTCACACCCTCAAAACCCTCTCCCTAGAAGTTAATTGTTTATTTCAAAAAGCCGGAATCTTACCTCAGAAATTGCCAGCACCGCTATTAGAAGCTGCTACGACTGCATCAGAAACCGTTGCTGAGATGGCAGTCGGGCCGCCAAACCTAATGAACTTGCTGATTGAAACTGAAAATCCAACAGATGCAGAAGATTCGAGCATGATGCAGCTGATCGCCATCCAATTGCGGCTATCAGAAATTGAGTTTGCTGATGCTAATGTCAGATCTGCACGTAACCAAATTCGCCAACTGGAAGGTAAAGTACATTTACTGGGACGTGAGTATCAAAAAAAACAGCGTGAGCGAATAATTGCTGAGGCAGAAGCTGCATGGCGCTCCAGTTGGTTTGAGGACTAGGGAGAAAAAATTATAAATGATGAATTCTAAATGATGAAACATCAATTCAGCATTCATAATTCATCATTCAACCTGACTGCTATGGAAGACAAAGTACAAACAGAATCACTAGATTGGCTGCGATTGCACAAAGCCCTAGCAGTGGAGGCAGAACGGGGCTTTACAGACCTTGTGGGGAAACAATATCGCTTCAGTGAGTTTCTCTGCTTGAGTTTTGGTAAACCTCCAGTTAATCTACCAACAGATGAGTGCCGCCGTTGGCAAGAAATGGCAGCTAAGTTTGCTAATTATCCCGCTCTAACACTGGAAGAACGGCAACACCTGGTAGCAACAGCTCGGCGATACCTACATACTTCTCAAAAAGTAGCTGACGGGAAAGAAATTCGACAGCAGGGAATGCAGGGGGTTTCTAAAGTAGGGGGAGCAGGGGAAGCGGGGGGAGAAAATCCAATTTTTTCTCCAAAATCTAAAATTGTTTCGCCTAAAACAACTCCGATAATTCAGTCTCACTCTGTTGCAGTAAATCAACGGATTGCCCCAAGCTTAGAACAGACATTGACTAGCTTGGCAGAAATCGGGGTTAGAAGGGGGGAATATTTAGCGCGGCTGGGACTGCATACAGTGCGAGACATCCTGTTTTACTACCCCCGCGATCATATTGATTATGCTCGTCAAGTAAATATCGGCGCGTTAGAAGCTGGGGAGACAGTGACGCTGGTGGCAACTGTGAAACGTTGTCAGTGTTTCAATAGCCCGCGTAATTCCAAACTGACTATTCTAGAACTGCTACTGAAAGATAATACTGGTCATATCCGGATTAACCGTTTTTTTGCTGGTTCTCGTTTCGCCCATCGCGGTTGGCAAGAACAGCAAAAGCGCAAGTACCCTATTGGTGCAGTGGTGGCTGCGTCGGGTTTGGTGAAACAAAGTAAATATGGTCTAACCCTAGAAGACCCAGAATTAGAAATTTTGGCACATCCGGGAGATACAATTGATTCTCTAACTATTGGTCGAGTAGTACCAATTTATGCGCTAACAGAGGGAGTAGGGGCAGATATGGTAAGAAAGGCAGTAACTGCTGCGCTCCCAGCAATTGCTCACCTTAAAGATCCCCTACCAAAAGCTTTGCGAAATCATTACGGGTTGGTAGAGTTGACTGATGCGATCGCAAATATCCATTTTCCCACTGACAGCGCTACTCTGGAACTTGCCCGTCGTCGCTTGGTATTTGATGAGTTTTTCTATTTACAATTAGGATTACTCCAACGTCAGTATAAAGCACGGCAAATCGAAACCAGTGCCGTTTTGACAAGCAAAGGGCAATTAATTGACTCTTTCTACCAACTGCTACCCTTCCAACTCACAGGCGCACAAAAACGGGTAATCAACGAGATTCTCAACGACATACAAAAACCCGCAGCGATGAATCGCTTGGTGCAAGGAGATGTCGGTTCTGGTAAAACAGTTGTAGCAGTAGTTGCCATCCTGGCAGCAATTCAATCAGGATATCAAGCCGCGCTCATGGCTCCTACGGAAGTACTAGCAGAACAGCACTATCGTAAGTTAGTTAGCTGGTTCAATCTCCTGCATTTGCCCGTAGAACTCTTGACAGGTTCAACTACATCTGCCAAGAGAAAACAAATTCATGCCCAACTTGAAACAGGTGAACTACCCCTGTTGGTGGGTACTCATGCCTTAATTCAAGAAAAAGTCAACTTTCAGCGCTTGGGTTTAGTTGTAATTGACGAGCAACATCGGTTTGGAGTGGGACAACGCGCCCTTCTTCAGCAAAAAGGCGAATCTCCTCATGTATTAACTATGACAGCCACACCTATTCCCCGCACGTTAGCATTGACAATACACGGGGATTTGGATGTGAGTCAAATCGATGAATTACCCCCAGGACGGCAAAAGATTCAGACAACGGCGCTTTCTAGTAAGGAACGCAGCCACGCCTATGACCTGATTAGCCGCGAAATTGCCTCTGGACGGCAAGCATATATAGTATTGCCTTTGGTGGAAGAATCAGAAAAGCTGGATGTGCGCGCAGCTGTGGAGGAACATCAACGGTTGCAAGAAAGTATTTTTCCACAGTTCCAGGTAGGGTTGTTACACGGTCGCATGAATTCAGCCCAAAAGGATGAGGCGATTAATTTATTCCGTGACAACCAAACCCAAATTCTTGTTTCCACGACTGTAATTGAAGTCGGGGTGGATGTTCCCAATGCTAGTGTGATGTTAATTGAAAATGCCGAACGTTTCGGCTTATCTCAATTGCACCAACTTCGGGGACGAGTTGGAAGAGGTGCGGCTCAATCTTACTGTTTATTGATGAGTGGTGGCAAGACGGAAACTTCTCGTCAACGCCTGAAGGTGTTGGAACAATCCCAGGATGGCTTTTTTATCTCAGAAATGGACATGAGGTTTAGGGGACCTGGGGAAGTTTTGGGTACTCGTCAATCTGGTTTACCGGATTTTACCCTAGCAAGTTTGGTGGAAGATCAACAGGTATTGGAATTAGCGCGAGAAGCAGCGGAAAAGGTGATAGAAAAAGATGCCACACTGCAACGTTGGTTTTTGATGAAGGCTGAATTGGAGTATCGGTATAACAAGTTGATGGGTGGGGCGATTTTGACTTGAGAGAGTGCGATCGCCTCTGAATATTAGAAAATTTTGTGCGTACTTTCACAAAGAGCAAAATTTCAATTAGAAGCCAAACCTAAACACATTGTGTTCTACTAAAATCGCTGAAATTAGATTCGCTTCGCAGTGTGATCGCGGCTTTAGGGCTGAGTTTACTACGCTAATATTTATAACACAATGATATTAGCATTTTGGCGATCAAAAGTAAATTCATCTTTTAACTAGGAGTAATGATTAAATCTAATTGGAAACTTTCTTTATCCTTCCTCAACTTTTTCAAACAGCTACTTATTGCTCATTGGCGTTCTCTGCTGATACTATTTATCGGTGTCTATTTACCTTTGCAAGTTTTTGGACTGCTTGCAGTTGAGGTATGGGAAGATAAAGGTGGCTTCCCTTGGGATATATCCATTCTGTTGGCAGTTCACTCGATCGCAAAGGTACAACTGAATGTTTTTGCTGCGACACTAACTAGGTTGGGATCGTTTTGGACTGTATTTCCTATTGTCAGTGCGATCGCGTTAATATTGTTGGTCAAAAGAAAGTGGCGATCACTAACGTATTTACTCACCACTGTAATCGGAAGCACCATCATCAACCGCACAGCAAAAGAAATAATGCATAGAGTGCGTCCTCAACTATGGGAGTCACCAACTCCTGAGTTTGATTATGCATTTCCCAGCGGTCATGCAATGACGAGTATGACGCTGGTTGCAGCTTTGGTAATTTTAACTTGGGGTAGTGTTTGGTGCTGGTTAGTTTTAATTATCGGTACTTTGTTCGTAGTTGCAATTGGCTGGACGCGGCTGTACTTGGGAGTTCACTTTCCCAGTGATATTTTGGCAGGGTGGATGATTTCGCTTGCTTGGGCAATTGGAGTTAGCTTGTCGATTCGACCGCATTTAACTAAAGCGATCGCGCTTGATGAAGATCGAGCCGATGAAACCGCATTATTGCCCGAAGAAACACAAGCATTAAGTGAGGATTGAATTAGGCTGAATTTGGTTAATAGTTAATAGTTAATAGTTCATGGCAATTAACTATTAACTATTAACAGATATTATTAAAGCAGATAAATTTTAATTTACTATATTTTTATATATCTACAAAAAAGGGACGAGCTTTGAACATCCTAGAATTTTCTTTACTAGTTTGGATCGGCTCATTTACTGCCGGATTTGTAGGAGCGCTAACTGGGTTAGGCGGTGGAGTAATCATTGTTCCTCTTTTAACTTCAGTATTTGGCGTTGATATTCGATATGCTGTTGGTGCTTCGCTTGTATCTGTAATCGCTACTTCTTGTGGCGCAGCATCTACCTACCTCAAGCAAGGCTACACAAATTTAAGAATTGGAATGTTTTTAGAAGTAGCAACGACAATTGGAGCTTTAATCGGAGCTTTAATTGCCACTTTTGTTTCTATCAAAGCGCTGACTATCGTGCTTGCTATTGTCCTACTTTATTCAGCGTACCTGTCACAGCGACCCAAACCAGAATACTGTGAAAGCGATTTAGCTGACCCCTTGGCAACCTATCTCAAGCTCAATGGCTCTTGCCCAACTCCTGATGGAATGATGTTTTACCAAGTTCATGCCGTCCCGATTGGGTTTGGCTTGATGGCGATCGCGGGGGTGCTTTCTGGGTTGCTTGGCATTGGTTCGGGAGCGTTCAAGGTACTAGCGATGGATCAAGCTATGCGTCTCCCATTCAAGGTTTCTACTACTACCAGCAGTTTTATGATCGGTGTGACAGCAGCGGTGTCAGCAGGGGTTTACCTAGCGCGGGGTTATGTCGATCCTGGGCTGTCAATGCCCGTGATGTTGGGGGTACTACCTGGTGCATTTTTGGGGGCAAGAGTCCTAGTTGAAGCTAAAACTGAGGCTTTGAGAACTATTTTCAGTTTTGTGCTGGTAGTAATGGCATTTAAAATGGTCTACAACAGTTTTATCAGGGGGCAATAAGCATGGGTATGTTCAACTTTAACCGCCAGCAGTCCCCTGATATGCGTAATTCTGGTGGTGAGGAAAATCGCAGATTAGAGGTAGCGCCGCTGTCTGGGGCGGATTATGTGTTTGCACTCTCGTTAAATCAGGACGACCTGAATTATGTTAATCAAGTGTTATCCCAGCCTACAAGCATAGTTGGAGATTGCGATCACCTTGTTGACGGTGAAAAGAATGTTACGCAGACATCGAGCGATCGCAAAATTGAGCAGTTTATCAGCAGCTTGCTCAAATATGGAGTTTTGCTTGCAAGCACCGTAGTATTGGTGGGTGGCATACTTTATTTGCTGCGTCATGGTGCTGAGCCAGCTGATTATCAGTTTTTTCATGGAGCGCCCCCCGAATTCTGCTCTCCATTCGCTGTGGTAAAAGCTGTTTTATCAGGTAGCAGTCGTGGCATTATTCAACTCGGAATTCTGCTACTAATTGCTACTCCAGTCGCACGGGTGGTATTTTCCGTGTTAGTTTTCCTTTGGCAGCGAGATTTTATCTACGTTTTTATCACTTCGTTTGTACTGGCTGGGCTAATTTACGGATTGATTGGAGCTTATTTCTAATTTAGACGCGGACGGGCTTACTTTGTTTTCCACTAGACTTTTATTCTATTTTAAGATTAAACTACGATAATCCGGGCGGAATAGTGTATTTACTAGGAAAATGGAAACCAAAAAAGTTAGTGAGAAGTTGAGCATAGCAGCACAAGCAACCTCTGAGCAGTTACCGCAGTCTACCAATTGGGGTTTTGTGGAAGCGCGGTTGAAAAAACTCAGAGGCGGATTCTTCTTGGTAATTGGGTATTTGCTGTCACCACTATGTTGGTGGAACGACATATTTTTTAATCTGCCAATTTCTTATTGTTTTGGGTATATCTGTAGTTTGTTTTCGCCAAATTTACTCTTTCCTGGCTTAATCGTAGGATATTGGTTCTCTAACCTTGCTGGAATTCTTTTAATGCAAGTTGGAGCTATGGATATGTTTAAAGAGCAATCTAAAGAGCGTAACTTTAAAAAAGAGTTATTGACGGGTCTAGCCACTTCCACTGTTTACACTCTTGCAATTATGGCATTGATACACTTTAAGATTCTCGATACTCCTGACTTATTTTCTGGTGGTTAGAGTTGCTGATAACAAACCACAGAGACACAGAGAACACAGAGGTAAGAATAATTACTAATAGTTGATAGCTAATTGTTTGCAGCCAATTACTATTAACTATTAGTAAGTATTTAATCGGCTTCTGCGAATTGAGTCATATCAAACAATTTAAATCCATTATTACCAACAATTTTTGGTAGTTTTCCATTCCATTTTTCTATTGCTTGCTTTTGCAGAATTTCTGGAGTCAAAGTTTCACGTAATAACCTTTGTGCCTCTGCCTCTCCTGCGGCTAAATTTACCTTTGCCTCTGCCTCTTTTATAGCTTTCTGCGCTACAAAATCGGCTCGTTTTGCTTCTTGTTCGGCAATCTGTTTCGCTTCTACCGCCTCATCGAAGCGCTCTGAAAAATGGACGTGAACTAGAGAAATATCATCAACTGTGACGTGATAATTAACTAGTCTTGTAGTCAATAAGTCGTCTACCCCTGCTTTAACTTCTCCTCGTTTAGTTATCAGTTCTTCAGCCGTATACTGGGCCATTACTGCCTTTAGCACTTCTTCAATTGCTGGATTGATAATTCGTTCGACGACATCTTTCTCGTTGCCAATTTGTTGAAAAATGGCATTTGCTTCTTCTGGGATAATATGCCAATTGAGAGCTACATCAGCGAACACATCTTGAAGATCTTTTGAGGATGCTTCAGCAGAAATTTCCTGCTTTTGTACTCTTACGCTCAACTTTTTCACTGTATTAACTATGGGAATAATTAGGTGAATTCCTTCTCCTAGTATTCTGTCTTGTACTTTACCAAACTTCATCAACACACCTCGTTCGCCAGCGTTTACGATCGCACAGGGCGTGAAGATGATCGCTATTAGCAATAAAAGTACAGTCGTTTTAGTGACTTTGTTAAGACCCTTATTTTTTGTCATCGCCGATCTGAAAATAGCAAATTTCTATAAACGCACCGCTGTAAAGACAATTTATTGCTTGTTCTTCGCTCGGTGGAAGCTATAAAAAAGCGATCGCGATCGTACCAGGAAAGACGTAGCACTGCTACACCAACTACCATTTACTCAGGTACAAGCGGATTCATTGGATTGAGGGGAGCCGTAAAGACATAATAGATCACCCCAGCTCCCAAAAGGAGTACGGCGAGGCTGAAGAGAATTACCCAACGGTCTGCTGGTTCATAGTTATCTGAATCGATGTCGAAGCGGACAGCGAAGTAGTGCTGGGTTGAGAGTAACACTGTCAATAGACCAATCAGAGAAAAAAGTAAACCTAACTTCCAGCCATTACCAGGCTGATGTATCAGTGGTGGGTGGAAGGCACGCAAACGGACGATGACAACACCAAACCCCATTAAAGCGATCGCTGTTCGCATCCAAGCTAAATAAGTACGTTCATTTGCTAAATGATCTCGCACCCGCGCAGAATCCCGTCGCTTGGGTTGCTCTGTCTGTGATTTGGCTCCTTTGAACAATATCTGCATTGATATATCTTTGATATCTTTTTTGTAGTTTAGAAATCCAATTCAAACTAACCATCCACCGAGATGTGTACTTTCTCCCGCTAGGCTGTAACGTATTGCCCAAAAGATTTAGCTCGTTTGGGTTTAACGTAGACTAGTTGTTGTGGCTGAATCCCCAGTTGGTCAAATTTTTCTCTAGTCAAAACAGCTTTGAAGGATTGACCATCTTCCAAGACTAATTCGATCTCAATTTCCCAACCCAGATGAACAATCCGGCTAACTATGGCAGTAGTCTTGCTTTCGTTGGGGTAAGTGTCAACCATGACATCATGGGGACGGAGGAAAACTTCAGCAGAGGCAGCATCAAATCGGTTGTCTTGGAACAGTCTGGCTGTTCGGGGCAAGACATTTACCGGGCCAATGAAACTCATTACGAAAGGCGTAGCAGGGCGATCATAAATTTCGGCAGCGCTGCCCACTTGTTCGATTCTGCCTTTATTCATGACAACGATTTCGTCGGAGACTTCCATTGCTTCTTCTTGGTCGTGGGTCACTAAAACGGCAGTCACACCCACTTCGTCATGCAGACGGCGTAACCAAGCCCGCAGTTCTTTCCTTACTTTGGCATCCAACGCCCCAAACGGTTCATCTAGCAGTAATACTTGCGGTTCAACAGCTAGCGCCCGCGCCAGTGCTACCCGTTGACGCTGACCGCCTGAGAGTTGCGAAGGGTAGCGATCGCCCAACCCAGCCAATTGAATAAGTTCCAGCAGTTCCTCCACCCGCGCCTTGGTTCTGTTTTGAGATGCTTTGCGAATCTTCAGTCCGAAGGCGATGTTCTCACGAATGGTCAGATGTTTAAACAGGGCGTAATGCTGAAATACGAATCCAATCTGCCGATCTTGAACGCTCTTATATGTGACATCCTTGCCTGAGATCCAGATTTTGCCACTATCCGGCGGCTCCAATCCTGCGATCGCTCGCAACAAGGTTGATTTGCCAGAACCCGATGGACCCAACAAAGATACCAGAGAGCCTTTCTTAATTTCTAAGTCGATCTTGTCAAGTGCTTTGAAACTGCCAAAATTTTTGGATACGTTCTCAACCAAAATTTCCATGTGTGCCCCTCTAGATAAGAAAACTTCACAGTACGTCAGAATGAGAGACCATCGCGGATGGTTACAAAACTACATATTTGTCTATCCCGTTAGCCGAAAAGTAGTATAGTACGGTTTACCGAGCAAAATACAGTACTTTTTGTAACAAAAAAGTTTTGTGACAATTTAGCTGACTTAAGATGCGCTTGCCTTGGGGTCAAAAGCAGATGTGGTAGCAGGAGATTTAACTAACATATGATTGTGAGATATTTAATCTTATATTATTAGTCTAAATTCATACGGATGGAGGTTTAACTATTGCAAATCGAGTGCTAAATCTCTTTAGCAGCTAAGTGTTTTTTATAAAGTTTTAAATAAATTGGTATACGCTTGTTTTGATTAAAGCTAACTATATTACTTGCAAATCAGGAAAATAAATTTTAAGATTTTAAGGGATTAATTAATTTGAATGATCATGAATTTACTGTAGAAAGCTCAAGTAGTTTTTTCAATACCTAGGCAAGTACATCAATATAGATATAACTAATTCTAGGTTAATCATTTCAGGACATTTATTAAATACTTATTAAGCGATTGCTATATCCCTATTAAAAAAATATACTACTAACTTGCCAGTAAAAATATGAGTGATTTGTAATTTGCAAACAAAAAACATCAATTTAAGAGGTAAGTATTACAATAAAAACTCATATTTTAGGATGTTTAATATCAATTTATTTGTCGATATATGTAACTAATTGTGTGAAGATAACGAGGAGTATAGCTTGTACCACGTAAATACATTTTGTAGCTTTATTACTGGGAGAAAACCCCTCCATAATTTTTCCAGTCTTACCTCAATTAAGCTAATAAACGTAGTTTAATGAATTGGTTATTTTTAGCTCTTATTGGACTAGTTTGTGGAATTCTTTCTGGCTTTTTAGGCATTGGTGGCGGCACAGTTTTGGTTCCCCTGCTAGTTACATTGGGGTATACACCAATTCACGCCACAGCAACTAGCAGCTTGGTGGTAGCAATCACAGCGCTTTCTGGTAGCGTGCAAAACTGGCGTATGGGTTACTTTAGCACCAAACGGGTGTTGTTTCTGGGATTACCAGCTTTGGTAACAGCTCAAATTGGAGTATATCTAGCCAAACGAATTGATTCTCACACGCTGCTAACTGCTTTTGGCTTTTTACTCCTGGTTAATATTTATTTAGTTGAATTTCGTCAGCGGTTAACGGCTGGAATGCAGGGGCAAAAGCGAACGTCAAAGTTTAAAACTGTTATTTCTACAATCAACGAATCTAGAGAGCATATCCTACTTGCAGGTTCATTAACTATAGCTAATGGTGCGATTATTTGGGTACAACTAATACTTTTCAATAGACCAATTGAAGCAGTATTTCAAACGAGTTTAGGTGTCATTGTCAATCCCGTTATGCTAGTTGCGTTTGGAACCTTGCTACTGTTAATTGTTTATATATTTGAATCACTTGAGATTTTATATTTAGCTAAAGAGCTTCAGACTTCAACAAATAGTAAGAAGCAAGTGCGATCGCCACCGCCAAAATTTAATACTGTTGTTGCCAAAATCATTACTGGCGGTATTGCTGGCATCCTCACAGGTTTGTTTGGCATAGGTGGCGGTGCCATTCTGGTACCGCTGCAAATCTTGCTACTTAATGAATCACTAAAAGTAGCAATTCAGACAAGCTTAGGTGTGATTATTCTTACTGCAATCTCAGCTTGTATCGGACACACCTTAAGCGGTAATGTTTTATTTGCAGAAGGTATAATTTTGGGATGCGGTGGTCTTTTAGGAGCGCAGTTTAGTACTCGATATTTGCCCAAAATCCCAGAGAAAGTTGTTAGTTTAGCTTTTCGAGTAATGCTGATATGTTTATCTATTTATATGGGGTTTCTGGTTTATGGAATGAATTTGTCAACGCCCAAGCACTGATATCGTCTTTAACTAAATATTTACCATTTTGCCCCAGCAATACCAAGCTTTGCTTGCTCGATAACGGTGTAACTACATAGAACATGATATTTACTTTTCTTCTGACCACTATTGAATATTCAACTTTTCTGTTTCTTCCTGCTGTCGATCCAAACGAATCAATTTAGACTTCTTAAGTCGCTTAAATCCACTAAGAACCAATAGCGCTATCAAAGTTCCAATTAAACTCATTTGCCATAACCCACAGCCTGCTGCTGCTCCCAGTCCACCTACTAACCAAATAGTTGCGGCAGAAGTTAGCCCCTTGACTTCTTTACTAAGGTTTTGGCCAGATGCTCGTAGAATTACACCCCCTCCTAGGAAGCCAAGACCTGTAACAACTCCTTGGCTAATTCGAGCCACTGCATTATAAGCATCGGCAGAGCCTAAATTACTGTCATGCTCAACTTGTAAGGGAATTAGCACAAATATGGCAGCGCCTAAGCTCACAATTGTAAAAGTTCTCAAACCTGCTGGTCTACCAGGCTGTTGACGGTTAATGCCAATTGCGCCACCAACTAGCACTGCTAAGGCAAGCCTGAAGGTTATGCTCTGCCAATCGCTCGAACTGATAAACATTGAACTCATCCCTATACTCCTAGGAGAACTACAGCATCCATGTCTGTGTTGGTTAATTCACTAAGACTTGATCGGGGCAGCTAAGGTACTGCTAGCTATGCGATATCTTCGTTTTAACTGTTTTAACTATTGCTAGTTAAATACGATAAATTGGTAGGCTTATCGTAGTTTAAGGTTAAATTTAGGTTAAGTAAAGATAAACATACAAAAACTTTCCACCCAAAGGCAGTGCGCGATCTCGCTTTAGATGTCACTTTAGTGGGGCTAGCTGAAAATCAGTAATTTGAACTTAAACTCTCAACATTTGTTCAAAAGTGATTGAGAGCCGAGTCTGAAACCGCTGTCGATGCTTCAGCTTCCAAACGGGTTGGACGATTTCAAAAGTCACATTAGAGCCTTCTGTGCTATCTACAACTTGAATTGATCGCAGCGTATCAAGCTGTATTTCTTTACTCACCATCAATTCTGGAATAGCAGCAGCACCAACACCACTCTCGACTACTGCCTTCACCATTTCGCTACTATTGAGAACTAAAATTACATTCAACTCACTCGGATCGATTCCCCATTTTTGTAAGGATTGCTCAAACATTTGCTGCGCGCCAGAACCAGACTCTCGCATTACCCAAGCGGTTGTAGGAAGTTCCGAAGCGGGAATTTCTATTCTCTCAAACCAAGGGTGAGACTTGCCAACTACAATTTGAAGGCGATCGCTACCCACAACTTCTTGCTCTAAACAATTCTTCAGAGATGGTTTGATTTCTCCCGTCACTAAGCCTAAGTCAAACAGTCCCGTTGCCGTTCCTTCACAAATCTCTTCAGCATTGCCAAGAGTACAATTAACAAAGATGCCGGGGTATTGGCGCTTAAAAGAGCTAATTTTATCAGGTAGCCAGTAGTTACCAATAGTCAAACTGGTTCCCAATTTCAACTCGCCCCGTTGCAGATTGTTTAATTCCCTTAACCCTCGCTCTGTCATAGTCACAGAGTCAAGAATCTTCTGCGCTTCTACTTGTAGCAACTTCCCAGCGTCAGCGATTTCGATCCGGCGACCAATTCGATGAAACAGCTTCACTCCATATTCTTCCTCTAAGCTTTGGATCGCTGCGCTAACGGCGGGTTGGGTAATATAAAGCGCTTCTGCTGCACGGGTAAAGTGCAGATGTTCCACCACAGCCAGAAAAATACGCAACTGATCGAGCGTCATCCCCGCCATTTAAGATTGCCTCAAAGCTGAAGTGTGGGGAATTAGATAGTATTTATTTGAATATTGTTTTCCTGTCAATGCGTAAATCCTAGGTGTTAGTAAAACTAAACGGTTGGGCACAGTAAAAGCAGCGTCAACAGTAGAGTAATATATGCTTTTTCCTGACAGTATTAGTACAGAAGATTTATCAGAGCTACTGAGTATTAAAGCAGCACCCGATCTTAGACATGAGCAGAAGGAACGCATGGTCTATGAGTGGGCTAAGGCGCTTGAGGCTAAAAAGATTGAAAAAGATAAAAAACACAAATCTAGTAAGCACCATAGACGAAACATCTACTGGTGGATGTAGCCTTGATTTGTTTGTGTCACCCTGACTTTCCTGCGAATGGTTCCTTTGCCTGCTTTAACAAGCAATAAATCTTATTTATGGTTTTGAACAATAAAAACATTTGCAGTTATCGTATTAGGTGTTTATCTTGAAAGTAAGCGAGAGTGCAATTTAAATTAAGTCACCTTGATAAGGAGGATACAATGGGACAAACCGTTCAAATAGACAAAAACCAATTTCTTTACCCAAGCGATCGCTACTACGGACAATTCAGCCCAGAAAATTTACTATTCAGTGCTAACCTGCAAGAATTTACTCAACGGGCGAGCTATATCTACAACTTACAAAATGGTGGTAAGCTCAGTCCCGAAGAGGCTTATAACCGAATTGAAGATCTTTGGAAACAACTCCAACAAAGCAAAAAGCAACTAGGAATTGGCGAAAATCCCTTTCGTAGCAAAGAAGGACACTAGCTACATCATGGCTTGCTTGCAACTTGAGCCTGAATTTTGTCAAAAGTTGCCCCGTTAGCAAAAAACTTCTTCTCAATGGCATCCCAACCGCCTAAATCTAGAGCAGTGAACAGAGTTTGGATTTGAGGATAATTATTAGCTACTTCTGCTACCACGCTAGGGTTAACCGGACGGTATCCCAAGAGCGCAAATTCTTGTTGAGCTTCTGCCGAATAAAGAAAATCGACAAATGCTTCTGCAACTTCTCTGGTGTTGTGCTTGTCAACGTTTTTATCCACAACAGCAACAGGGTTGTCGATGGAAATATTAACATTAGGGATTGTATAAGGCAGCTTCTGACTATTTTGTCCTACCGGAATTACCTCATTTTCGTAGTTGATTAAGACATCTCCCTGACCTTGCTTGAAAAATAGATCGCTAGCCTCACGCGCATCTTTTGTTAGCACGGGAGCATTTTTATAGACTTTTGTTGTATAGTCTAGAGCTTGACTTTCCTCACCCCCTGTTTGAGTCACCGATCCCCAAAAAGCTAAGAATTCCCAAATCGCAATTCCAGAAGTTTTGGGATTAGCTGCAATCAGCTTGACGTTATCTTTTGCTAAGTCTGCCCAAGTTTTGATACCTTTAGGATTACCGGGGCGGGTGACAATAGCCGCTACAGATCGGGTGACAACGCTACCTTTGGGAGCTTCTAATTCCCAGCCCGATTCAATCAAACCTGCTTGCTGAATTCTATTGATATCAAGACCGAGTGCTAGGTGTACTATATCTGCTTCTTGCGTACCTTCAATTACAGCGCGGGCTTGAGAACCAGAGCCGCCGTAACTAGTCTCAAAAGTGACTTTTTGGTCATGTTCTTTCTGCCACTTTTCAACGAATTTAGGAATGATGCGATCGTGAGCTGCTTTAGTAACCGAGTAGGAAACTAACCTGAGCTTCACGTCAGGTTTAGCAGCCAAGCTGCTTTCACAGGAAGCGATCGCCACGCTCAAGCTAACTCCCAGCAAAAATAGACAGGTAAAGCTCCATAAAGAACGTCGGTTCAACCAACTCAAGAGCGGTCGATACCACTGTCTAATAGACTGCAAAACTTGAACAATATAAGTCTGTTGCATCATCAGGTGTATTTCCTCAAGCCCCAGCATCAACAAAAGTGTTTCAACCAAACCGACCGCTAATATACTCCTTAGCTTCTTGGGTACTAGGAGAATCAAAAATTTGCTCGGTAGGACTGAACTCAACTAATCTTCCTCGGCGCTTGCCACTAGAATCTGTTTCTGTATTGAAAAATGCAGTCAAATCTGAGATCCGCGAGGCTTGCTGCATATTGTGGGTTACAACAATGATGGTGTATTGTTCCTTGAGTTCGAGACAAAGTTCTTCAACCTGCTTAGTTGAAATCGGATCGAGAGCAGAACACGGTTCATCCATCAAAATCACATCTGGCTTCATTGCGATCGCTCGTGCAATGCAAAGCCGCTGCTGCTGTCCTCCAGATAAATCAGTACCCTTTCCTTTCAGCTTGTCTTTCACCTCATCCCAAATCGCAGCTCGCCGCAGCGATTGCTCTACCAGTTCGTCCATATTCCCCTTATAACCATTGGTTCGCGGCCCAAAGGCAATGTTTTCATAGATTGACTTGGGAAAAGGATTCGGTCGCTGAAACACCATCCCGACTTGACGACGGACTTTCACCGGATTGATCTTGGCACCATAAATATTTTTTCCCTGGTAATCAATCCTGCCCTCAACTCTAGCTCCGGGAATTAAATCGTTCATGCGGTTGAAGCAGCGCAGCAAGGTGCTTTTGCCACATCCTGAAGGGCCAATAAAAGCGACGATCTGTCTTTCAGGAATCTCCACATTGACTTCCTGAAGTGCCATAAAATCACCGTAGTAAACCTTGACACCTCTGACTTCAAAAGCTGTTGTATTCAGTGTGGCTATATTGTTGGAGGGCATATGTGTATTTTTCTAATGTTCTATTACAGTTGAAATCCAATTGAAAATTAGAATTTGTAGCGACGGTTTTAACTCCTTTATCTGTTGCAGCAAAAGTTCTACCGATCACGCGCGTACAACAGCCAAAAGAAATTGCTTATTTAAGTAACGAAAAGCGATTTCGGAAGTAGATTGCTATACCATTGAGAACCAAAACTACGAACAACAAAACAATAATTGTTGCCGCTGCTGCATTAGCAAAACCTGGCTCAGGACGACTGATGTAGCTATAAATTTGAATGGGTAAAGCCATGAAGCGCTGAAACAAACCAGGATTGAATGTGAGAAAACTCACAGCTCCAATTACAAGTAGACTAGCCGCATCACCAATTGCCCGTGACACTGAAAGAATTACCCCAGTTAAAATTCCGGGAATGGCATAAGGTAAGACATGATTCCACACTGTCTGCCACTTAGTTGTTCCTAAGCCATAGGAAGCTTCTTTTAGAGAATTAGGAACAGAGCGAATTGCCTCTCTGGCAGTCACAATAATTATTGGTAAAGACAGCAAAGATAAAGTTAACGCGCCAGTAATCAAAGATGGGCCAAAACCCAAAAGATAATAGAAGACTCCTAACCCTAGTAGCCCGTAGACAATTGAAGGAACTCCAGCCAGGTTGGCAATGTTAATCTCGATAACATCTGTCCACCAAGCTTTTGGTGCATATTCTTCGAGATACAAAGCCGCTCCTACGCCGATAGGGACAGCAATTAACATCACTAGTATCCCTAGTAAAATGCTGCCAAAAATAGCAGGACGAATACCACCTTTATCAGGAAATCGAGAAGGAGTGTCAATAAAAAAATCAAGTGTTAACAGTCTGCCTAAACCATCTTTAAAAACATCAAAGAGTATGAGGACAAGAACTACTAAGCCAATACTAAGACCAATTAAAAAGAGAATTTCAAAGATTTTACCAATTTTTTCTCTTTTCTCTACCTGCGGATCGAACTCCTGGGATCTTTCTTGAAAGTCGTTTTGGTAAAAAGAACTAGCCATGACTATTATTAATACTTTTCTTTGTAGCGATTAGAAATCCAATGACTGACAATGTTTAAAGTTAGAGTGATTAAGAACAGAACGGCTCCGACAGCATATAAAGTGTTGTAATTAAGGCTGCCACGAGGGCTATCTCCTCCTGAAATTTGAGCCATATAAGCCGTCATTGTTTCCACTGTTTCAAACGGATTAACACTTAGTCGCGGCTGTTGTCCTGCCGCAATTACAACAATCATTGTTTCACCAACAGCTCTAGAAATGCCCAGAATAATCGAGGCAGCAATCCCAGAAAGAGCAGCAGGAAAGATAATTTTGGTGATTACTTCCAGTTTTGTGACTCCCATTGCATAAGCTCCTTCACGCAGAGAACGAGGAACAGATTGCAGGGAATCTAAGCTGATAGAGCCAACTGTGGGAGTAACCATGATCCCTGTCAGCAACCCAGCACTTAAGGCGTTGAAAATTTCCAAGGGCAGAAAATTTCGCAGCACAGGGGTGACAAATAAAAGAGCAAAGTAGCCATAGACAACTGTAGGCACTCCAGCTAGCAGTTCTACCGCTGGGCGTAAAATACCTGCTACTTTAGGTGAAGCATATTCGCTTAAGTAGATAGCAGAAGATAAACCTAGAGGAATGGCAACGAGCATAGCAATCGTTGTAGTTAGTAGAGTGCCATTAATCAAAGGCCAAATTCCAAAATGTTTCTGGGCAAATAAAGGTGTCCACTGGGTATCGAGAAAGAAATCAGCGAACGAAACTTTTTGAAAAAACTCAAATGTTACCCGGAAGATAATAAAAACGATTCCAAAAGTCGTGAAGACGGAAATCAAGGCGCAGCAAAATAAAATCGCTGCGACAATTTTTTCTTGGATATCTTCGCCTGCTTGTTTTTCAAGCGATCGCCTATTTTCTCGCTCAAATTGATCTTGAAAATTTCTGTTTTGCATACCAACTAAAAAGTCGTTGAGGAGGTTTAGTAGGGGCGAGTTTAGTTAAAACATCTGTTTGATCGCAAATATGTTTTATAAACCCGCCGTACAAAAGCGAAAATGAGGAGTACCCTAAAGAAGGTTGGCGATCGGCTCACCAGGTTTTGCATCTTTGAATTTAGATCCAGTTTCTTCAGAAGCTAGTTTTTGCTTGATCTTGGGGTAAACTTCATCGGGTAGCGCCACATAACCAACTTGATCGACCCATTTCCAAGAATTATCTAAATAGAAATTAACAAACTCTTTTACCGCTGGTTCGTCCAGGGACTTCTTGCTGACATAGATAAATAGGGGACGAGACAACGGTAAATAAACATTTTTCACAACATTGTCTAAAGGAACTGGCTTTTCACACTTTCCTTTTGGACTTTGCACAGCAACCAGGTTCAGCTTGTCTTGGTTTGCCAGGTAGTAAGATATTCCAACATAACCTAGAGCATTCGGATCGCCTATAACTCCTTGAACAAGGACGTTTTGATTGTGACTTGGAGTATAGTCTGTGCGGCTATTTTTGGCTTTACCAGTGACAGCTTGCGTGAAATAATCAAATGTTCCCGTGTCAGAAGCTGGGGCATAAAGCTTTAGCGGTTGGTTGGGAAACTTTGAATTAATTTGATTCCAGTTGGTTACTTTGTTAGTTGATTTGGAGTTCCAAATCTTGTTGAATTCTTTGATGGTCAAGCATTTCGCAAAGTTGTTTTCATGATTAGCAATGACAGCAATTCCATCTAAAGCAATAGGCAGTTCTACAACCTCAATGCCCTTCTTTCTACAAGTGAGGATTTCTTCATCTTTAATGGCACGTGAAGCACCAACGACATCAATATCACCATTACAAAACTTACTTATACCACCACCAGTACCACTGGAAGCAACGCTAACTTGAGCATCAGGTTTAGCCTTTTGAAATTCTTCTGCAACTGCTTGATGGATAGGAAAACCTACAGCCCCACCATCAACGCTCACCTCGTTTTTCTTCTCCTCTGCCCTATTGCCACAAGCAGTTACACCGCAGGTAAGAACTATCAGAGATGTCAGTATAAGACGATACTTTAATCGGCTATCAAAGGGCATTGTAATTAGTTGAAAATGCTTGCTTAAATTTAATCTACTTAAAATCGGTAGGATTACCGCGCTAAAAAATTATAAAGTTTAAGACAGAGGAAAAATATTAAGTTATGTAAATTATTTACCAGCACAAGAAAGGGTGTTGAGATACAAAACAGATAAGTAGCTGGTTTCCGGGGAAATATTATTAGCTATGCTGTTTCAGCAAGAAACCTGAAACGTTCGATGCCTCAGAAAAATGACGGCTCAAACTGCAATCGGTGGGGCAATACAAACACTTTCAGGTCTTTATGGCAACTGATCGCCAATACTTCTTGGTTAAAGGTTAAAGGGTAAAGGGAAGATAGGGCGGCTTTCTTCCTTTAACCTTTGCCCTTTCCCCCTTAACCTAAAAGTATTGAACCGATCGCACAATTGTAGAAGCGATCGCAAAAGTTCTTGCGATCGCTTTAAATCAGATTAGACGGAATATTACATCCAGCATCTATGCTAAGCACTTTTAATCACTGAGCCGTTATTCCTTCGGGTCTTATTACTCCTTCCAAATCAGCCCCTTGTAGATTTGCTCCCTGTATGTTCGCAGCTGTTAGATTTGTCTTCTCCAAGCTAGCCTCTCGTAGGTTCGCCCCTTGTAGGTTTGTCCCTTGCAGGTTTGCCTTTTCTAAGTCTGCATCAAATAGGTTTGCTCTTTCCAGGTTTGCTCCAGCTATATTTGTCTTGCCTAAATCTGCTCCCTGTAAGTTTGCTGCTTGCAGGTTGGTTTGCTGTAAATTTGCTCTCTCTAAGTCTGCACCTGACAAATTCGCCCCCTGCAAGTTTGCCGCTTGTAAGTTTGCGTCCTTGAGGTTTGCCTCACTTAGGTTACATCCAACACATTCTTTAGTTTCTAGTAAACGTCTAACGTTTGCTGCTACAGACTCTGTGGGCAATACTACTGGAGATGTTACTGGAGCAGATGTAGATTCAGTCGTTAAGGATGGCGTTAGCGTTTGAGCTATGGCGCTGGGCTGGTTAAGTAGAGAAAATCCCGCTACAAATGCTAGAAATACCCCAGTTACGATCCAGTTAGTTAATTTTTTTGAAATTGATTCATTCATTAGTCTCTCCTTGTCATGATTCGTAATTAAACCAACAAAACTTTACGGCTGTAGCTTTAGACGAGTTGCTAATTGACTAGTTTGCTCATTTCCATCTCTCCTCAGTCTTGCCTTAGCAATATCCCAGCTTGTTTTAATTTCTGTTTGCAACTGCTAAACAAACTACCCTTTGCTCAAGCGCGATATTTACCTACTGGCTGTAGCATTCTCAGTTAACTGGTAGTTGGGCTTTAGCTATAATTTCAGTGCCATAGACTTAATTTCACTTTA
>DATNQH010000325.1:0-2274 GCA_036704105.1 Leptolyngbyaceae cyanobacterium | reverse complement strand
CGTTGCATAATAGAAGGAGGGATATAGAGGTTTGACAATGCAATGTCCACAATGTAACTCTACACACATTCGTAAGAATGGGAGCAGGAAAGGTAAACAAAGATACATTTGTGCTGATTGCCAACGCCAATTTTTGAATATTGGGACTTAGACAAAAATTAAGCCCAAATAAAGCCCAAACTGGCTTTATAAGCAGTAAATACGTCACGGTTGAGGGTCAACCAATCGAAAAATCGATAAGACATAGCCGTTCTAAATGCTTCCAAAGCTTCAGGAAAGGTGTTCAAAGGTTTGTTTGCCCACCTGCGTCTTAAGCCTCCTGTCATCTGATGCCAAAGAATAAAAGTATAGGCACAAAAAACCAAGGTAAAATGTCGAAGTAAACTTCTTTTATCTCGGACTTGATATTCTTTTAGTCCTAGCCAGCCTTTAGCTTCTCTATAAAAAACTTCTACCCAATTTCTTGAGGCATAGGTGTCTACTATCCATTCTGGGTTGACAATTGATGAGGAAACGTTGGTGATAAAATAGTCAATATCAGTAGCTTGTGAGAAAGTTGCGGCATTCATTACGATAGCAATATTTCGCTTTCCCTTCAATTGTGATATCTCTACTTCTTTAGTTACAACCCATACTGTTTTCGGTTTATCTAAATTTAGTTGAATTTTTGTAAAAGCCTCTATAGGCAAACTTTGTGCTAATTCATCTACCCTAATTGTTTGTTGAATATTCTGTTGATGATTAATATTTATTTGGCGATTTTTAGCTACGCCCCCTAAATACTTTAATTGCCGTTTTTCTAGCTCTAATAGGAAGGATGTATTGTTACCATACCCAGCATCTACAATTACTATCCCTGGTTGATAACCTCTTTGAAGCGTTAGGTCTATCAACTTAATTGCTAATTCTGGTTTCTTTTCAAATTCAGGGTCTTGTTTCCCTTCGATTAAAGAATCAGCGTGCTGATATAACTCTATGTCTAATGGTAAGCTTTTTCGTCCATCATATAAATGCGTTGTTACTACTACTATTCCATTATCTGTTTTACCAATTTCTCCGATGTACTGTCTTCCCACTCCATCTGTGAAGTTGCCACTCTTTCTATGACCAGAATCGTCAATTATCAAGCTAAATCCTCTACTAATTCTGGTCTGACTACATTTGTTCATTACCTCTAAACGACGTTCATTTACCCGTGAACTAGACCAGGGTGCTTCGGTTAAAAAGTGGTGTAAACGATGATAACTCACCCCTACAGCGTTCTCTGCGAGCTGAAATAGGTTTTTTCTCTCGCTTTCTCCTAATAGCCCCCCTAAATAATGTCTAAACTCTCTTTTTTGTGCTTTATGAGTAAACACATCATCAAACCGTTGACACCATTTTTCAAAGCATGGAGGCATGGCTGCGGGAGTTGTCTCTTTCATTCGGAGTCGTTTTGACGTGAAAAGTAGGCTAACAAAGCATTATAACCTGTTTTCATCTTCTTTTTTGTCTAAGTCCCGTTATCAAGGTTCAGATATTTGTCAACTTCGCCTAGTTAAGCGGAGATTGTAAGCAGAAAGTGCTAATTCCCTGGCTTTATCATGGAGACTGCCTCGAATAGGTTGTTTTCCCTCTTCAATCAGTATTCCTATCTAAGCGGCTTTACTTTGAATGCTCTGAATTAATCCGCCATAGCTCCAGGAATGAACGTTAACTCGATACTGTTTGGCGTATTTTTGCTGAACTTCTACGGAGCCTGGACATTTTGCTTCGGCTATGGCTTGAATTTCACTTTGGACAATCTCCCGCATATCTCCTAACTTGGGCAAAACGATGCTGCCAGCTTTGTAGGTTCTCGCTAACGCGACAATTTCTTTAGCCAATAATCTGTCTATATGTTGGCCTAACTGGGATGCGCCAATTTGATTGGGAGAGAAGCTTTTTTGTGCTTTGTGACGTTCGTGAGATAGGTACTGCTGTTGCCGTCTCTGACGATTTAGCAGTTCGTAATTGTCACCAAGTAATTGTTTAATACTCCGGTAAGCCAATACTTTGTTGGCGATCGCATCCACTACTGCGACTGTGGCAGGTTTTTCTAGTCCCAGACTGACTCCAACCAAAATGTGCGATTCACCGCAGATATTGTGGTTTGACTCTGACGCTCAAAGGAATTGTTTATTCGAGTAAGTGTTGATTGTTTACGTTGAATAAAAGCTTGCTGTGTTTCGCTTAGATCGCTTTTATCCTTCATCTTTGTAATGAATTTGGTAATTTCATCTGCTTTTTCTTGAC
>DATNQH010000324.1:0-20188 GCA_036704105.1 Leptolyngbyaceae cyanobacterium | reverse complement strand
TAGTCGATCTCCATGCTCACTTCTTGAGCGGGGATTCCTCGTGGTTCACCGCGACGATTGAGCCGAGCTTACGTGGAGCATCTGAGGTACGGCGCGCTTTTCTCCCCTACGTCTTGGACAAGGCACGATAAAAACAGTTCGCAATTCGCAATTCGCAATTCGTAATTGTAAAACCGTTGTTTCTAACTTCTGGTTTTAACCGATAGCATTGAAGCAACTGGGCTGAGGAACTTGCGAATTGCAAATTGCTTCATGATTTTCTTCCAGACTCCCAAGTATCGCGCTACTTGAGAGTACCAGCGCCAGCGATCGCCCAACGGCGAGGAACCAAATTTTCTCGCAGTGGAGACTTACCCTCGCGCAACAGAACATATTTATAACTAATCAACTTACCTGCGCTTTCATTAAAGGGAATTTCCCCAAACCAGGTGTTGGTGTTAATGTATTCCAATCGGTAAGCTTTGGCAATATCCCAGTTACCCAGTTCTGGGCAATCCCCAATTACAGCAACAATTTCACCAGGTTTAGTCTCCACGCCGTTAAGCTGGGCGCGGACAATCGTTTGTCCTTTAACGCGATCGCCAACGTGACTCAGAACAATAACATCTAGCGGCTCTAATTCTAAATCGTGTAACTTCCCATCTACAACTTCAAACTTACGTCTAGTTAAAACACAAGTATGTTCGCCGTTAGGAAGATCGGTAGTAACTTCTGCAACTATAGTTGCAGACGAAGTGCGATTCATTGCTACAAAGCAAATAAAATCACGGTAGCGCCGCACGTAGCAGTAAACATCAGGCGTGATGTATCTCTGCCATTGTCCACCCATTGATACAGATGGGTTTAAACGAGGTAAACCAGAGAGTAAGCGAATTTCACTATCTAATTGGCTATCAGTATCCCACTTCTCCATCATCGGGCTATTTTAGGAATCGTTGCCACCGTTGGTATCGTTGTGGAGGTATATGTCCTGTACCGTAGTAAATGCAGGGGATACCGCGACTGGTCATGATTAGGGCAACTGCCATCCGCTTACAACATTTATCATTCGCTATTCAGCAACGCCTGAATGGACAAACCAACCAGATCTAGAACAACTTGACCCTATTCGCCGCGCGCTGCGATCAACTGTACCTGGTATTCTTGAGGCATTGAAGCAAGTACAGAGACGCAATCTATACCTATACCTTTGGACATAAATTTTTATTTAATTATAGAAGAAGAGCTATTAGATACTTGAAACCACATTTGATAGTGCAATTATTGAGGTAGCTTCTTGGATCTATTGCTGCAAAAACGACGCTATAGAGGTTTTCGGTATGACTGTAGCCAACCGTCGTATAGGGCTTGAGCAAGAGTTCTTCTTGGTAGATGAAACTGGTGCAATTTCCAATCGATCTGATGAATTATTGCAACGGTGTCAGGAGGTAGCGACGGAAAAGGGGCGCAGTCCAAATTACTTTGCTCCTGAATGGGTTAAAAGTATGGTTGAGATTAATACTCCTCCTGCCTATTCAGTTACAGAACTGGCAAACGAGTACTTGAGTAATTTGAAGCTGGCTTTAGAAGTGGGGCGAGATCTGCATTTAAGGCTCTATCCTCTGTCTACCTACCCTTTGCACGTGATGCCAGTAAGCCGAGATAAGTTATGGTATCACGTTCAAATTCGTACAGTTGGGTATGAAAGGTTCCTCCATGCTGGCAGATGTACTGGCACACATCTACATTTGGATCTGCCGGAGGGAACGATCAGTCCGCGTGTGGGAGTATCTTATAACGTAACCCGTGAGGCGAGAGAGGAATTACTAAATCTCTACAATCTAGCAACTGCTATGGATGTAGCGCTGATAGCACTCTCACGCGCGTGTCCGTTTTATCAAGGACGGGAAATGAATGTATCTGCTCATACCGTTCATTATAGAGGAAGCGATCGCTTTGGTTGGGAGGGAGTTTACACTCATCTACAAGCGGTTGGAGGGCTTCAGCCTTATGTATTTAGCATAGAGGAATTAGTCGAGCTACAGTTTGCCAGATATCATGCATGGCTAGCAGCAATGGATAAAGCCGGAGTGGAGCGTCACCTGTTTGCAGAGGCGGGCGGAAGCTTGCTTAAAACTGCATGGAATCGTGTCAGACTGAATCGTATAGGTACGATCGAGATGCGAGGATGTGATAGTAACTATCCTGAAGTTATTCTGGCGATCGCTACTCTAGTTTACAATGCAGCAGATCGAGTTAGACGAGAGAATTTGACCGTCAGACCAGATCCGGGAGTCCGTACTTTTCAATTGAGTGGCGCTCTTTTAACTGTACCAGACTTTGATTATCTCGATGGCGATTTGCTGTATGCTGCTGTAACTGAGGGAATTAAGAGTGCCCAGGTAAAAGCATACCTCGATTCTCTGATCGAGTTCGTAATTCCAGACAACAATGAAGGATCGCATTACCTAGCAAAACTGCGATCGTCTCTGGGAAAATATCAGACAACAGAAGCAGAAATTTTGGAACAATTTCAACCGCCAAGTGGCGAGATTTCTAGAGATGAAGGATTGCGGCTAGTGCTACAGTGCTGCGACAAATTAGAAAAACAAGTTTCATCATTCTCCGAACAATCTCCACTAGAGGTACTGGAGGCGAAAATTGATGCAGACTACAAGCAGAGATAATCTACCGCTTCAATGCTAAAGTGAGTCCATCCGCGATCGGAACGAGGCTTAAAGTTATTCTCTCATCGTGATGTAGCTTTTGATTCAAGGCGCGAATTGCTAACGTGCTGCTGTTTTGAAATTGAGAATCTGCAACTTTTCCACCCCATAAAACATTATCAATTGCAATTAAACCACCAGGACGCACTAACTGAAGCGATCGCTCATAATATCCCTCGTAGTTTACTTTATCAGCATCAATAAACGCAAAATCAAACGTTTCTGCCTGTCCATCAGCCAATAATCGATCTAATGTTTCTAGTGCTGGTGCTATACGTAGATCGATTTTGTCTGCTACGCCTGCTTTTTGCCAATATCGAAGAGCGATCGCAGTATATTCTTCACTCACATCGCAAGCAATAATCTTACCATCATGCGGAAGCGCCAAAGCAACCGAAAGGGAACTATAACCAGTAAATACCCCAACTTCCAGAGTTTTTTTTGCACCCAATAGCTGAACCAACAACGCCATAAATTGACCTTGTTCCGGTGCAATTTGCATAGTTGCTTCAGGATGATTGTTTGTTTCTTGCCGCAGCTGCCGTAAAATTTCTGGCTCTCGCAGGGAAACAGATAGTAAGTAATTATACAGGCGATCGTCCAAACCAATAGTTTGTTTTGGCATAGTTGGATTTAGAATTTGCGTCATCCACCGCCTATACTACAACTAAAGAGTGGTGTGCGATAAAACAATGGTGCGACTTGTTTTGACAGGAATTTTACTAGTGCTGCTGAGTGCTTGTGGTACTTCTGGAATGACACCGAATAACCAACTGGTGCAAAAGAGTTTGGCGCTTCAGCTTCAACAAACTCAACAGCAGCTAAGTCAAAAACTAGGCTTGAATGTGAAAGGATTTGAAATTAAGCGAGTGAAAATTACCCAGCAGGAACCCTTAGAGATCCAAGATTTACCTGCTTATCATCTCAAAGGCACATACAATTTAACGATGCGGCTACCGAAACGACGGGTGACGCAGCAGCAAAACCCGTTCGATATTTACCTACAACGTCAAAAAGAGGGTAAAACCTGGCGTTTGGCACAACCTAAATTTACAGGTAACGATACTCAGCCTACTTGGTTTACTTATTTGATTCAGTAAAGTTTGACACCTAGAAAACTGTTATAAGCCATTTAATCACAGCTACCACTCCAAGCCTAGATAATAATTCTCTGTTTGCTTTCGACTTAATTTTCCCTTCAAACTAAGTACATAAAAACAAATACATCGACGGAATTTGCTTGATTAACTTTAGTTTTAAAGAGTGTCAAAAAAATAACTCTTTAGTTGTAAAGCCTAGGACTGATGTAGTTCTGGTTAATTTGGCTTATTTAATTGGTAGGTAGTAGCTTTGAGGCGATAAGCGCTCAACTCAACCATTTTTAATAGAAAAAGAGATTAGGTATAATGGGTAACCTACAGGCATGGAAGTATGTATTTTTAGTCAAGGCTGCGATCAATTGGATTGAATCTGTAGCATTGCTACTTGGCGACTCTGCGATTCGCCAGTGGCTGAACCTACAACCTCTGGCTAATCCTGAATATTTACAACTATTTCTAGCTTTGGTATTTGTTATCGGCATCGCCTACTGGTGGGTAGGGCAGGATATCTCCCGCAATCATGAGATAATCAAATTTGGAATTTACGCACAGACTTCAGTTTTCGTTGTGTTGGCTTATCAAACTGCGATCGGCAACGTTCACCCAATTTATCTGATTCCAGGTATCATCGATCTTACGTTTGCAATTCTCTTCGGTCTATTCTTATACTCTTACGCTCGGAAGCAACCTGCTGTGAAGTGATAGTTAAGGGTTTTAAGAGTAATCTGCACTCAACCGAAGAAGTGCGCTCGCTTTTTACCGATAGAATCTAGGGTGGGCATTGCCCACCCTACAAAATTATTTATTGTTGATTAGGGATGCGCGGGCGGTATTCTCTACCGCACCTAAAACTTCTCCAAATCTGATTGGAATATGGCGATCGCGATTTGTAGATTGTGCAGTACTTGTAGAGATAAAACTAGTAAGCGCTAGTAAAAAGCCAAACGCTGTAACAAGTACGTGAGCGCGATCTAGACCTTTTTGAATTTTCTGCTCCGTCATAGTCAATTTGTCCGGTTAGTCAAACAGAATTATTGCTTGGATGTATTATTCCCCGATCGCTCTCTAATATTGAGATGGCATCGATAAACTTAAACACTAATTCAAGACGAAGTATTACGGTTTTTATCTCCCAATTTATCTAAGATTTATATAAGCTTTATCTAAGATTTATATAGGGTTGCTGAGCTGTAAGCTCTATGGTTACTCGAAGGAAATTAAAAATTACTGTATGTTTATATACTTTAGTCAGACAGCCTAAAGTCGCATTTGAGCTATGAAAAACTCGTGGTGTAACTGTTAACACTTATCAGTTACAGCAAATTTCCAGTTGTAGCATCACAATAAGTAATAGCCTTTACTCCTTTACCGACTCAGATCTCAGCAGTTGACAAAAATAATGCAATTTCCTCGCCTGCATCCCGACACAATTGAAGAAGTTAAACAACGGGCTGACATTTACGAAGTCGTCTCGGAACACGTCGTCTTACGTAAGCGAGGGAAGGATTTTGTCGGTTTATGCCCGTTCCATAATGAAAAAACTCCCAGTTTCAGCGTCAGCCCTGGTAAGCAGATGTACTACTGCTTTGGCTGTCAAGCTGGAGGAAATGCAATTAAGTTCTTGATGGAACTAGAAAAGCGTTCTTTTAGTGAAGTAGTGCTGGATTTAGCACGAAGCTACTCGATATCAGTACAAACTCTAGAACCAGAACAACGGCAAGAATTACAGCGTCAGCTATCTTTACGGGAGCAACTGTATCAGGTATTAGAAGTAACGGCAAACTTTTATCAACACGCTTTACGGCAACCCCAAGGGCAGTTAGCTTTAGATTATTTGCAATCTTCCCGACAATTGAGCGGGGAAACAATTGGGCAGTTTGGGCTAGGTTATGCTCCGGCGGGATGGGAGACTCTATATAGATATTTAGTGGATGTGAAACGCTATCCCGTTGGGCTATTGGAACAAGCAGGCTTGATTCGCCAGCGACAATCCGGTGATGGCTACTATGACTATTTTCGCGATCGCCTGATGATTCCGATCCACGATCCTCAAGGGCGAGTAATTGGGTTTGGTGGTAGAACCTTGGGGGACGAGCAACCAAAGTATCTCAACTCTCCAGAGACAGAGGTTTTTAGTAAAGGCAAAACTTTGTTTGCCCTGGATAAAGCTAAGGGGGCAATTTCTCAAGAAGATCGGGCGGTGGTGGTGGAGGGATATTTTGATGCGATCGCTCTCCACGCGGTTGGAATTACCAACGCCGTTGCTTCTCTTGGCACTGCCTTGAGTTTAAATCAAGTACGTGCCTGTTTGCGCTATAGCGAATCTAAAGAGTTAGTACTTAATTTTGATGCAGATGCAGCAGGGGCACAAGCAGCCCAACGGGCAATTGGAGAAATAGCAGATCTTGCCTATCAGGGTGAAGTTAGTTTGCGTATTCTCAATTTACCAGCAGGTAAAGATGCTGATGAATATTTACGTAGCAACTCACCCGAACATTACCGCGAACTGCTAAAAAATGCTCCTTTGTGGCTTGACTGGCAGATTCAACAAATTGTGGCAAACCGCGATCTCAAACAAGCTAGTCAGTCGCAGCAAGTAGCGGATGGTATGGTGAAGTTACTCAAAAAAATTAGTGACGGTAATCAACGCAATCATTATATCCGCCACTGTGCCGAGTTGTTGAGCTTGGGTGATGCCAGAATGGTGTCAATGTGGGCTGACAATCTCCTAACTCAAATTGCTCCGGTTAATAGTTATCGTCAATCGATACTGACGAAGAAACGACAGCAGGATAAAACTCACTCTTTGCCCGTAGCTGGCGATCGCACTTTGTTAGAACAAGCAGAAGCTATATTATTACGTATTTATCTGCACTGCCCCGAACATCGTCAAGCTGTGAGCGATGCTCTACTGGAGAGGGATTTACAATTTAGCCTCTCACACCACCGCTTTTTATGGCAACAGATTTTAGATCTAATGGCTGAAAATAACATTTCCCAGGTGAGTCACAGCGTTGCTGCAACCCAAACGCAAGTAGATCTAATTTCCAGCCTACAAGTTCGATGCTTAGAGTTTGAAATTGAAATGGCTCAGGTTTCTTACTTATTTCACTTGGATGAAAAGACGCAACACGAGCATTTACTGCGGGCAACCCAAGTGATCCAAGCCGCTACTGCTTGTATAGAAAGGGTAATGTGTGAAAAACGCTGTCGTCAATATCTCAAAAAGTGGGAGGAAATCGATTCATCTAAGGAACCAGAGGATCAAAAGTTGTATCACGATTTATTCTGCCAAGAACAGCAGCGGCTGCAAGAACTAGATCGACAGCGGCAATTTTCTTTAACCGATCTGATTTAGGTAAAAGTCTGAATGATGAATGATGAATGATGACGGGTTAAAAATTCATCATTTATAACTCATAATTCATCATTTCATTGCCCCTTGTTACGGACAAAATAGCGTATCGCGGGTTTTGCGCCCTGTAGTTGGGTTAGTACCTTGAGCGACTTTGCACAATTTATCTTGCTCATCGCGCCGGAGTAAAACATCAGTAAAGTCTGCACCATCAATAATTGCCCCATCAAACTTAGCGTTAGCCATAAAAGCCCCTTCTAATACAGCATTAGTCAAATTTGCTCTAGTCAAACGAGCCGAGTCTAGAGTGACATTAGATAGATCTGCTCCTTCTAAATTTGCCGACTCAAGATTGGCGGCAAATAAACTTATTCCGTTTAAATTAGAGTGACTGAAATTGCTGTTACGAAGATTGGCATGATTAAAGCTGGAGTCTGTCAAGTCGCGCCCGGAAAAATCAGTGCCTACCAAGCTTCCTTTGTTATAGTCGAGAGCTAGGGCGCTGGGAGCGATGACGAGATTAGAAATAGCGATCGCACCAACAGCTATGATGCAAATCGCTCCCCAAATCAATAAACTGGCTATACTTTTTACAATTTGATTGTCTAACCTGAAATTCATATAGTTGCAGCCAATGGCGAACCGTTCTCAATCTCATTATCCCGATATAGGTGTCTTAGGTGAAGATTTAGTTGCTCAATGGTTGCAATCCACAGGCTGGATAATTCTACATCGTCGCTGGCGTTGCCGTTGGGGAGAATTGGATCTCGTGGCGAGACTGGATTCACGCTATGAGACAGCAGGGGGAGCTGAGGGAGCTGAGGGAGTTGGGTTGTTGGGGATAAATCCAAAATCCAAAATCGAATTGCCTTTATTGGCATTTGTCGAAGTCAAAACTCGCTCAAAAGGTAGTTGGGATGCTGGAGGATTACTAGCGATTACGCCACAAAAGCAAGCAAAACTTTGGCAAGCTGCACAGTGCTTTTTGACAACTTACCCAGATTTTGCCGATTATTCTTGCCGTTTCGATGTCGCGCTGGTAAGCTGCCAGAAATTACTCAACCGCCAACAAAGCCAATCACCCAAAACTGCATTAACGAAAGCAGAGGCGACTGACTTATCATCTTTGTCTATTCAATTAGGACAAGCTATAAAATTTGCAGGTTGTCAGCTAGTGCTGCAAGAATACTTTCCTTCAGCTTTTGATTAACTCACTCCACCACACCTTCTTCAAGCCAAAGTTTCGGGACAGTATCCCAATCCTCTAACAAACTGCTGCCGGAAAGTTTCTATTTCTTCGCGTTCTGGATTTCCATGAGAAACGATCGCCACTTGGTAACGGCGCATAACATCGACCGGAGACTGTCCTGCTTCTAAGCTCCAAAGAGCCATTCTCAGGCGAATTGGTGCTTCATAAGGAATTCCCAATTCGTTTAAAAAAGCCCTAAAGTCTCCATCCTGCTGGGTGTTGAGCGGAGATTTCATTTTGACTTTGACAACCCAGCCATCAATTTGGTGAATTACGGTAACGAAACCAAAAGGTAGTTGAGGTCTGCTGTGCAGGTACTCAACAATCCTCAAAGTGAGGCTAGCGTTTGCGAGATAGTACAGGTATTCCATATCCCTGCTGGGAGACAAGCCGATCCTACACCTTTATTGTTACTAATTGAGAACATCTTCACTAGCGGAGAACCCCCTACTGTATATGGGTAGATTCACCCAAATTGCTACGCGATCGCGCTCCAGATAAAACCTGTGTAAAATCCGGCAAAATACTAAATAGCGGCTATATAAAAGATGCATTACCATCAATTTAAAGATTGCCCTCTTCCTTGGGTTCAGTAAAAACACGGAATTTTGGTAATGATTCCTTACCTATGTCAGATAGCAACGTTATTGGTAGTATGCCAGATCGAAACATTTCTCAATCCAACCCCATCCTCACCGTTAGTGCAGGAGAATTAGAGCGATCTTCTTCTGGGTATGACTACGAACTTCCACCAGAACAGATTGCTCAAAACCCAGTTTCTCCTAGAGATAGTGCCCGGTTGTTAGTAGTGGATTCTCCGATTCATCACTCGCATCGCATCTTCCGCGATTTACCTGAATTGCTTCTTCCAGGCGATTTGTTGTTGATGAACAATACAAAGGTAATTCCTGCACGTCTATATGGACAAAAAGCCAGTGGTGCTATGGTGCAGGTTTTGCTGTTGGAGGAACAGCAACATAATGTCTGGTTGGCTTTAGTGAAGCCTGGGAAGCGTTTGCAGCCAGGGGCAAAGATTTTTTTTGCTAAACAAGAGTCAGGAGTCGTAGGCGCGGATTTATCTAAATTGTCGGTAAAACAATCCTCATCATCAATAAACCCGCCCTTGGAGGAGTTAGGAAACATAAAAGAGCATAATTCAGCTTTTAGCCTTCATCCTTCATCCTTTTTAAGTGCTACTGTCTTAGCTACAGACAAGGAAACTGGTGGGCGCGTGTTGCAGTTTGATTTGCCATCCGGTGTATCTGTGATTCAGCTATTAGAATCTTTTGGCCGAGTACCTCTACCACCGTATATAACAAACTCTCAGGCAAGTTTAGAACAGTATCAAACAGTTTATGCTGATCGCCCTGGGGCAGTAGCAGCCCCTACAGCTGGATTGCATTTTACCCCAGAGTTACTAGATCGATTGCAAGAACGTGGTGTGAAACGTGCGTTTGTGACTTTGCACGTCGGCGTAGGGACATTCCGCCCTGTGGAAGTAGAAGACATTCAGACTCACAAAATGCATGGTGAGTGGATAGAGGTTTGTGCAGAAACCGTCGAGCAAATTCGTGCCACGAAAGCGCAGGGAGGCAGAATTATTGCAGTAGGAACAACAGCGGTTAGAGCTTTGGAGGGTGCAGCAGAATCTGGGCAGTTACAACCGTTTTGTGGTAAGACGAATTTGTTTATTTATCCTGGTTATCAATGGCGAGTGGTAGAAGGGATGATTACGAATTTTCATCTCCCTCGTTCCAGTTTAATGATGTTAGTAAGTGCTTTGATCGGTCGGCAGCGGTTGTTAGATTTATATCAGGAGGCGATCGCAAATCAATATCGCTTTTATTCGTTTGGTGATGCGATGTTGATTCTGCCGTCAGCGAAAAGTTAGAGGTGCAAGCGTACTTCAAGGGAAAATTCTGTATATCTCTCGGCGATGGGCAATTCTTTGACAAATTAGTGTTTTTGTTTGTTTATCAATTGCAATACCAATTCTGTAATCACCCAGGCGAATCTTGTATTTATCTGTATAGCCAGTCATTTTCTCAAGATAACCTAATTCAAAAGGATTCTCTGATTCGAGTTCTTGAAAAATGATAGGCTCTACACGAGTTTGAAACTCTACTGGTAATGCAGCAAGGTCTTTTAGAAACCGCTTTGTGTATTCAACCTTCCACATGGTTGCCTTTTAGTGAGTGGTAATACTGTTGGGCTTCTTCTTTGGAAAGTCGTTGTTCATCTTCTGCTTCTTCCATTAATTTTGCTAAGCCGTAATTTTCAAGAATTTCCTCTATCTTTTCAAATTCGGCAAGAGGAATTTGTACAGCAATAGGTTGCTGATTCTCGTCAACGATGTAATTTTTGTGAATTTCTAGCATTTTATTGGTTTCTTAACAGGCGTTTTTCTTAAACTATGCCTGATTTACAGTTGGGTGCTGGATGCATTTATTAGTATAGAGAAGTGCGCTCAACTTTTGGGAAATTAAAGCGCGATCGCAGGCTTGTTTATTCTTCTAAGTTGCGTACTAAGCAATTTCAAGGGTGCGTTATAGATTACACTTTATTTATCTTGACCAAACCTTAACGGCTATATTAGCTAAATCTTCAGCACGCTTCTGGAGCGCCTGTTCATCGCAAGCCTCTACGTTTCGGAAGTATTGATTTGCAGTCACATTACTATCTCTCAAATATCTCAATTTCTCATTAAAAGGCTTGTTAGATAGCTCAGAGTTGTAGCCAGTTAGGGTCAGGTTGCCTAAAGTGTTGAGCCAGCGCTTATGTATGTTATTGTAGTTTTCAACTAACATTAAACACCAGTTATCAGTTAATGTTTGAGGCATAATATGTTCAATTGTGAGAGTGTGAGTATCAACTCGTTCCTTACTCAAAGTTTCCTCTATTCTTTCTAATAAAAGTTTTGCTCGATCAATTGAACTATTAGTATAAACATTTTTGCTGACGATACCTTGTCTAAACGAATCATCTTCTGGCCAGACTTTATTGCCATTAAAGCTCAACATAACATTACGTAATGCACTTACCAAATCATTTGAATTCTCTTGTAATACTTGACTATACAGATTGGTAAAAATGCTTCCCAAAACTCTAGTTGATATTCCTGCAAACAAGCGGCGTATGAAGTAAGATTCCAAGTAACTTAAGATTCTCTCAAAATTATCAAGAGAGAAGCGCCCGATTGCATACTCATGATAAATGTTAAGTATGAAAATGTGAGAAGTAGTGAAATCCAATCGAAGAAACCGCTTAAACCAATGCTTTAAACGAGGCTCTGGTTCTTCATCTGGAAAATTAAGCCGCTGATAGTAATTTGCAAATTCAGTAAGGTTTTCTAATTCACTTTTGATCGAATGTAATTCTAATTTATCAAACTTTTCTTTAAGAGTTTGATAAATATTTTTCTTATTAACAGCCTGCGCATCTTTACGTAAATAGTACCAGAATGCATTAGTGAGTTCTTCTGCGTACTTACTTTGTCCTACTTTGACTTTAAACTGTTTTTGAAGAGGTAGCCATACATCATTGTATACATTTTCTTGTTGAGCGCGAGGCAGCTTCATAAATATGTAATTACGTACTAAGTCTGCTTGAGTCAGCTCTTGTCCTTTGTAATTTAAGCTTTCAAAAATTAGGTATGGGTTGTCTCTATCTTCCGAAGTAATGTTTACCAATGTTAGGCGTTCTAGGACGACTGTTTTAAACTTTGCATAGTCGATCAAAGTATCCTCATCGGGGTCACGCTCAGTCAGCCGCTCTGAAAAAAACTTATAAGCTTCGTAAATATTGCCCTGTCCCTCAATTTCCCTGTCTTGGGTTTGAATAATTTTCCTATACACCTCGCGGTCATCTTGAGTAGGCAGCACTTTATACAAGTCATCACCCTTTTTAAACTTATTAATCAAGTACAGCTCGTATAGCTCATCTGCAAGTTCAGGATTGTCTTGTCTCAGGTGGTTCCGTAGAGTTGCTAAGAGAAGGGTAAGTGTTGTCAGACGCTGTTGTCCGTCAATAACAACAAATGGAGATATGCCTTCAGCTGTTCCGGCTACTGCTTGTGTCACGATGGGACCTAGAAAGTAAAAGCCCTCTACTTTCTCCCAGTAAAGGCTCATGAGGTCATCCCACAGGCTTTGCCAATTTGTCTTGTCCCAAGAGTACGGTCTTTGAAAAAGTGGGATTTGAAACTGTTTAGTACCTTCTAATAAGTTACGCACAGTAGTTTCAGATGCTTTCATGTTCACTAGTTATATTCTTTTTGCTTCCATTAATATTCCCAGATGTTTCACTAAAAAAGCTATTATAGATTTATATTTTTGTTTTAAAATAATTGTCAGGAAAATTGTACAGTACAATCGAGTTCATTCCTTGACGAGTTCCTAATCTAGCTGTCTATAAAAAATAGTCTCTTCACCAAATTAGAACAGAACCTGTGGTCAGACTTTGTGTTGAAGCCTAAACAGTCGGGCTTTGTTTGTCTAGCGGTTAATTGATCCCTAAATAAGTTAAGGTGGGCAATGCCCACCCTACGATTATCGACTAGCTGCTGTGGGCATCCCCAAAATATCCTCAATGCGGGGCATTTCTTCTAGGGGAATTATGCGTCCTTCATCCTCAAAACCAGCAATTTGATCGAAGTTTAAATACCGATATAAATTGTCAGCGAAGGGATGAATCTTGTGCGCCACAATGTCCATATATTCCTGTACGTTAGGAATGCGACCTAATAATGCACAAACTGCGGCTAATTCGGCTGAACCGAGATATACTCGCGCATCTTTACCCATGCGGTTGTTGAAGTTGCGGGTAGAAGTGGAAAACACTGTCGTGCCATCTTCAACCCGTGCCTGATTACCCATACATAGGCTGCAACCAGGCATTTCTGTCCTAGCACCAGCAGCACCAAACACGCCGTAAACACCCTCTTCTTTCAGTTGGTGTTCGTCCATGCGGGTGGGGGGACAAATCCATAGACGGGTTTTAACAGCTTGTTCGCCTTCCAACACTTTAGCAGTGGCGCGGTAGTGACCAATATTGGTCATGCAGGAACCGACAAATACTTCCTGCACCGGATCGTCAGCCACTTCTGACAGGAGCTTGACGTTATCTGGATCGTTCGGTGCTGCGACGATGGGTTCTTTGATTTCGTTCAAATCAATTTCGATAATTTCGGCATACTCCGCATCGGAATCTGCTTCCATCAAAGAGGGATTTGCTAGCCATTCTTCCATTTTGGCGACGCGGCGCATGATGGTTCTAGCATCCTGATAGCCTCGCGCTACCATGTTTTTCAACAGTGCTACGTTGGAACGGAGATATTCGGAAACTGTCTCGATACTCAGTTTAATCGTACAACCTGCACACGATCGCTCAGCTGTAGCATCTGTCAATTCAAAAGCTTGCTCTACTTTCAAATCTGGCAAGCCTTCAATTTCCATAATCCGCCCGGAGAAGATGTTTTTCTTGTTCTGCTTCGCCACTGTCATCAGCCCTTTTTGCATGGCTACATAAGGAATGGCATTGACAATATCTCGGAGAGTGATACCGGGTTGCAATTCTCCCTTAAACCTGACTAAGACAGATTCCGGCATATCCAAAGGCATTGCACCCAAAGCAGCTGCAAAAGCTACCAACCCTGAACCAGCGGGGAAGGAAATTCCTAGAGGGAAACGAGTATGGGAATCACCACCAGTGCCAACAGTATCTGGTAGCAGCATTCGGTTGAGCCAAGAGTGAATAATACCATCGCCGGGACGCAAGGCGACACCGCCACGCTGTGCCATGAAGTCAGGCAATTCGTGGTGAGTTTTGATGTCAACTGGTTTGGGATAAGCGGCGGTGTGACAGAAACTTTGCATCACCAAGTCAGCACTGAAGCCAAGACAAGCAAGTTCTTTCAACTCATCGCGGGTCATGGGACCTGTGGTATCCTGGGAACCAACAGTAGTCATAATTGGTTCGCAAGATGTACCGGGGCGCACACCAGCTAATCCGCAAGCTTTGCCGACCATTTTCTGGGCGAGGGTGTAGCCTTTGCCCGTGTCAGTTGGTTGCTTCGGACGGATGAAGATGCTGCTGGGTTCTAATCCCAAGGTTTGACGGGTTTTGTCAGTGAGGGTACGTCCAATTAGTAGGGGAATTCGTCCTCCTGCACGGACTTCATCGAAAATGGTGTCAGGCTTGAGGGTGAAGGTGGAAATGACTTCTCCAGATGCAAAATTTTGCGTCTCTACAGCGTTGGTAATTTCACCTTTATAGGGATGGATGGTGATTACCATGCCTGTTTCCATTTTGGAGACATCGCACTGGATGGGTAAAGCCCCCGCGTCTTCAGCTGTGTTGAAGAAAATAGGCGCGATCGCACTTCCTAAAATATATCCCGCTGCCCGCTTATTCGGGACGAAGGGAATATCTTGTCCAATGTGCCACAGCACAGAGTTAATCGCCGATTTTCTGGATGAACCAGTTCCTACTACATCCCCGACATAAGCTACAGGATGCCCTTTCTGCTTCAATTGAGCAATCGTTTCCAACGCTCCAGGCATCCGAGATTCCAGCATTACCAAAGCGTGTAAGGGAATATCAGGACGAGTGGTAGCATGAGGTGCAGGAGAAAGATCGTCTGTGTTTGTCTCTCCTGGTACTTTAAATACTGTGACGGTAATTGCTTCTGGCAACTGGGGACGATTGGTGAACCAACGGGCTTCTGCCCAAGCTTCCATCACTTTTTGGGCGTAAGAGTTAGTTTCTGCCAACTCTGCCACATCATGGAAGGCATCATATACCAGTAAAATCTTACTTAAGGCAGATGCGGCAGCACTGGCAAGCTGGGGATCGGAGTGAGATAGTAAATCTATTAGCGATCGCACGTTATAGCCGCCGATCATTGTTCCCAGTAACTCAATGGCGTATAGAGGTGAAACTAGTGGGCTGGTAATTTCACCTTTAGCTATACCTGTGAGAAACCCGGCTTTAATATAAGAAGCCGGATCGACACCAGGAGGAACGCGATCGCGCAGCAGGGAAAGCAACGTTTCTTCTTCCCCATCTGGCGGCTGTTTCAGTAGTTCACATAATTCCGATGTCTGTTCGGCATCCAGTGGTAGCGGCGGAATCCCTAAAGCAGCGCGTTGTGCTACGTGATGACGATAATTTTCTAGCATTCAAGATCTCTCCCTGTCGAATTATCAGCTTTTTTGTTTTCTATTTATTGCTAGGGTATGCCGCCTTAACAATCTTTACAGTTGGTAATGATACTTCCTTGAAGTTGCACCCAGGAAATTAGAGCGATCGAGATACAATAACTTGTTAGCAATTAACAATGGCTGTCACTCTATTTTGGATTTTCGATTTTGGAGCCTTGGATTGTTTGGCTTGTCGGGTTTCATGCCTATCTCTGATAGGGATAACCAACCTTCAATTCTTCAATCTCTCAACTTCCTGACTTCAAGCAGGATCAATCCAAAGTCGGCAATTCTTCAATTAAAAATCGCCCAAGCCACTTTTATATGTCTCAAACTTACACTGTTCAAATCCACCACCAAGGCGAAGTTCATACTATCCAAGTACCAGAGGATAAAACCATTTTGCGGGCTGCTTATGCTGCTGGGCTAGATTTGCCGAGTTCCTGCAACGCTGGGGTTTGTACTACTTGTGCTGCTCAAATTTTAGCAGGAACTGTAGACCAAACCGATGGTATGGGCGTTAGTCGAGAACTTCAACAGCAGGGTTATGTACTGCTTTGCGTTGCCTATCCGCGCTCAAATTTGAAAATTGAGACGGAAAAGGAAGAAGAAGTGTACAATCGCCAATTTGGGCAATTCCAGAAGTAGGGGCTAGGGGCTAGGGACTGGGGACTAGGAAGATAACTACTTACTACCTGTACAGACGTACCTGTACAGACGTAGCAGTGCTACGTCTCTACCAATTACCAAATACATAATGAAAATTCATTTTGTGACGACAGAAATTGACTTTCAGGAAACACCAGCCCAGATGCATTCCCAAATTGAAGCGCAATTGCACTCAATAGGCGAACCACTACGTTGGGCAATTACATATATAGATAGGCATCGGCAAAAAGCCATTGTTGAAGCCGTCGTTACTTTAGCATCTGACACCCCAGCTTAACTGTGAATCAACGTCCATACACTGTTATCTTAATTGTACCTACTGGCGTAGGGGCTGCGATTGGGGGATATGCCGGGGATGCCCTACCAGTAGCACGGGCGATCGCAAGTGTTGCCGATCGCCTAATTACCCATCCCAACGTCCTCAACGGCGCTCAACTCTATTGGTCTATTCCCAATGCTTTCTATGTCGAAGGTTACGGACTTGACAAATTTGCTGCTGGATGCTGGGGATTGCGATCAGTACATCAAAATCGGATAGGTTTAATTCTTGATCGCGGCATTGAACCAGATTTGCGAGTGCGACAACTCCAAGCGGCTGATGCAGCTAGAGCAACATTAGGGTTGAATTTAACTGATTATGTACTTACTGATGCCCCTTTAGAAGTAGAGTTACGCACGTCGGCTTCAGGTGCAAGCTGGGGGACGATTGGTAATCCAGATAGTTTATTACGGGCAGCTGAGGTATTGATTCACAAAGCAAGGGCAGAAGCGATCGCAGTTGTTGCCCGTTTTCCCGACGACATTGATAGTGAAGCCTTACAAAGCTATCGTCACGGACAAGGAGTCGATCCTCTAGCAGGTGCAGAAGCCATTATTAGCCATTTAATTGTCAGAACCTTTCAAATTCCCTGCGCCCACTCTCCCGCCTTGTCACCCCTGCCTCTCGATCCTAATATATCGCCGCGATCGGCTGCTGAGGAATTGGGTTATACCTTCTTACCTAGCGTTCTGGTTGGCTTGAGTCGTGCCCCCCAATTTGTTGTAGATAAGTTTCATGAGTCTCTACAAGCGGATATTTGGGCAAGTCAAGTTGATGCCCTAGTCATACCAGCTACAGCCTGTGGTAGCAGCGCCCTCCTTAGTTTGAGTCACTCAGGCACACAAATTATTACGGTGCGAGAAAATCAGACCCAAATGCAAGTGCCCCCCGAACCGTTAGGAATTAAACCACTTCCGGTAAACTCTTATTTAGAAGCTCTTGGCGTAATGGTTGCCCATAAAGCAGGCATTAACCCATCTGCCCTCAGCCCCACTGTTTCACCTCTAAATTGCTTATCTACACGAGAAAATCAATAAATAAAGTTTTGTCATTTGTCATTTGTCATTTGTCATTTGTTGAAAACTTTCTCCTTCCCCCTTCTCCCCTTCTAGCCCCTAGCCCCTAAAATTCCCGTGACTCAACAGCATCAACCCGATCCAAAAATTCAACCTTTAACACGCACTCAAATTCTGGTAGCAATAGGTGTTACTGCGGTTCTCCTCTGGTTAGCCGCGAAGTTGTGGTTACAATTTGGTTCGGTATCCCTTTTAAACTTAAGCTGGAATTTAATAGACTTACTTAGGGGAATTGGTCTAGGGGTAATTATAACTATTGCTAGTTCTTTGGTTTATCGCTTTTGGCCTGCCTACCGTCGCAGTGCAGATTTTTATCTAGAATTTGTACTCAAGCCTTTAATATTGCCAGACATAATTTGGGTAGGGTTGTTGCCAGGATTAAGCGAAGAATTGTTATTTCGAGGTGTGATGCTGCCAGCTTTGGGGTTCAATATTACTGGTGTCATTATATCGAGTATTTGCTTCGGTGTTTTGCATTTAAGCGGTTCTGAGCAATGGCCTTATGTAGTTTGGGCAACTGCTGTAGGGTTGCTATTTGGATTTAGCGCCTTGCTTACAGGCAATTTATTAGTGCCGCTTGTTGCCCACGTATTGACTAATTTGGTTTCTAGCTATTCTTGGAAGTTGGCATATAAATGATGAATGATGAATGCTGAATGTTAAATGTTTAATTCATAATTCATAATTCTTAATCGGGAATGGTAATATTTCCTAATTCTTGTGCTGCTGGATATTGGGGATTCATTGCTTCAAGGGTGTCAGCGATCGCCCGCGCAATCACTAAGTTGCGATACCATTTCTTATTTGCAGGTACGACATACCAAGGAGCGTAACTAGTAGAACAATTATTCAGCGCATCTTCATAAGCTTGCTGATAATCGTCCCAGAATTTGCGCTCGTTAACATCGTTAATTGAAAACTTCCAGCGCTTATCTGGATTTTGCAATCTACTTTCCAACCGCCGTTTTTGTTCGTCTTTGGAAATGTGAAGGAAAAACTTGATTATTGTGATATTATTCAGAGCAAGCATTTGCTCGAATTCATTGATGACGTGATATCGCTTTCGCCAAACTTCTTCTGGTACTAGTTGCTTTACCCGAACAATTAACACATCTTCGTAATGCGATCGGTTGAAGATTGAAATCATTCCCCGTTGAGGTGTACGCTGATGGTAGCGCCATAAAAAGTCGTGATTTGATTCTTCATTGCTGGGCGTTTTGAACGACCAAACTTGACAACCTTGCGGATTAACGCCTTGAAAGACGTGCTTGATCGTACCATCTTTACCGCCAGTATCCATTGCTTGTAGCACAATCAGCAAGCTACGCTTGTTTTCAGCATACAGGCGTTCTTGTAGTTGACTCAAGCGATCGCGCTGATATTCCAGTTCTGTTTCTACTTCTTTCTTTTTTTTGTAATCTTCACAACTATCTGGAGCGATATCAGCTAATTTAATTTTCTCTGCCGGGCGGATTCTATAGTGGGGATAGTCAGGTTTTGGTGGCGGATTTTTTCCTGCGCTCGTATCCAGTGACATAGCATTTGCAATTTGTGATGTCTCCTTCGCTGCTGCTTGTTTGGTTTAGGGTGCTTCTGCTTCTGTTATGTCGTTAACAGGATCTGCATTTTTTGGCAACTTAGGATGACTCATAATACGTTTTTCGATTTTACAGGTACGAATTTTTTGTTAAATCAATGTCCCAAAATAATTCCATGCAACGGTTTTATCAGCAGATACAGATTTGAGAATTCTCTGTAGTAATATTTTGCACACTTAGCAGCAAGAAAGAAGGCTTTGCATAATTGAACAATAAAATGTCTTAATAGTGGCATTTTGCTTGGCTGCATCGGTTGAGAAAATTTTCTTCCGACTAAAATCCTCATTCTTCTGTTGTATGCTGCATGATTGTTACAGGAAAGCGAAACCAAGTTGCAGCCAACGCAGATAAGCCAAACTTGATTTTAAGCGATCGAGGTAGTTCCTGCCAGCCAACTGGTACAAAGCCAAAGCAAGTGTAAAATTCCACTAATCTTTTACCCAGCCACTCTATCTAGAGTGGCTGCGTAGCGCGATCAATTAGATGCTTGACTAAATAAGTACCTAAGCCTTGACCGCGCCATGCTGGTGCTACCACAACACTACCAAGTTCTTGCGCTTGAGGAAAGCAACGCAGTTGTGCGCAAGCAACGACACGCGGCTTTGCTGATTTGATAATGAAATCTAACCAGTGCGAAACGTGAAACTACAGTTTTGTCATGAACAGTAGGCAGAAAATCATTACCTTTTCTACAACGCCCAGAATGATTATCGACTAAACAGATGACAGGGTTCATGCCCTAAAAGGCATAAAGTTTCTGATCTTCTGCACAAATACTGCGCTGATTGGTGTGATAGGTATGGTTCCTTTTAATCTTTAAGTGAGCCACCGTTGGACACCGATAAGTAAGTGAACAAAATTAATTACACGAACAAGTGGTAAAATGTACTCGAATAATAAAGCCTGTATTAATTAAGA
>DATNQH010000323.1:0-14727 GCA_036704105.1 Leptolyngbyaceae cyanobacterium | reverse complement strand
TCTAAAATCCAAAATCCAAAATCAAATGGGCTATGCAAAACGAATACCTAGAACGAGAGCGAAATTTTCATGATGCTTGGGCTGCTGCGATCGATGTGGATGGTATTCGCGTGGCAGACTACTTTGAGGCTTGCACTGCGCCTGAAAATCGTTTCATCCTCAAACAAATGGGCGATGTCAGAGGTAAGCGACTGTTAGATTTAGGCTGCGGTGCTGGGGAAAACAGCGTCTATTTTGCCAAACAAGGGGCGCTATGTGTAGCGTCTGATTATTCTCCTGGGATGGTGGAAGTAGCGCTTCAGTTGGCATCTGCCAATAAAGTGAAAATTGAGGGACGCACGATGGATGCAAGTGCGCTCGATTGTCCTGACAACTATTTTGATTTTGTTTACGCTTCTAATTTATTGCACCATTTACCCGATCCCCGTGCGGCTATTTTGGAAATGCATCGGGTGCTTAAACCTGGGGGTAAGGCTTGTTTTTGGGACCCGTTGAAACATAATCCGATTATTAATGTCTACCGTCGGATGGCGACTTCGGTAAGGACGGAGGATGAAACACCTCTAGATATTAATATTATTAATTATGTCAAGTCGTGTTTTTCCCAAACGTCATATGATACCTTTTGGTTGGCAAGTTTGTGGATTTTCTTACGCTTCTATTTGATTGAAAAAGTCAATCCAAATCAAGAGCGTTATTGGAAAAAGATTATTATTGAGCATGAGAGATTGAAGCCGGGATATCAACGGTTGGAAAAGTTAGATGGAATTTTGAAAAAGGCTCCAGGGATGAAGCGGTTTGCTTGGAATTTGGCGGTGGTGGCGACGAAGTAATATTATTGAACCGCCAAGAAGCCAACACGTGCGTGTAGCGCCAGCGTTTAGAACGCCAAGAAGCGCGAAGCACAACGTATGTTGTCGCTTAAGAACTAGAAGCAAGAAAAAACCCTCTGGCGGCAATGTCAGAGGGTATATTATTGAGTACAGGATATGAGGGGTTAATTGTTGTGATTACAAAATAACTTAACTTATGAATGTGTCAGTGATGTGGCGTTGTTATCGCAATGTTGTGGCGAAATGATTTAACACAAATCATATGGGAGCAAATTTAGCCGCCTACTTTAAGCAAGGCAAACACTTACACATAATAATTGAGGCTGGACATTTGCTCATGGCTGAGTATCCAAAGACGATTAATGGGGCGATCGCGCTCCTTAGATCAAGCGTTGCAGCAAGCGTTGCGCGATCGCTACTTACCCTTAACACAAAAACTACCACAGCCAAGTTCCCTCTACTCCTTTCCTGGTCTTAAATTACCTATTTCTTTCTTCGCGCCCTTCGCGTCTCTGCGGTTCGTTAAATAATTATTCTTCCGGCGAAAAGGGCGTAATCGCCAGCGAAACTCATAAAAGCCAAGTAACACTACCGCCACTATCAATGGTAGGAAATAGTACACACCCCTAAATGCCAAAAGCACGCCGAACAAGTTAGACGATGGAATCTGCGGCGAAAAAGATAGTAAAAGCACTGTCTCAAAAACACCCAAACCACTAGGTACGTTGCTAATTACTCCAGCCAACTGTCCCAATATATAAATCCCAAAAAAACCAGGGAAAGATATATGCGCAGATATTGGTAATAGCGCGTAGAGAACACCACCAGCTATTAACCAGTCCAGAGCAGCAGCAACTACTTGCACCGAGGCGAGTCTTGCCGAGAGATGGGGAATTACCCATCTACCAATTTTGAGAGATTTTTTACTTCGATAATGCCAGAGTAGATATCCCCCTACCAAGAACAAAAATATTACTCCCAACGGCTGTACGGAACTAAAAGGAAGGTGCAGTAAAGTTGGTACTGCCAATGGTTCGACAATCAACACTACACCACTAACTGCGAATAACCCCAACCAGAAACTGAGATTGCAGAAAGCGATGACTTTGGCAATATCAATCGCGGATAATCCCCAAGTTGAGTAAAGCCGATAGCGGATTGCGCTCCCAGTCAGTAACTCTAATCCCGCACTATTGGTGATACCATAACTAATTGCAGCAGCTAGCGCAGTTTTACCATATGGTAATTTGTGGCGAGTATATCGCACCCCCAGGGTGTCGTATACCGTGAGCATCAAGTAGTTCAACAACGTCAGTCCCAGCGCTAACAGTAGCTGGTTTCTAGGAATTGCTGCTAGACTTTGCAGTATATCCCGATAGTTATACTGTCGCAGTTGGTGACTAATCGCCCATAGGGAAACTCCAAATAGGAGTAAACCCAAAAAAGGAGAAGCGAATTTAGAAAGGCGCTTTAGATTCATGCAGCAACAGTTGTTTTCGTTACAGGAAAGCTAGATTAATTAAAGCTGTGCCGTTTGTATCTCTATAGATTGTGCTGTAATTAAAGTCCATAATTTATCAATCTATCGAGATAATTCTCTAAAATTTGTTTTTGTCGGTATAACTCAACTAATATCTTTGCAGCGTTATTTTTCTTGTATGTGGAGTCGAGATTAACCTGAGATGACAAATCTAAAAATGCACTGATATCTAGTAGTTCTACAAACAATCTCAAATTTAAAATCGAATCAGATGGATATTTTGATTGTTGAGGATGAACCTGAAATTGCTAGACTCATCCAACTAGCTTTAGAAAAAGAAGGATTTTCCTGTCAAATCTGCAATGATGGTTTAGCTGCACTGCGGGTAGCTCAGTTACAGCAGCCAGATTTGATCGTGCTTGATTTAATGCTACCTGGTTTGGATGGATTGGAAGTGTGCGCCAGAATACGACAAAAACCTGGTGCAAAAGATCCCTACATTTTGATGCTGACGGCTAAAGGCGAGGAAATCGATCGCGTGATTGGTCTATCTACTGGTGCCGATGATTACCTGGTCAAACCCTTCAGCCCCAGAGAATTAGTTGCTAGAGTCCGGGCGTTATTGCGGCGTAGCTTGCGCCAAGCTGGACAACATCAAGTTTATCAGACTCAGCATTTCACGATTGATGTTGAGCAACGCACTGCCAGCATTCAATATCATTCCAAGCCACTAGAAACTCTAGACTTAACCACATTGGAATTTAACCTTTTAACCACATTTGTCAGCTATCCTGGTCGAGTGTGGAACCGCACGCAGTTGATTGATAAACTTTGGGGTAGTGACTTCTTTGGGGATGAGCGAGTAGTAGATACTCATGTGGCGCGGTTGCGGAAAAAAGTTGAACCCGATCCAGCACATCCTACTTTCATTAAGACTGTTGTCGGCGTTGGCTATAAGTTTGAAGACCAACTGCTTTAAAAATACAAGTGGCTAGACTAGACTTGCGATCGCGTCTTTTTCTCTCCCACCTGCTGGTAACAACTGTAGGGGTACTCAGTTTTGTCATCATTGGTAAAGTCTCTTCTCCTCGCTTTTTTGTCATCAACCTGGAACAACTCGAAGGTAGAGGTTTCTATCTCCGTTTTGCTCGGACTGAACTTGTCAGGGGATTTGAATCTGCTTGGTATCGCGGTACAGGTTGGTCGCTGGCGATCGGTACATCCGCAGCTGGAGTATTGAGTTACTGGGTTTCCAAACGAATTACGCAACGTTTAGCCGAAATAGAACAGATCTTGCAAAAGTTTGCTACAGGTCAACTAGATGCACGCCTACCTCCTAGCGACATTCCCGAACTTAACCGCCTGAGTAATAGTTTCAATCGCATGGCTGCTAGTTTAGAAGGGGTGGAACAACGGCGACGAGAACTCGTAAGCGACCTCACCCACGAGTTACGCACACCACTAACAGTTATGCGCGGTTACTTGGAGGAACTCGCCAACAGCGAACTCGAACCTTCTCCTGAAATTTATCAGAGACTGGCAAGAGAAACCAAACGCTTAGAACGATTAGTCAACGACTTGCAAGAACTCTCTAAAGCAGAGGCTGGATACTTACCAATTAATTTGCAACCAGTCAATCTCCGTTTCTTATTAGAGTCATTAGTAGAAAAATTTGCTGACCAAATTTTAGAAGAAGGCCCTCTACTGCGTCTAGAATGCCCGCCCCAACTACCTCTAGTAATAGCCGATCTTGATCGCACAGAGCAGATATTAGTCAATCTGATCGGTAATGCAGTGCGTTATACTCCCGCAGGTTCAATTACTATCCATACCAAAACTGAGCTTGGTAAACTTTGGATTGAAGTTAAAGATACAGGTATTGGTATTTCCCCAGAAGATTTACCTCATGTATTTGAGCGCTTCTTCAGAGCAGATCGCTCTCGTAGCAGCCATTCTGGCGGAACTGGTATTGGTTTAGCAATTTCCCGCCATTTGGTTGAACTCCAGGGTGGGCAAATTACCGTGTCAAGTCAAGTTGGTAAAGGTAGTACGTTTCGATTTTTCTTACCTTTAGCCTAGCTAGCGGCTAGAAAAGATTGAAGTGTGAAGGCGCGAAGTATGTAGAGACGCGATACATCGCGCCAGACCGGAGAAAGTGTGAAAAGTCAGTAGTAAAATTACCCTTTACCCATCCCGCCTTCATCTTTCATGTAATTGTCACAATTTGGGCATAAAGCCGTCATACCTGGCTGTTAATTTGGATTTATTGAAAGCGTTAGAGTTTTGCCAATCTACAGATATTGAGTAATTATAAATTTTCGACTCAAATTTTAAAATTATCAGTGTCCTTGGAATCGCCCTAGAGCAATAATTTTGAGCTAATGTGAGAGCGAAATTAATTTTCTGGGAATAATTTGGTTAAGTTTTGAATTGCGTCTAGTGGGGAGTGAGAGTCTATGACCCTTTTCATTAATAACTTGCCTTACCAAGTTACTCAAGCAGATTTGCTGGAATTATTTGCCCAATACGGTGCTGTGAGACATATTTTTTTCCCAACAGACTGGAAAACAGGGCAAAATTTTGGTTTTGCCTTTATTGAGATGTCTATAAGGGCTGCTGAAGAAGCAGCCCTGTTAGAGCTAAATACTTTTGAACTAATGGGACATCAATTACAAATTAGTGAAGTTAGTTCTCAGGAATACACGCCAAATGGTAGGGGAAAAACTGGAATATCCGAATTCTAGAAAATCTAATATTTCACTGAGACGGGGGAAGATTTATTATTTTCCCTGTCCTAATTTTAGTCAATATAATTAACACTTAATTCTCTAATTTTTGCGGCAAATTTTGGTCAAGTTAGTATGATTACTTTATTTACGGCGATGTTTTTAGTTGTTTTATTAACTTTATCTGGGTGGGGAGCGATCGCCTGCCTATTTCCTCACAAGCAATCTGAAGATTAAGGCACTGCCTATTCTCAATTAAAATTAATCTCCCTTGTCCCCATTGCTAAGCAGGGAATTCAAGGGAAGATATCGCTTTTATTCGCCAAGTATTTTTGTTATTCTGGTTTCGCTGCTAAAGCTCCAGGACGCACAGCTAAGTTGATATTTTGCCCGTTGCGATGCAACCCAATTCGCATTTGCTGACCGACAGAGCTATTTTCAACCGCCTGTTGTACAGCATTAGCGCTCTTGACAGCTTGTCCATCGATTTGATGAATCACGTCACCAGCGCGCAAGCCAGCTTTAGCCGCCGGAGAATTCGGCATAACTTTGATCACTAACACGCCGCTATCTTGATCTACAGTCAAACCACTGTTGGGGTCACTGTTGATGTTTTGTTTCAACTCAGGTGTTAGTTCCGCCATCTGAATTCCCAAGTAAGCGTGTTCTACCTTACCTTTGGCGATTAACTGCTGAGAAATTCGTTGCGCTGTATTGATTGGAATCGCAAAGCCTAATCCTTGAGTGCCTTGGAGAATAGCTGTATTCATCCCAATTACTTCACCCCGCGCGTTCAGCAACGGCCCGCCAGAGTTACCGGGATTGATTGCAGCATCGGTTTGGATGAAGCTAACTCGCTTATCGGGATCACCAGTAATAGCACTGCTAGAGCGACCTGTGGCGCTGATGATACCCGTAGTGACTGTATTATCTAGTCCCAGAGGATTACCGATCGCGATCGCCCATTCCCCAGGTTTGAGTCGCTCTGAGTTACCCAAAGCCACAGCTGGCAAATTGTTCGCTTCAATCTTGACAACGGCTACATCGGTCACTGGATCTTTACCTAAAACCTTACCCTGGTATTTACGCCCATCCTTGAGTATCACCGATACGGTATCCGCGCCATCAACTACATGAGCATTAGTGAGAATGCGACCATCGGCACTAATAATAAAACCAGATCCCGTCCCGCGTTCAATCTGCCTTTGTGGCTGTCTGGGTAATTGCGACCCGAAGAAATCACGAAAGAATGGATCTCTGAAAACTTCTGGAACTTGAGTAGTGACTGTTCGAGAAGAATTAATTCGCACTACAGCAGGACCCACCTTGTCTACTACAGCAGTGACAAAGTTTGTGTCTGTAGTAGGAGGCAAACCAGCTACAGTTGTAGCAGAAGGACGTGCAACTGCTTCTTGAGAATTAGCTGGTTGAGCTGATAGGGGATTGCGCGATAATACGTAGTTTCCAGAAATAGGAATTGCAGCGCCTAGCAACACTAGCGACAAGTACTTAGCTGGCTGCTGCCAAGATAATTTTTTAGTAACTCGATCTTGCGATCGGATATTTTTAATTTGACTGGGATCGTTATCGAAGTCAGACTGTCTGTTTTGCATTTTCGGAAACTCCTGTCAGGAGGAAATTAAAAATAGGTACTCTGTGTGAAGTGAGGGTAGATATATTCAATTTTGCACCATAACTCAGCTAAGACGGAGGCGATCGCTTGTAGTTCCCAAGAAGAGCGGGCAAATGCAAGAACCGTAACTTTTAGCTAGATGAATTCATGGCAGCTAAGTACAATCTTGTGAGTATAGATAGTGCTTGGGTAATAAAAAGTTTCTCACTTGATTAGAAATTCATACTTCTGAGTTTAGACATTCCGTATGAAGTTTCTATGACAACATTGTGGCATTGAAGTGAAAAACTTCTTACCGTTTCGCCAAATGTTTGCTACATACGATTTTTCCACTACCCGCCGATGACTTGAGTTGACGCGCGCTTCAATCTTGCCTCAAAAAACTACATTGATATAACTGGCAATTACTTGATAAAAAACCCTCCCTTTCGTAAAAGGAGGGCTGTGCAATTCAAATAGGGTGTGAGGAGCAGACTTATTGTCTACTTACAAATAGCTTAATCAGTGAATGTGACAACAAAATGACACTGAGATGACAATTGTGTCACAATGCTAAAAATAAATCTTCTTCCCCTATTCCACTACTACAGTTAGAGAAAAGAATTTAACCAGAGACAAAATCAGAACTACTAGCCCTCAGAGGAGGCCGCCAGCAAAGATAGGCAAGCGGGCCAAGCAGTGGAACCAGCGCTACAAGCCAAAACAGTTGGGAATCGTGACGATAACCGCGACGCGCCATGTCATCACCCAGTACTGTTGGGAACAACAGGCAGAATAGGCAAAATGCTAAACTCATGCCATTAATAAAGCGATCGCTTTGAAACTGCTGGATATAATCTCCCCAATCTCCAGCTAATATGCCGTATGCCAGTAAGCTGATGGTAAAGAGTGTGGCGACTAGACCAGTTGAGCGAGAATCTAGTATTTTTAAGAAAGCATCTTTTTGTCCCGAAAACTCTTGGTTTGCTTCCCGCAAAGCTAAATAAGGAATCAGTGCAATTACACCCGAACCCAGCGATGCGATCGCAAAAGGATAAAACGGAATCTTTTGCATCCTGCCATCGAAAAACAAAACACTACTGTAGATGAATATGCAAACTCCAATCAGTGAGAATAAAGACAAAATAATAGGGTTAATACCTGTCCATTGAAATGTCAGAATCTTTCGCAGCAGTGTTAATGTTTCTGATAAGTGAAGTGGTGGAGCAAGAAACAGAACATAGGCAATAAAGCCTGCCCATATTAGCCACAGTAAAATTTTTCTTACCATAATAATTTTGTTGAATCTTGCTTTAATCAACTTACAATTTCACGATTGAGATATCCTCTTTTATTCCCCACTTCATCAGGGAGGTAGTGGGGACTGATTTGTAATTTTAACTTTCACTCACTTGGTTCAACACTGATTTCTGACTAGCAGATGCTTCTGAACTAACTTCTGGTAAAGGCGATCGCAAACACAGATAAGCCAAAGGGCCAAAAAGCGGTATCAGTGCTGTCAGCCAAAATATCGCCGGGTTTTTCATTCCCCGCCGTGCCATATCATCACCTAATAGGGCTGAAAACAATACACAAAGTAGGCAAAAATCCAAGCTCATAACATGAATGAAACGGCTAGTTTGCCACTGTTGAACAAAATCGCCCCAATTGCCATTTAAGCCATATGTGATTATAGCGATCGCACCTATACTTAATGCAATACCAGTCAATCTGGAATCTAGCACCTTCAGCAAGATATTCTTTGTTCCTGTAAACTTGGTGTTTGCTCCCCGCAGTGCCAAATAGGGTAACAGTGCAAACGCACCTACTCCAAAAGACAAAGTTGCAAAAGGCCAAACTGGAACTTTTTGTTCTCTGCCATCAATAAATAGCAAACAGCTATATATTATTGGCCATACACCCATAATATTGAATAAAGACACAATTAATGGATTAATACCTTCCCATTTACCCGTTGAAAGATTTTTAATTAGCTCAAATGTGTCTGGTTGGTTAGGAGGAGCTAGCCAGAATGCATAAGCAACAAACCCTAACCACAGCAACCCAAATCCCACTTTTCTCACCATAATGTTAATTGAACGCTAAAACCGATATCGATAAATTTAACTGTTATAAAAACAAAATTTAAACTTACATAACGATTCATAAATCATTACTAAACTTCTCTATTTAACTCTTTCCTCTGTGTTTCTGTGGTTATTTAAAAACTCTATTTCAAAAATTAAATAAACCCGCTACCATTTTATAATTAGACTTAATTTAATTAAAAAACATAAATTTTATTCACTTATAAAACAGGGTTCGCAGCTTTTACGCTTCGCGCTTAGCTCCTGTAGTAATTAAGAAGAATATCAATAATCAAAATACTGTCATCAACAGCACCAAAGCCTGTATCATTAGTGGTAATTATTTCACGCGCTGCTACCACTTTTCACCCCCGCTCGACCGCTCAAGCTAAGATCGGTGACAGTCAGTTTCCTGCAAAGCCCGTCATGGTACACTACGACCCCTTAGAGTGTCTGCCCACCTCAGCCGAACTGCCTGATTCTGACGATACCCCTGTGGATAATGAACTGCAAAATTTAATACCTAACCTGTTGGAAGCGATTTTAGCTTTGGTATGGTCAGAGCGTATGGATTGGTTTTTTGGGGTAGATATGGGAATTTATCATACTCCAGGAGAACCGCCGCTAGTGCCGGATGGTTTTTTAAGCTTGGGTGTTGAGCGGTTTATCGGGGAAGAGGGGCGTTTAAGTTATGTTTTATGGGAAGAAGATAACGTAGTTCCTTTGTGGGCGCTAGAAGTGGTTTCCAAAACTTATAGCGGCGAGTACGAGCAGAAAAAGATAGCCTATGCTCAATTAGGCATTTTATATTAAGTAATTTATGCGCCTGGTCGCGGGAAGCGACGAAAGCGACAATCCTTTGAAGTTTATCGCTTGGTTGAAGGGCAGTATGTCTTACAAAAGAGCGAACCAGTGTGGATACCGGAGATGGGCTTAGGTATTGGGAGAGAGCGCGGAACTTATCTGGGACGGACGCGGGAATGGCTATACTGGTATGACCAGTCAGGCAGAAGGCTGCCCACTCCAGAAGAAGTGGCACAGCGGGAAACTGAACGGGCTGCAATAGCTGAACAACGTGCTGAACTTCTAGCAGCGCGGTTACGAGAGATGGGCGTAGATCCTGATAGTTTTATACCTTGATTGCAGGCGATCGCAAGATAACGTACCGCCGAGAGTGGGGTCAATGCTGAGGCTTTCGCTGCTATCATCAGGACGCTTGGTAAAAAGCGATCGCATCGGTTCTACCTTCCCCAAAAAACTAATCTCTTCTCACCCCGCCTTCTGTAACTCTTGCTGCAACATTTTTTGATACACCTGTGGCAAGCGCCCTGTAATAGAATTGTCTTCTATCCCATAACCAAGACTTGTCCAAGTACCAGAAAGCCGCCGTAAAACTGAATCCAACTTTCCCTGTCGCAGCAGTAGCGAAATGTCAGTTCCCCAAGCTTGTGAATCATTCAGCCAAGCATAAATTACCTCGTCTTGAAATTGTGGCTTAAAGCTGTAGGACTTCCAGAAAAGAAACCCGGATGGCTGGGGATGATAACGCTGGGCGATATCGTACCACGTAATATTCAACAACTGATACCGCCCAGCCGCTGTGGAACAATTTCCTTTATTAGGCCCGCTAACAATCGTCACGCATTTTTCAGGATGACGGCTCAAGTCTAAAACGTGTTGACCGCCATAGAGGATGGAATAGGGACGAGAGCCATTCGCCTCACTCGCGGAGATGGTTCGCATCAAAGCGCGAATGTAGGGATCGCCCCCTTGCATAACCAGGGGTGGTAAATTCGACCCAAAAACTGGATCGTGTGTTTCCTTGTGAGGCAAATTTTTCAGCAGGGAAGCTAACACCAAAGTAGCAATGCTGAATACAACTAAACGCCTGAAAGTTAAATATTTCAATTTTAGGCGTTGCTTGGCTTGCCAGGACGAAGGAAGCACTAATTTTTTCTCCTCACTTAATACGCGGTCAACTCTATTACTCCCGATCTAAGCAACACTAGCAAATAGTTGCTCAAAGGTAGTTTCGGGAGCTTCTGGCTTAGCAATAACTTCAACAATCTTATTGCGTGCTGCTGGTTGAAACAAAGCTTCGACACAAACCTGGGCTACTTTAGTCCGAGGAATGCTACCACTCAAAGACAGGGTATCAGGGGAATACATGACAACGGAATCTGAGTTATCTTCGTTTTTCAGCCCTCCGGGTCGCACAATTGTGTAAGTCAAGCCGCTTTTCTGGATGTATTCTTCTGCTTGCTTCTTCCACACCAGAACCAGCCAGAACAAGTTCAGGGGATGTAAAAATTGCGAAGCACCGATAGAAGAAACCAAGACAAAATGCTCAATTCCTTTAGCTTTGCTGACATCTACTAAATTTTTCGTGCCTTCGTAGTCTACTTTATACGGTCCAGTGGGGTCAAAACCGGGTTTTGCTCCTGTCGCACAAAGTACAACCGTGCTATCTCCGATAGCAGCATCGAGGGTGCTTGGCTGTAGCACATCTCCGACTACCAACTCGGCTGATGCAGGTAAAATGGCTCTAGCTGATTCTAAATTCCGCACTAGAGCGCGTACAGGTATATTCCGTGAAGTCAATTCCTGCACAATCCGGCGACCAGTCTCACCTGTTGCTCCTGCTACAAATGCTTTCATATTAAAGTCTATGCTAGATAAACGACAGATTTTGGCTTGTGTAACTCAAATTGCTACTTTTAAATTGTAGATTTGATGAAGTTATCAGTGTGGTTGTTTTTTTTCGGTAAAGATTTGGTTGCAAATTGCAACATTGAGTTTTAAGTGGGCATCCTGAAAATATAGACAAGATTACACACAAAGGCATTTATGCTGTCAGGAAAGCGCGAATATCAATACATGGATACTCCCGAAATCGTTTGGGATGTTGCTGCTAATCTGCCAGAGACTGAAAAATCAATAGCAGACACAATGACTCGCTTTCATGGTCAGTTTGCCGACTGTATGGAGATGTATGCTTGTGCTGCAACTGTAGCTGAGTATTTCAATTCCCACCGAGAATGGTTTTATCGCTGCGCTGTGCCAATGAAGGTAGAACCAATAGGCGAAACTGGCTATGCTTTAACTATTGGTCGCTTTGGCTCTTTTGGCTATGATGTAGAACCGAAAGTGGGTTTAGAACTATTACCCCCAGACGAAGGCATTTATCAAATCAAAACGATCGCTGTGCCAGATTATGTTCCGCCTGGTTATGATGTAGACTTCAAGGCACAGATGCAATTACTAGAGCAACCAGCACCGTCTGAAACTGAATTCACTCTCGTTGAATGGCACTTGGATTTATCAGTAGACATTCATTTTCCTAAGTTTATTCAACGCTTGCCCAAATCTGTGGTACAAAACACAGGCGATCGCTTATTAAACCAAATCGTCCGCCAAGTATCCCGCCGTTTGACTCACAAGGTGCAGGAAGACTTTCACAAATCTTACGGTTTGCCTTTTCCTCGAAAGTCAAAAGAGAAACGAGCAAAATGATAAATGCTGAATGCTGAATTCATCATTCATAATTCAGCATTCATCATTTCTTGTTACGCCTTGCTAAGAATATTTTGAATAATCTGTACTCCGCTCACTGCTTGCCAACTGAATAAAGCTAAGATGACGGCATTCAAAACAATGTGAGTGTAACGCGCCCAGTCGTGCCCTTTTTGCATAAAGGGAGACAGGCTAGCAGAAGCGGCAATCAATCCAGTCATGCCTAGCCCTGCCAATAGGTGAGGCCCAACAAATAGCTTGTTGTTGTTAATATAGGTGATAGCCATACCACCAATAGAACCAATTACCATCAGCGCCAATAGCAACGAGCCAATCTGGTAGTGCCTGACGTTAAATCTACCTTTGAGTAGCTCTTTCTTCTGTTCGCCTTCAGCAGTTCTTGCCCGCCGCCATTGTACGCCCAAATACAGAGCATAAATCGAGACTCCCAGCAATACCCACATCAATAATGGGTGAAAAAAATTCAGCCAAAATTTGACATCTGCCGAAATTGGTAAATTCATAGTCCTCTCGCCTCGCTTTAAGAATCTTGATAAAAATTAGCATAACTACCAAATAAGACTTTGGATAGTAGTGAGCTTATCTAAACATATTCATGGTAAAGGCAAGGAATACGTTTGGGCAGTCGCAGGGGGGTTAATTTAGTGTTGCTAAAAGAGTTGCAAGCTGGATTTTGGGGTTTATTCAGTGGTTCAGCTTTGCTAGTAGGGGCGGCTATAGGTTATTTTATCTCAGTGCCGCAGCGGATAATCGCTGCAATTATGGCTTTCGGCGCAGGGGTATTAATCTCGGCACTGTCGTTTGAACTGATGGATGAAGCATATAAACGTGGTGGCTTTGATTCAACAGCTATTGGCTTCGTCAGTGGTGCAGTTGTATATACTGCTGCTAATTGGTATCTAGCTATTCAAGGGGCAAAACATCGCAAACGTTCTGGCAAACAGCAGCCATCGGAAGCAGAGGACAGCGGTAGTGGCTTGGCGATCGCAGTGGGTGCATTGCTTGACGGCATACCAGAATCAATTGTAATTGGTATCAGCACGCTCGGAGGCGGTGGAGTCAGCGCTGTGACTGTGGCAGCCGTCTTTCTTTCCAATATCCCTGAAGGTCTTTCCAGCGCGGCTGGGATGAAAAAAGCAGGTCGATCTGCAAAATATATTTTCACAGTATGGGCAAGCATTGCCGTTCTCTGTGCTGTTGCAGCACTCCTTGGCTATACCCTCTTCAGCCACTTGTCAATTGAGATTACCGCCGCTACAATCGCCATAGCAGCAGGGGCTATTCTTGCCATGGTTGTAGATACCATGATTCCAGAAGCATTCGAGCAAGCTCATAATTTTGCTGGCTTGATTACAGTTTTTGGATTTCTCGCTGCCTTTGTCCTCTCGAAGCTGGGACGATAATAAACAAGGACTACATCTGTTAATATTCAATTGTCAATTATCCAAAATTCCTACACTCCATATCTTAGCTAGATAGGCTAAACAAAATTTTAATCAAAGCGATCGCTTTATCTAGCGCCTGAGATGAGATGATCCATAATCATGACTGCTAATCACGACATCTCATTAATACAAGCAGCTAAAAGTGGCGATTTCAAACAGGTAGAAGCGCTACTAAATCGCGGTGCAAATGTAAATGCCTGCGATCGCAACGGCACTACAGCCTTGATGTTTGCTGCTGCACAAGGCTACACCGAAATCGTGCGATCGCTAATTGACAAAGGTGCCGAACTCAACAAGCGGCGAAAATTATTTGGTGTCACTGCTTTGATGTTAGCGGCGGCAAATCATCGCCTTGATGTTGTCAAACTCCTGATTTCCAGGGGAGCAAATGTAAATGCTAAAAATGATGACAGTAGTACCGCGTTGATGGCAGCTGCTGCTAAAGGTGATGCTGGGATTGTTCAAATTCTCTTGCAGGCTGGAGCAGACATCAATGTCAAGGATAAAGATGAAGACACAGCAATTAACTTAGCTGTCCAGCACGGTCATAGTACTGTAGTACAAGTATTGCTGGCAGCGGGAGCAGATTTAAATCAAACCAAACAAGGTGAAACAGCATTGACAATAGCATCCGCTTCTGGTATGAACCAGACAGTACAGGTGTTGCTAGCTCATGGAGTAGCCGTAAATGGGAAAAATCAGGAGGGGAGAACTCCCCTGATGCAAGCAGCTTTGGGCAGCTATTTATCTGTAATCCAACTATTGTTGAATAAAGGTGCCGATCTCAATATTAAAGACGAGGCGGGGGAAACAGCCTTAACCTTAGCAGTAGATCGGGGTAAGACTGAAGTTGTGCAAGTATTGCTGCAGGCTGGGGCTGATGTAAAAATTAGAACTGAGGATGGTGTAACAGCACTTGCCATAGCAGCATCCGGCGGATATGGAGCGATCGCGTCAGCCTTAATCGAGCGAGGTGCTGACATTAATGCTAAAGACAAAGATGGTGAAAC
>DATNQH010000322.1:0-2787 GCA_036704105.1 Leptolyngbyaceae cyanobacterium | reverse complement strand
TCTGTTAGTGCCAATTATTGGTATCGGTGTGTATCCCAAGATGCTAACTCAGGTGTACGATGCCACCACTATACAATTGACACAGCGCCTGCGCGATGCCGTGCCGACACTAGCCCAACAACAGCAAGTACCAACAGTTTCATTCCGTGCGCCAGAGATTGCTATTAGTAAGTAGCGATCACTCTTGGCAAAATCACTGATTAAGATTTATTTCCAAGTAGGGTGGGCATTGCCCACCCTTTAATTCTGGTAATATCCCTAAGATTGACTGGTGCGAAGATTTCCAGGAACTGAGAACTTATAAGTTTCCCCGTGACTGAGATATCTGACTTTATTTTCGGTCATGCCCTACACAAGTGTGGGATAGGTAGCGATGTCATTCCAAGCCCAAGCACGTGAGGTTAAATCTGCTCGCTGCGCGGCCACCGTTCCCAAACAGGAGTGTCGCCAAATCCAGTTGAAGTAGCTAATTACAAGCCTTAGAGTAACATTCGTCTGCTGCCATACTTTACCAAATTTGTTCTGTCGTCGATGCCAACGTCCGGTTTGCTGGCGTAGGATACCGTTGGTGCGCTCTAACCTTTGCGTTAGGGTCTTACTAATGTAGTGCTCAACTTCATTTGGCAGCGCACGCTGGTAGCTTTCCCAGCCATCTGTGCCCCATTCTTTGCACTCAGTCTTGCCTTGAGTACTGGTAACTAATTCTTGGGCTAACTCGTCAGTATGCTTGCCTACACGACCTGTGAGAATTAAACCACGTGGGCTGTGCCAAACTTAAGGCTATCCAGCAATCTCCAGCCTCTAGTTCCTCTGGCAGGCAATGTTTTTGTTTTTTAAGGGCAAATCGACCACAATTCATCCGCAGCAATGGCATCCGTATCAACATTTTGAACAGAAGCATTGTGTACCATTTGTGCTTTCTGAGCCGCTGCTTGAACGATGCTGACAACTGTATCGTAAGCTAAACCACTTATACGACTGATCCCTCGTAAACTACTACCTTCTGCATGAGATTGCAGTACAATTCGCACATCTTCTTCGCTTACTTGACGGCGGTAGTAGAGTGTATCGAAGGTATCAGTAAAGGTTTGCCGACATTTTGGGCAGAAATAGCGTTGAACACCTTTACTCGTCAAACCATGTTTATGTGATTTTTCATGACCACACAGGAGACATTTCATTGTACTGCTCAAGACCAACTATACCTTATCCAGTCTAGCAGTCCCACACTTGTGTAGGGCATGACCCCCGGCTCTAGGTTACTATCTGGGTAGCGTCAAGGGAGAGATTGCTTCTTTAGAGGACAGGGTGACAAATCTGGAGATGTCGCTCTTGGGGAGCAGTTGGTAGGGTAGCAGTCGTCAATCCTAGTTCAGTCTCACTCAAGTGTCAGCTGCTATGCATAAGTACCGCTTCAAAACTAACAACAGTAGTACTTGCTAGAGTTTACAGTCAGCTTCCTAACGCGCCGCGCTGTTATTTGCGGAGAAGGTAAGCAACTGGATCTGCATCTCTCCTACTAGCCCAAGTTTCAGCCTAGTTAGCGTGCTTTGGGAAATCCAGCGGCGCGGTGGTTCATTGTTTGAAATACTGACATTCCAGCTGCGCGTAAGTCTTCACGCATCGTGAAGCCCTCCTTGGAAGGATCTGGAGGAAAGCGCGTCAGCAGTGCGCGGTAGTTAGCATTTCCCAAGCTCAGCAGTCTAATATATGTACGATTAGAGGGCAGTGTGCTTGGTTTGTAGTTATGTCTGTGTTTGAAGGGATTGAATCAATCAGCGTGTTAGTTGTAGGTGCTAGCCAAGGGATTGGACTGGGATTCGTTCGACATCTATTGTGCGACTCGCGTGTAGGGCGAGTCTATGCCACTTATCGGGGGGTGGCTACTACAGAACTAACTACGCTCTTAGCAAAACATCCTGACCGCCTGGGGTTAATCTCAATGGACATTACCGATGAAGCGCAAATTGCCCAGGAAATGGCAAAGCTCCAGCGCCAAACAGACAAACTGCACCTCGCGCTCTACTGCGTAGGTTTTCTGCACGAAGGTAACATTCAACCGGAGAAAAGCTTACAGCAAATCCATGCAGAACATTTGCTGCGCTATTTTCAGGTCAATAGCATCGGCGCTGTGCTGCTTGCCAAATATGTGCTGCCGTTACTCCAGCATGGAGAGCGCAGCGTGTTTGCCAGTATTTCCGCCAAGGTTGGTAGTATCGGCGATAACCACTTGGGGGGCTGGTATGGCTACCGTGCTTCTAAAGCGGCGTTGAATATGTTCATGCGAACAACAGCGCGCGAATACAGTCGCAAGAGTCCCAAAACCCTCGTAGTCATGCTCCATCCTGGCACCACAGATACACGCTTGTCCAAGCCCTTTCAGCGCAATGTTCCCCCGGATAAGTTATTTCCAGTAGAACGGACGGTGAGCCAATTGCTATCGGTGATTGAGGCGTTGCGCTCTGATGATAGCGGGCAGTTTTTTTCTTGGGACGGTAGCCGTCTGCCCTGGTGAGCAAGCAAGAATTACCCAAGCAACCACGTATTGAATTTACACAAAAAATGATTGAGTCAAGCATTCTTGACATTTTTCTAAAAGTTAGCTGCAAATATGGCTGGCTGTTCTAAACTAGCCTTGTCACTTTGGTTAACTCACATCTTGCACCTAACCCTATAAACCCATAGGCAGCAAGTATACAATGCAAAATAATAACAACAAAGGCATAAAAACAATTAAGTGTGATTTTGTTGTAAATAAAACTATAATTTACGTAATATTACGGCTTT
>DATNQH010000321.1:0-2449 GCA_036704105.1 Leptolyngbyaceae cyanobacterium | reverse complement strand
ATTGAATTGCAAAACCTACAGTTGCAAGAAGCAGCAAAACTGAAATCTCATTTTTTAGCAATCATGTTCCATGAATTGCGTAGCCCCATGAACGCAATTATTGGGTTTTCCCAACTGTTATTACGCCAGTCCCAGCAGTCGTTTTCCCCGCACCAAAAAAATATGGTGGAACGTATATTCAACAGCGGCAAACACTTATTGACGTTGATTGACGATATCCTCGACTTTGCTAAAATCGAAGTTGGTTGTTTACAACTTCAATTACAAGAATTTAATTTGGGCGAATTAGTAACAGCAACTGCTGAAGAAATGCGTCCTTTAGTTGAGCAGAAGAATTTGGAACTGACAATTAACCTAAATATTCAAAATCCCTATATTGTAAATGATAGCACTCGCCTACGGCAGATATTAACCAATCTGCTATCTAATGCGATTAAATTTACTGATATTGGTAGTCTAGAAGTAGAAGTGTGGGAATTACCAAAAAACAGAATCGCGATCGCAGTCAAAGACAGTGGTATCGGTATTGCCCAGGCTGACATCGAGCATATTTTTCAGGAATTCCTACAATTGAATCAATCTATGACCCGTCAGCATGGTGGTACTGGTTTAGGGCTGGCAATTACAGACCGGATAGTGCGAATGATGCAAGGAAAAATTATAGTTGAAAGCGAGCTAGATCGCGGTTCAACCTTCCGCGTCGAGTTACCCAGGCAACTAAAGGTAAGTTTATAATTCGGAATTATGAGTGTAATTAAGCGGTTATTGAATACAACTTAATTGGGCGTTTTTAGCCGCTAACTTTTCTTTGGTGTACTCTAGTTCTTCTGAAGCTATAAGTAACTTAAATTTAGCTTGATTGAGTTCTTCTTGAACTTGATGAAACCGAGTGACATTAATAAAAGTGAAGCTCACAGCTAACAACTTGCCAATCGAATTTACAATCGGTGTAATGTCGATGTTTAGATAGATTGTGCCGTTAGGTGTTAACCACTTTATGCCCTTTAATTTGACAGCAAGGAGATCGCGTTTGACTTGCTTGATAGCAGCACGTAGCCCTAGCACTTGATCGAGATTGAGATCTTGCAAACAGCAACAGTGATCGCTATATGTTAGCCCCAGCAGAGAATAAGCCTGTTTATTCACCATAATTACACGCTCATTCAAGTTTACTGCTACGTTAGCAATGGGGCTGGATGCAAAAGCTGTTTGCCAAAGTTGTATTTGCTCTGATAAAATCTCAACCTTTTGTTTGTGTTGGGATTGACTCAATAGGTAGTTATTTTTATTTACTAATTCTTTGGTAAAAATTCGATGCCTTAAATTGACTGAGCTAAAGTTAGGTTTGTGAGTTAGTAACGTTTCGGCACTGCCCAGAAAGAGAAAACCGTTGGAATTGAGCGCGAAGTGAAAGCGAAACAAAACCTTGACTTGGGCTTCGAGATTGAGGTAGATCAGGGCGTTGCGGCAAACTAGCAAGTCAAGATTGGAAATGGGTGGATCTTTAACTAAATTTTGGCGACCAAAAATGATCTTGCGGCGGAGTTTTGAATCAAAAACGTAGCGATCATTGTCTTGCGCAAAGTACTTAGACAGCAGTTGTGGAGGGATATTCGCCACTTGATCAGCACTGTAACTGCCTCGCTGGGCATACTTAAGCGCTTCCATATCTACATCTGTGGCAAAAATTTGTACTTGTTGCAAATATTGTTCTATTCCCAGCGCTTCAGCTAGTACCATAGCCAGAGAATAAGCTTCTTCCCCACTCGCACAGCCAGCACTCCAAATGCGAATCGGTTCATGCGGCTGTTTGTTCATCACAATCTGGGGAACGATCTTCTCAGCTAAATATTCCCAGGTTGAGCGATCGCGAAAAAATTTGGTGTAATTGATCCAAATTGTGTTGAGAAGGGGAATAAATTCTTCCGAATGAGCTTTCAAGTAGTTTAAATAATTGCCATACGTCTTAATCCCTAAAGTCATCATCCGACTTTGAATCTGACGGTTTAAAGTAGTTTCTTTATAAACCGTTAGATCGCAATGGCCTTCCTGCTTAACAATGTCAAGCACAGCTGCAAAATCATCCATTAGTATTTCCTTGTACTCGAATTATCAGCCGACTGATAGCCACAGCGCCAAAGCGAGTTCACTAAAGGGATGAGCCTAAAGGCGATCGCACCGAGACATTTATCTAAAATATTGTTTAAGGTAACATTAGATTATACTTTTAATATAACAGATTATTCAATTAAGTTTTTTAACTACTGGGAAAAGGATAAAGGCTGAAGGCTGAAGGTTGAAGGTTGCATTGGTAGCCCTAAAGAGGAAAGGATGAAAAAATAAAACCGGAGATAATTGAATGTGGCGCTATGTCTGTTGCTCTTCCTGCTTGCCCAAATTGTCAGTCTTCTGATGTGGTGAAAAACGGTCGAACTCGTCATGGTAAACA
>DATNQH010000320.1:0-18539 GCA_036704105.1 Leptolyngbyaceae cyanobacterium | reverse complement strand
CAACGGGTATCTCGTTTGGTCAGAAAAACCTTATCGTTTTCCAAAAAGGTAGACAACCACGTTAGTGCGATTTGGAATTTCATCCATTACTACAATGCCTCTCTGCCAGCCAGATTATCCTTTCCTGTTTAGCACTACCGGATTTTAATTGAGTCTCGAAAATTTGCGGTGTAGTAATTGTAGATTTTATCGTGACAGCTTAGAAATTGAGAGATCTTGTCTGGGCGATCGCACGAAGTTTTAGCCCTATATATAGGTTTTATATAGGTTTTTATGGCTTTGTATTTGCCATAGCCCGCGAACGAAAAGTATCCAATAACTCAAGTCGCGTTAAGTGAACCACCAGCACCTCTAAACTGATTATCTTCAACCCTACACTAGAGCCTGTCTTCTTCAGAACGCTCTATGTTAATTGATTCAAAAGCTACGCATTTGCACGTATCACCCAATAATCTGCATTTGGCGATAATTCGGCGCTAGAAACCACAAATCGATCTCCCCTGAGATTTCCTTTGGAGAGTTCAGAACTTCTAGCAGTAGTGTTTCGGCTGTAATTCGATTGAGCATGGGTTGATAGCAGCCCAACTTGTAATTAGATTGAAGTTTTCCAAATAGTGGCTTAACTAAAGGGATTCTAAATGCAAAAAGCAGAACTACGCCGATCGCTGCTTCAAACTCGTCAATCAATGACTCAAGAAGAATGGCAACAAAAAAGCGATCGCATCTGTTTCCACCTTCAATCTTCACCTTTATTTACCCAAGCGAAAACCATCCTGGCTTATTTCAGTTTTCGCTTTGAACCAAATCTTACTCCTTTATTTAGCAGCGATCGCTACCTCTGGGGAGTTCCTCGGTGTGTCGAGAAAACCTTAATTTGGCATCTCTGGAAACCCGGCGATCCTCTCCAAACCGGGGCATATGGTATTCCTGAACCCCTGCCAAATATGCCTAATTTAGCACCAGATGAAATAGATTTGATTCTCGTCCCAGCAGTTGCTTGTGACTATCGAGGCTATCGTTTGGGTTACGGTGGCGGTTATTACGATCGCTTGCTTTGTTCACCCGCATGGGCATCAAAACCTACTATAGGCATCGTGTTTGATTTTGCTTACCTCCCACAATTGCCTACTAATTCATGGGACATTCAAATGCACGGTGTCTGCACTGAAACAAGCTTGAAAATAATTTGACATTTGTAAGTTTTCAACTTATTAAAGCCGCGCAAAGGACAATTGTCCTTTTCGCTCCAACTAACTAACTTTTACAAGTATTTAGTTAGAAAAATATACTTACTATATTACGGGTAAACAATGCAAAAAGCAAGTATTTTAGCTAAAACAATTAAAGTTTTTCTGAAAAAGATGAGTTATTTTGTATTTGTTGATTCCCAGCTAAAAGTGATTTAATTTATTGTTTTATCAAGTTATTTTTTGCAAGATAATACACTTTTGTGATATTGTTACATCTTTGAACTGCTGGAATATTAAGATAATATTTTCAAAATCAAACTCTAAAATATAAAATCCGCGCTTGGGATAGGAAGATAGCGAATGATGAAGCAGATTAAACAGCGGCGAGATGGGGCATGGGGAAAATCTATTTGGATGTATGGATTATTAGCAGCGATCGCACTTTTGATGCTATTTCCTCTACTTTGGCTACTGAGTACATCCTTAAAATCACCAACAGAAGACATCTTTCAATTTCCGCCGCAGCTATTACCCAGCCAACCGACATTTAATAATTTTGTGCGGGTTTGGCAAACCAATCCGTTTGGGCGGTATCTATTTAACAGTACGCTAATTGCAGTTCTGACTGTTGGATTAAATCTGTTATTCTGTGCTTTAGCTGCTTATCCGCTGGCGCGGCTAGAGTTTCGGGGTAGAGAAATCATTTTCACTGCCATTGTTACCACAATTATGATTCCATTTCAAATTGTGATGATTCCCCTGTATATTTTGACAGTGCAGTTGGGAATGAAAAACAGTTATTTAGGCATAATTTTTCCCGCGATCGCTTCTGCCTTTGGTATTTTCTTATTACGGCAAGCCTTTCAAGGCGTGCCTAAAGAACTAGAAGAAGCTGCCAGAATTGATGGTTGTTCTGAATTAGGTATATGGTGGAACGTTATGATACCAGCAATTCGCCCAGCCCTTGTTACCCTAGCTATTTTTGTCTTTATCGGTTCGTGGAGTGACTTTCTTTGGCCTCTAATTGTGATCGACAAACCAGAATTTTACACCTTACCTTTAGGCGTGGCGATGTTAGCTGGTACTTTCTCGCTTGACTGGCGATTAATTGCGGCTGGTTCTATAATTTCGATTGCGCCAATATTGGTGTTATTCCTATTTCTCCAGCGCTACATCGTGCCAACTGAAACTGGTAGTGGAGTGAAAGGATGAATTATGAATTATGAATTCAGCATTCAGCATTTCATTGCCTCTAGCTTTTTTTTGGATAAACGATTCGCTTGTGATGAAATTGTTGCCAAATCTTCACAAAGACTTTAGCAATTCGATCCATTTCTGATCGCGTCAGGCCTGAATCTACCAACTGATTTTCTTGCCAGCGCGATCGCAAAATTTTATTCACCATTGCTAAAGCTTCTTCGTGGGTAGGTTCCTTAGCTGTTGCTTTCCCGGCAGCTTGAAGCGATCGCAGCGCTGCTTCACAAGAATCTGCTAACATCACAAGCGCAGTTTCCCGCGATTGGGGAGTCGGCCCTTGATAATGAAAATCTGCCTCCTGAACTGAAATTTTAGGATCTTGCTGCGCCAACTGCCGCGCTTGGTGATAAAAATAGGCGATGGGCATCGTTCCTTGATGTTCTGGAATAAAAGCCCGAATTGCTGTTGGTAGTCGATACTTCCTGGCCATCACTATCCCTTCAGTGACGTGCTTTTTGATGATGTCAGCACTCTGCCAAGGATTATTAATCTCATCGTGCTTATTGACACCGCCCATTTGATTTTCAATAAAACCCAAAGGATCGTGCAGCTTGCCAATATCGTGATATAAAGTACCAGTACGCACAAGTTCGACATTACAGTTGAGTTCTTTAGCAGCAGCCTCTGCTAGAGTGGAAACAAACAAAGTGTGCTGAAAAGTTCCGGGGGCTTCGGTGGCAAGTCGCTTTAACAGAGGACGATTGGGGTTAGCTAATTCTGCCAGACGAACAGAAGTGACTAAATCAAATAAATTTTCCAGATAAGGACTTAACCCCAACGCCACAATACTCCATACCAAGCCGGAAAGACCAAAAAATGCGGCTTCTTGGAGGACAAAATACCAACTCAATCCTGATGTAGTAGTGAGAATCATGCCGCCCAGAAGGTAAACTGTTGCTTGGGTTAAGCCGACTCCAACACCTAGCAGGGAAAGTTCCTCACGCGATCGCATTCGCCCTGCCATCCAACTGCCAAGCATTCCCCCCACTGCACTCGTGAGTAGATGCTTCCAGCCAACATCCATGCCTAAAGGCAACAGTAGCGACAGCATTGCTACTACTGTCGCGCCCAAGCCGGAACCGTAGAAGTTACCCAATAACAAACCAATCGCTGGCAGATTGATATAAGGCACGTTTAGCTGTATTAGTAGAGGTGTGCTGAGCGTCAGCAACAACACAAGAATGCGATCACGCTGCCGTAACTTGGGATAAAATCGTCGTCCTACTAACCCAAAAACACCAACAGCTACGGTGACAACTCCACCAAAACTTACCAAGCCCCACCAATTAATTTGCCGCCGCGACAAACCAAAATAATCCAGGAGGATAAAGTCTGTTTGGCTGATGCGTTCTCCCTGTTTGACAATTACTTCACCTTTTTTTGCCGATACTAAAATTGGTTGTACCGCTGCAGCCGCTTGTTCTTCTAGCCTTTGAGTTTGTGCTTCATCTATCTTGAGATTTGGCTGGAGAACTGTCAATAAGATTTCTGTTGCTAGGGGTTCGGTAGCTGGAGGTACCTGCGATCGCACTTGCAAATTCACCGCCCACAGCAAAGTATTCGGTTGTAATCCTGGCGAAATGCCTTGGGCGAGAATGCGATCAGCACTAGTGCGAATTCCTTCTTGAGTCTTTTGCCAATTACTATTCGATAAATTTAGTAGGGAAGACTCGTAGATAGTTGGAGGTTTTGTTGTCTGGAGTAGAGAAAGTCTGTTTAAGGCGATCGCATATCGCTGGCGAGCTTGGGAAATAGTAGCGATGAGATTGGAGAATTTTTTCGGTGCCTTTTGGCGGTATGCTTCCAGTTCTTTTACAGCCGCCGCGTAAGCTTCATTGTTAAGAAACTCAAGAGTGTATGTTGCGGCATTATCGCCTGGATGTGGGCTTTTTTTCTCATTTACTAGAACCAAAACTTGCTGCCACTGTGCATCCGAACAACTGCGCAGATAAGCTTGGGTAGAAGTAGACAATATACCAGTTTCAGCAAACGGAAAACCTCCGGCAATCTGCCGGAGTTCATCGCCCTGGGCTAAAAATGTTTGCAGTTTTTGCAAAATTTGTCTATCTATCGCTGCATCGATTTTCAGCACTGGTACGGGAACTTTCCGGGCTGCTTGACGATTTACTACTGTAGCTTTGCTATCCTCAACAGCAGCCGAGAAAGGAGCTTGAATTGTCTCTGGTGCAATTGTATTTACGTTCAGCTGAGGCTGGCTGTAAAAACGATCTCCCATTACTCCAGAAAGCGACACTACAGCCACAACAAAAACTATACAGGAGCGTTCTCTCTGCTTCCCCCGTATTTCTGTCGCTCTTACTTTATCTTGGCGTTGTTGCAACTTGGTAGCACTTTTTTGCTCTCTACGTTCTAACTGCTGATGCTGCCATTTTCTTAACTGTAGACTTAAGGAGTTAAATATCTTCTGCCTTTTCATCATCAATGCTCGCAGTTACTAAAATGGAGCAAAAAGTCAGATTGCTTGCATCTTGATCGCATTTAATAGAGTCGATTGCAACTACCATATAGTTTCCATATACAGCTTGACAACAGATACTTAAAATCTGGCGCTCAGCTTGTTTAAATTTTGCCAATAATTTCTTATTTTTAAGATTAATGCTGTGATTTGCTATCTCATACAGTAGCACTCATCGCCTTATCGCATTCGGATCGCACGCGGGGCAGCGATCGCTGCTGCCTGGCTCAGATCGGTTGGTTGATTCGCCTGCTCATACACCCCAGACCACACTGCAACTAGTGCATCAGACAATCTTAGCATTTCTTCTTCAGTTGTCATGCTCACACATCCAGTCCCAAGACTAGGGCAACGTAGCTGTTGTCGTAAAGTAGCAGGAATACCAGCTAAACCGTTATAAGCCCCCGATAAAGCTGCCGTAATTGCACAAGTTAATTGTGGTTGAGGGCTTTTCTCAACTACCCGCCGTAAGGAGAGGCGAAAATCTTCCAAGGTACTCAAATAACAGTAGAACGCTAAAGCAAAGCAGCTACTAGGTTGCCCGGATCGCTCCAAGTTAGTTACAACTGTTTCTAATCCTGCATTCTGCTCTAAAAAGTTTTTGACTTTGAAGAGGTTCTGTGTTAATGTGCCTTGACTATTTCCGATAAAGTCGATAGTATGAGAAATGAGTTCAGCCGAGTGGAGTTTTGGCTGCAACGAAAGAGCGATCGCGTATCCCACTGCTAATGCAATATCCCGAATTTCTGGCTCGTTTTGCCCCACTACTGCTACAGCTAGCTGCAAATTCTGGCGTAGTTTCATTTCATTTTCGTGATAGAAAAGCGCCAAAGGAATCGTAGCAATGATCAGCTGTAATGCGCTCAAGCTTGAATTATTACCTACAGCATGATGCCAATCTTCCACATCAAACTGGCGGCGTTGGATGAGGGATTTTATCCCTGCCTCTAGTAAAGTAACTATCTCTTCTGAGCTTTCAAAAGAAAAACTTTGCTTTTCCAGGCTCCGCTCCAGATTAGCATCCCGGTAGGATAACTGCGGCTTATAGCTACCAAATTTTTGTTGTCTTGCCCCAATTGCTAACCCTAAAATGGCACCACGAAATCGACTATTAAGGGAATAATGCATTAGCTCATTTTAATATCTGAGGTGATGAACTAACGCCAGTAATCCCAGTCGGTAACTTTCTGCCCCAAAGCCGCTGATTTGCCCGATGGCTACTGGGGCAATGTAGGAGTGATGGCGGAAAGCTTCACGCTGGTAGATATTGCTCAGATGGACTTCGACTGTGGGAATTTTGACAGCAGCGATCGCATCTCGCACAGCTACACTTGTATGAGTATAAGCACCAGCATTAATTATAATGCCTTGATGCTGCCCTCTAGCTGCATGAATAGTGTCTACTAAAACGCCTTCATGATTCGATTGCACGGCTGAAATTTTCGCCTCTAGCTTCATAGCTTCAGCTTCTAGCTGGGAGTTAATCTCGTCTAAAGTTACTGAACCATAAATGCCTGGTTCTCGCTGTCCCAGCAAATTCAAATTTGGCCCATGTATTACCAGGACACTTAGCGGCGATGATGGAGTTGAAAGCACGACGACAAATTAACGATGACGACGAGTTCTGTCATTTACGGGTATAGGAATCGGTTCTCGTTCCGGCTCAGCTTCCGGCCCCAACAAGGCTTCGATTAGCTTGCCTGCCCATTCTTTTAGCTTTTCCAGTACCTTCTCTATGTAATCCATTGAACCGATTACTCCTGCAAAACTATCTGGCTTTCCTCATCGCCTATGAGAAAAAAGAGTTTGGTTATTAATCAATCCACATCTTTTGTCTTTTTAGCTTTATTGCCCAGGCTGATAAGGTTTTATAGCTATTATATCCACCCCAATCTAGATTTTTAGAATAACACGCTCACTCTTTAAAGACTGAGTCAGGTGGCTTAAATTTGCTTCATAAAACCTTTACTGAGCAAAAAAAGTCAAAAGCCTGAAATAATAATTTGGATTGTTATTAGGCTACTTTTAGCGTATCACAATCGTACACAGGAGGTTCATCCCACCAAAGGTAGGGGTGTAGAAGAGAGCAGGGGGATCTGAGGGATCTGAGGGATCTGGGGAAGAAATTTCAATTTCAAAATCTAAAATCCCTCACCGTTGGTCATTAATCTACGCCGGAGATTATCCAAGGCTGTGCAGGCGCTAAGGTAGCGAATTAAGGCTCTATCTCGTGTTTGACCAAACTGATATTCAAAACTTTGCACTTCACCGTTTGGTGCAGCTAGACCGATGTAGACTAAGCCTACTGGTTTAGTGGCAGTTCCACCATCAGGCCCAGCAATGCCAGTGATACTCAAACCCCAAGAAGTTGAGAGAAGCGATCGCACTCCAGATGCCATTTGTTCTGCTACAGCAGCACTGACTGCACCGAGTTTAGTTAAATCTTGCTGGTTAACTTTGAGCAGCGAGATTTTCACAGAGTTGTCATAAGAAATTACGCCACCCATAAAGTATTTTGAAGATCCCGCCACATCAGTGAGCATTTGTCCCAAGCCGCCACCAGTGCAGGATTCTGCCACACTCAAGGTTTCACCTGCTGCCAGTAAAAGTTGTCCTACTACCGAGGCTAAGGTATCGTCATCTGCGCCAAAATAGTTTAGCCCAGCAATTTGTTGCAGTTTTTGCTCCACTGGTGCAATCAGTTGTTGTGCTGCTGCTACTGAACTAGCTTTAGCCGAGAGGCGCAACTTCACTTCTCCTTTGCAGGCATAGGGAGCAACCGTTGGGTTAGGTAAGTTGAGATAATCTGATACCTTTTCCGCTAAAGCTGATTCTGCAATTCCCCAAAACTTCAAAGCCCGGCTATGAATGATTTCTTTGCCAAAGCCAAGGCTTTTGAGTAATGGTACAGCTGTTTCTTGCCACATCCGGTGCATCTCGGATGGCACTCCAGGAAAAGTCAAAATTACCAATCCTGGGCGGGGTTGCCAAATGATACCGGGTGCTGTACCAGAAGAATTGGGTAAAACTTCTGCACCAGTGGGCATCAAAGCTTGCTTGCGGTTGCTAGGTGACATTTGCCGGCCGCGTAGGGCATATTTCCGAGCAATATCTTCAATAATTTCTGGGTGTTCTTCTAGGGTAACGCCAAAAAAATCAGCAATGGTTTCGTGGGTGAGATCGTCTGGTGTTGGCCCCAAACCTCCGGTAAAGATGAGTATTTGGATAGAGTTTCGATCTGTTGGTATTCGCTTGATCGCAGTTGCGATCGCTTGCTTCAGCCGGGATGGATTATCCCCAACTACCGTTTGATAGTAATGGGCAATACCTAAACTAGCCAGTTGCTTTGCTAAATATTGGGCATTTGTATTGAGGATATCGCCCAGAAGTAATTCGGTTCCAACACAAATAATTTCAGCACTCATTGGATTTTAGATTTTAGATTTTAGATTTTGGAGTTTAGATTTAATCCAAGGCTCCAAAATCCAAAATTCGTTAGCTCAAGCAAGAGCTGGTACGGGAATTGTCATGTGAGGATATAGAGGAAAGCGATCACACAAAGCTGCTACCCGGCGACGACAGTCTTGCGCTGCTGTCTCATCTTCAGGATTAAGTAGGCGATCAGCAATAATGTTAGCAATTTCTGTAAACTCTGCTGTATTCATTCCTCTTGTCGTCATTGCTGGGGAACCCAACCGCAAACCACTAGTAACAAATGGTGACTCTGGATCGAAGGGAACTGTATTTTTGTTAGCAGTAATGTTTACACCACTCACAAGCCGATCTGCTTCCTTACCTGTCATGCCAATGCTGCGTAGATCGACCAACATCAAGTGATTGTCTGTACCATTGGAAACAATCTTGAAGCCTCTTTTTTGCAACCCAGTTGCCATAGCACGGGCATTTTCTATTACCTGGGCTGAATAAACTTTAAAATCTGGCTTCAACGCTTCACCAAAGGCTACTGCCTTGGCAGCAATTACGTGTTCCAGCGGCCCTCCTTGGCTACCAGGGAAAACAGCTTTATCCAACTTTTTACCCAGTTCGGCATCGCGGGTCAAAATCAATCCCCCTCTTGGCCCCCGCAGTGTTTTATGAGTTGTGGTTGTTACCACATCACAGTAGGGAATCGGGTCGGGGTGAAGTCCTGTTGCTACTAATCCAGCAATGTGGGCAATATCAGCTAATAGATACGCGCCAACTTCATCGGCTATGGCTCGCAATTTTTCAAACTCAATAATGCGAGGATAGGCAGAATAACCGCAAATCAGCAGCTTGGGACGGTGTTGCAGTGCCAACTCACGAATAGAGTCGTAATCTAACTGTTCTGTTTCTCGACTAACGCCATAATGACAAGCTTTGAACCACTTGCCAGAAACGTTGACTGGTGAACCGTGAGTCAGGTGTCCGCCATGAGATAGATCCATTCCCATAAACGTATCCCCTGGCTCTAAGAGAGTTAGGAAGACGGCAAAGTTTGCTTGTGCGCCTGAATGCGGTTGGACGTTCGCATGAGCAGCACCAAACAATTGTTTCGCGCGGTCAATTGCCACCTGCTCAATTTTATCTACGTATTCACAACCGCCGTAGTAACGTTTACCGGGTAAACCCTCTGCATATTTATTGGTTAGTACTGAGCCTTGGGCGGCTAAGACAGCAGCAGATGTAAAGTTTTCACTAGCAATTAACTCTAGGTGGTCGCGTTGGCGACGAAGTTCGGAGTCGATTAATTCCGCTACGACCGGATCTGTTGAGGCAAGTAAGTCTAAGTTAGTCGAAGACACGTTAGTTAACCTTGGAAAAATTGCAGAACTGTTTTATTTGTCGAGTGCAATCGAAGAAGCGATCGCATATAAGCATTTTGCACTACCAGAATGAATATCCAAATATCATGTATCTACATCAAATATCATGTATCTATATATTGTATAGACGCAATATATCGCGTTTGTACAGAGACGCGATATATCGCGTCTCTACATTCTTGTTAAGCTCTGTATTACCTATAACAGCCTCTGTAAACACCTAGCATAAAATTAACTTAAGGAAGTTGGGGATGTTCTGGAGGGATTGGATGTTAGTGATTTTAATGGAAGATCAAGTCCTTGCCACGAAGCAAGTTTGTCCTAGCTGCTTGCTTGCCGATCGCAGCGGCCAGCCTCGTTGGAGTCAAGGTCGATTACGTTGCGCTGGGGCAATTCGTAAGCTTAGTGCTAAACAACCAGAGCAGTATGAGTGTCTGATGGGCTTCCGAATTGCCAATATAGAATAATTCTATCTTCTTCGCCATCAATCGGCTCTCGCCATTTGGTAGTGCCAAAATTTAGCTGGGTCACAGTCATAACCAACACTGCGCTATCCTGAGCTTAGTAAGGATCTATGCCGAATATTTTGCTAAGGAGAATAAATAATGACTTGGCGGGGGACTGTAACAGTAAAAGACAGAATTTTTGCTTGCCTACCTTATATACTGCCTCTAATTGAGGGAATCGTATTTGGCAGGTTCTTATTTCTCCAATTTCCAGCTTTACAAGTATTGTTTGTGCCACTTGCGCCAGTCATACTACTTTATAGCAGCATACCCTTTGCCGGACTGATTGTTTTCTTTGCCTTGTTTTTATTGGTTGTCAGAAACGAGAGTATCAGTCATTTTATTCGTTTCAACACCATGCAGGCAATTCTCATAGACATTGTTTTAGTTCTAGGCAGCTTGATTCTGCCAATTTTGTCATCAATCCCTGGTGCTGGTTTTGCCTATCAAACATTATCTAACACTATCTTTCTAGGTATACTGGCAGCAGTTTTATTTTCGGTTTTTCAGTCTCTGCGGGGTCGTTATGCGGAAATTCCGGCAATTTCGGACGCAGTTTATATGCAAGTCCGTTAGGAAGGATGAAGGGCTTGGTGTCTGAATCCGACAGTGTTTTCCAGGCGACCAATACCTTCAATTTCAACGCGGACGCGATCGCCTACGTGCAATTGTCCGACACCTTCGGGAGTTCCAGTTAAGATGACATCGCCAGGGATTAATGTCATCACCCGACTGATATAAGATACAAGATGGGGTGGGGAGAACACCATTTGATCGATCTGGGTAGATTGTACGGGCTGCGCCTCATTATTTAAAAAGGTCATAAGCTGTGCGGCTGGATTCACTTCTCGGACGATCCAAGGCCCAAGGGGGCAGAAAGTATCAAACCCCTTGCCCCTTGTCCATTGACCATCCCGCTGCTGCAAATCCCGCGCCGTGACATCATTGGCAATGGTAAAGCCCCAAATTTTGGTTTGAGCTTGCTCTAACGTACAGTCAGAAGCGCGATCACCAATGACTAGTGCTAACTCACCCTCATAGTCTACCCGCTGCGACTGGGGAGGATACATAATCTCCACATTGGTAGCAATCACGGATGAGGGCGGTTTGAGGAATATGAGCGGCTCTATGGGTACAGATGTACCCATTTCCGCAGCATGAGCAACATAATTCTTTCCTACTGCCACAATTTTGGAGGGAGCGCAGGGGGCAAGAATTTGATAACTCCCAGGTGGTAAAACCACATCTGTGAGTTGTCCTTTTAACCAAGGAGGAGCATCGAAGACCTGAACTTCCCCGCTAAGTTGCAGTATTCCGTAGTAAATTCGTCCCTCTTGAGTTTGAACTCGGATGTAGCGTTGCGCCATAAAGTTCTTTTAATACCTGATTGTTTACTGTACCCCCTACCAGGCAATTTTTGTCTTGAGACTTTTACAAACATTTTAGTTGTCATTTGTCATTTGTCATTTGTGAATAACCAATGATGAATGACCGCGAACTTGCTAACCGCCCGTTAGTTTATGCTGATTTGATGCTAATTGATTTTAGGAATACTAATTCTGTTTGTGCTTCTATCTTGGCTCAAACATGGCAACGGCTGGGCCTGACCACAGCCGTTATTTGTCCTGGGTCGCGCTCTACACCACTGGCGATCGCTTTTGCTCGATCTCAAGGCATAGAAGCTATTCCAGTCTTAGATGAACGTTCTGCCTCATTTTTGGCTCTGGGTATTGCCCGAAAATTAAAAAAACCCGTAGTACTAGTAGCTACCTCTGGGACAGCAGGAGCTAATTTCTACCCAGCTGTAATTGAAGCAAAGGAAAGTAGAGTGCCTTTGTTGGTTCTCACAGCAGATCGTCCGCCAGAACTGCGCTCTTGCCATTCAGGGCAGACTATTGACCAGTTGAAATTATTTGGCACTTACCCCAACTGGCAAGCAGAGTTAGCACTGCCATCTTTAGATCTAGGGATATTAAGATATTTTCGGCAAACAGCGCGTCACGCTTGGGAGCGATCGCTTTATCCCATGCATGGCCCGGTTCATCTCAATCTACCCTTTCGTGACCCCCTCGCCCCTCTTCCAGAGAGAACTGCGGCTGATTTAGCCTCTCAATTCGACCCAGAAGAATTCTTCGCTGGAATACCTCAAAATTCAGGAGCCAGAATTCAGGAGTCAGAATTAATTCATCATTCATCATTCATCATTCATCATTTAGAAGAATGGCATGAATATGAACGCGGAATCATCATTGCTGGTGTTGCTCAACCGCAGCATCCAAGAGAATATTGCCATGCGATCGCAACTCTAGCCAAAACTTTAAAATTCCCCGTCTTGGCTGAAGGACTTTCCCCACTGAGAAATTATGCCGATCTCAATCCCTATCTGATTTCCACTTATGACTCAATTTTGCGACATCAACAGGTGGCAAATCAACTAAAACCAGAAGTGGCGATTCAGATAGGCGAACTACCCACTAGTAAAGAACTACGTAGCTGGCTTGATCTGACTCAGGCTAAGCGCTGGATAATTGAAGAGAGCGACCAAAACTTAGATCCGCTACATGGAAAAACAACTCATCTGAGAATTTCTATCGAACAACTAGCTCATATTTATCCATTCCAACCAAAATCGCCTTCTGTATATCTTCAGATGTGGTGTGCTGCCGAAGCTAAAGTTAGGCAAGCTATAGATCGAATGATGGCAGATACAAAGCAGATGTTTGAAGGCAAAGCCGCCTGGTTACTCTCCAAAACCCTACCTTCAGGAACTCCACTATTTATTGCTAATAGTATGCCCGTGCGGGATGTAGAATTTTTCTGGACACCAAACAATTCTGCCGTGCAACCATTTTTTAACCGAGGTGCAAATGGAATTGATGGCACACTCTCAACGGCTTTAGGTGTAGCGCACCGCCATCAAAGCAGTGTAATGTTGACAGGGGATTTAGCTTTATTACACGATACTAACGGTTTTTTAATTAGAAATAAATTTCGGGGGCATCTAACGATTGTTTTAATTAATAACAATGGTGGGGGTATCTTTGAAAACTTGCCCATTTCTAAGTTCGAGCCTCCTTTTGAAGAATTCTTTGCGACACCACAAAAGATTAATTTCGCTCACCTTTGTCAGACTTATGATGTAGAACATGAATTAATTACCTCTTGGCAACAGTTGGAGCAAAGATTAAATCCACTACCCAGTATGGGCATTCGCGTGTTGGAGTTGCAAACCGATAGAAAGGTAGATGCTAAATGGCGACAGGAAAATTTAGCTGAGTTTTCGCAGGCGATATCCTAGGCTGGCTGGTAGAAGTATTTATTATAAAATTACTAAATGTAAAGATATAATTGCCTTTGTTTCTATAAAATCTAAAATTAAATGAATTGTGGTGACATTATGGGTAAAAAGTTTTTTGCCACCATAACAGTATCAATTTTGCTAGTAACTGCTGCACCAATTAAAGCGCAAAACTATAAATATTCAAGCTACTTTTATAGTGATTTTTTTAAGGGTAAACCGTCTGATTGTAAAGCTTTCTATCCAGTACCAATTGGAGCAGTACCTGGTCATAAAGCACCTGATGATGTTTGTATACCTCCACCCCTAACTATCGTTCCTAAGTATGGAAAAAAATATGCTCAACTAATGCGTAGAGGTATCCAAGCAGGTATTCGAGGTGATTATGATACTGCTTTAGCCAACTTCCGACGCGCTGAATTAATTGAGATTTCTAACAACTACCTCGGATATACTAATCGTGAGGCACTTCGAGGTATAAATGGGGCTTTAATAGCGAAGAGATATCGACAAAATCCTCATCCAAATAAAAGACTGACACCACAGTTTTTTTGGTATCACTGGACTGGTACAGGTAAGCGCGGTAACTGGGGTAGGAACTTTAATAAATACTAAATGTTGTTGTTAACGCAGCTTATCGTAATAGTCACAATAGTACTATTTATGAGTTATTGATATCAGAGATGAAGTGCCTGCGCTAAAATGCACAAGCTGGAATAAGCGATCGCATTTCCCTTTATGCAAATCAACTGGCAAACTGCCAAAACCTACGAAGACATCCTTTATCACAAAACCGACGGTATTGCCAAAATCACCATCAATCGTCCTCATAAGCGTAATGCTTTCCGTCCCAAAACTGTCTTTGAACTGTACGACGCTTTTTGTGACGCTAGAGAAGACACTAATATAGGTGTTGTTCTCTTCACTGGTGCTGGGCCTCACACAGATGGTAAATACGCCTTTTGTGCTGGTGGCGATCAAAGTGTACGCGGTAAAGCTGGATATGTTGATGATGATGGTGTACCGCGTTTAAATGTACTAGATCTGCAACGCCTAATCCGTTCTATGCCCAAAGTCGTAATTGCCTTAGTTGCTGGATATGCGATTGGTGGGGGACAGGTTTTACATTTGGTTTGCGATTTAACCATTGCAGCAGATAACGCTATCTTTGGTCAAACTGGCCCCAAAGTTGGCAGCTTTGATGGTGGATTTGGTGCTAGCTATCTTGCCCGAATTGTTGGTCAGAAAAAGGCGCGGGAAATTTGGTTTCTCTGCCGTCAATACACAGCAGAACAAGCCCTAGAAATGGGCTTAGTTAATTGTGTTGTTCCAATCACACAACTAGAACAAGAAGGTATTCAGTGGGCAAGTGAAATTTTACAAAAAAGTCCACTGGCAATTCGCTGTCTAAAAGCTGCTTTCAATGCTGACTGTGACGGTCAAGCTGGCTTACAAGAACTAGCAGGAAATGCCACTTTACTCTATTACATGACTGAAGAAGGTGCTGAGGGTAAGCAGGCATTTCTAGAAAAACGGCAACCAAATTTTCGCCAGTACCCTTGGCTACCATAGGCTGTTGGTGAAATTATAGATTTTGTTTTAAGAAGAGCAGTTCTTGAGCAGAGGAGGTTGGGGAAAAATTTTCGAGGTTGCTAAATTAAAAGTCGCACCGTGTATGTGTGTTGGTGCGACTTTTAGCTATCAATTATTTAAGTTATTTAGATGAATTTTCAAACTTACCAAAGAGGAATGTGAGGATTATGCCAGTGTTAAGTAAGTTGACTATCTCTGTAGAACTAAGCCAACAATGCCTCTGCTTTCCTCGGTTCCACAGCGTAAGCAACTGCCGTTGACTCTGACGATTGCATTTGAGAAGTATCTATTGCAGAGTTTAGTGCAGAAGCTACAGAACAAGAGGCCAGCATTGGAGGGGAATCCGATAAAAACACCATTTCTTCTAAACCTTCCCAAGCAGGAGCAAAGGCTGGGATCGCTAATTGGCAGGCTTTCCAGCTACCCTGAACTGGCGCTCCAAGTGTTTGACACAATCCACCACGCCTTCCCTCTGGCTGGTAATACCGACAACAACGGCAGGCAGAAGTTGGAAGGTTTAAGCTTTTCATAATAGTGCTATTTCGGGATCGCTCTACACTTTTATTTTGCCTCAAGTGTCAAATGTGACTAAGAGGCATCAACTGAAGAGTTGGTACAGGTTTGAGCGATCCCCAGCCCAAAAATAACTTTATAATTTATTTAGACTCTTGTTGAAAAATTCAATTTTTACGTGATCGTCCTGGAATTAAACCAGATGGGGATCAAGCTAAAAAGAAGCGTTTAGGTATATACACTATTGACTTTAACAAAACATAATGAGCCTAAAGACAGAGCAAATCTGGCAGTTATACGACACAGTAAATATACTGTAATTAACAATACAGTATATTTACTGTAATCACTTTTTTTAGGATTAATCTATATCTTTAGAAAGATGTCTCTTTAGTTATTAACTAAAATTTTTTAACTGCTAAATTTAGGAGAAAAAATATTAATTTTTGTTTAAATTTACCGTTAGTAATAATTAACTATGAAATGACTAAGGCATGAGTGCATAACTTTCTACCATTTTTTAGCTGCACAGATAGAACAAACTTTCCAGCGTTGGAGTTCTCCTGCAGGTGTAGGACAATGGCATTGAGGACAAAGTGGTAATTGACGCGATCGCGCTTGCATCAACTTAGCCCAATTCTGAAAAGCGTCATTTGCGTTGTTATAACTAGCCTTCTTGCTGTTAGTGGAATTAGGAGAATTCACAACCCAACTCGGATGGTTGCAGCTCAAATCTGTCTTGACTGGATCACCGCGATCGGGCTTACTATTTTGCGGACGTTGCCACTGGGCTGTTGAAAAGCGAATATCCTGCAAAGGATTAGGTAAATGTACGTTCAACTTTGCCAAAATGCGCTGCCTTCCAAAAGAGAGTTCCTGCGCCCAAACACCGCTAGAAGTTGCAACCCACAAAACTTGTCGCTGAATTGACTGCGGACGAGTGTGAGCCGCTACCCCTGCGCCCACAACCTCAGCCCAACACTTCAACACAAGTTGAAATGGCTGCTCTTGCCACCTACTTTGCTCTTGAATAGAGCCTAAAATGCGTTTGAGCGATTGGAAAGACATAAAGGAAAGTATGAAGGCTAAAGGCTGAAGGATAAAGACTCTCAGGCTAAAGGGTAACGGGTAATGGCTAATAGTTAAAGGCTCTCAAGCTAGAAGCTAAATGTTAAAATGTTAACAGTTAACGGTTAACCTCAACAAATTTCAGCCTTCATCCTTCAACCTTCACACGTCATCATTTATAATTTAGCCTTTCAATGGTTGGGGAAAGGTACGATACCATGAATTTAATATCCCAACTGAGTTTGCTGCCAAAGCTAGTTAAGCTAAACCAGAAATGGGTTTGAGAAACCAGCAGCATTGTTACACCTACGCTCGCCCGAAGAGCGAAAATGGAGAGCCGTCATGGGACTTATTGACCGCATCCTGCGCGTGATTCGCGCTAATGTCAACGCTTTAATTGGACAAGCGGAAGATCCAGAAAAAATTCTGGAACAAACGGTAATGGATATGCAGGAGAATTTGGTGCAACTGCGGCAGGCTGTGGCACAGGCGATCGCTACCCAAAAACGCACTGAAAGGCAAGCCCATCAAGCACAGTCTAACGGTGAAGAATGGTATCGTCGCGCCCAACTCGCCCTGCAACAAAGTAATGAAGCTTTGGCACGGGAAGCACTGACTAAGCGAAAATCCTATCAAGAAACTGCTACAGCACTGACAGCCCAGATAGAGCAGCAAAACACTGTGGTAGGAAGACTGAAAAAGGATATGCAGACGCTAGAAAGCAAAATAGCGGAGGCAAAAACCAAAAAAGATATGTTTATTGCCAGAGCGCGATCAGCTGGGGCTACTCAAAGACTAAATGAAATGCTTAGTAGCGTCGATCCTCGCAGTTCCTTAAATGCCTTTGAGCGGATGGAAGACAAGGTTTTACAACTAGAAGCTCAATCGGAAGCGATTGCAGAACTTGGAACAGACGATTTGCAAAAGCAGTTTGCAGCCTTGGAAGCTAGCGATGATATTGATACTGAACTAGCAGCCATGAAAGCAAAACTCCCGCAGGGCAAAGAACCACCTCGTCTGACTAGTGATTAGAAAAGTATGAAGTATGAAAAGTTTCAGCCTTCATCCTTTATCCTTCAGCCTTTCACCAATTCGTGCTTTCTAGGCATTATGTTAAGAATAGAAGCAGGGACAGCAGCACGGCAAACACTTACCTTGTAGACCCGAAAAGGAAAAATACAGTTATGGGATTATTTGATCGCATTGGCAGAGTTGTCAAAGCTAACCTAAACGATTTAGTTAGTAAGGCAGAAGACCCGGAGAAAATTCTAGAGCAAGCTATCCTGGAAATGCAGGAAGATTTGGTGCAGTTGCGTCAAGGTGTTGCTCAGGCGATCGCCTCTCAAAAACGCAGCGAACAACAGTACAATCAAAACCAAAATGAAGCCAACAAGTGGGATCGTAATGCCCGTTTGGCTCTGCAAAAAGGTGATGAAAACTTAGCTCGACAAGCACTGGAACGTAAAAAAACTTTCAGTGAAACCGCCAATACGCTCAAAGCTACTGTGGATCAGCAGGTCAGTCAAATTGATACGCTCAAGCGTAGTTTAGTCGCCTTGGAAAGTAAAATTTCTGAAGCCAAAACTAAGAAGGATATGCTCAAGGCGCGCGCTTCTGCTGCTAAGGCTCAAGAACAACTGCAAAGCACAGTAGGGCGCTTAGGAACCAGCAGTGCGATGGCAGCCTTCGAGCGGATGGAAGAAAAAGTCTTGATGCAAGAAGCACGGGCCCAAGCAGCAGGTGAGTTAACCGGAAACGATTTAGATAGCCAATTTGCACAGCTAGAAGCTGGTAGCGATGTCGATGATGAATTATTAGCACTAAAAGCGCAAA
>DATNQH010000319.1:0-17851 GCA_036704105.1 Leptolyngbyaceae cyanobacterium | reverse complement strand
TGCTGATAGTACTGAGATTTATACCAAAGTGCAGCAGTTAGAAGAATTAACTGTACTCCATCAAAATGTTATTAGTATTAACCCCTTTGATTATGGAAGGCTAAATGAAATCAAACGGCAAATTGCTTGGATTTTAGGTTTCAAACTGATAGTAGTTAAAATTGAAGATTTAGTTATTGCTCTAAATCAGTTGAATTCTTTTAGTAATAGCTTTTTAGGTGCTATATTAACTTTTAATGCATGAAAATCGACTCGCACACAATTTGATTGTTAGAGAATTTTCAAGTCAATCGCTCTGCTAAAATATTACCTTCTCTGGCATCTTTACTTCAACAGCAGACGCTATCCAACTACAATGGATACACGAGTGGATTAGTGCCTTTATCTATCAGATTTCCCAAATCATCCGAGATTTTTCTATTAGCGTTGAACAAAAGAGAATTGGAGAACTACCAGGAGGAGCATTGTTGTCTCAAATTAGTTCTTACTCTGCTTGGGTGAAGGACAGCAATCAAGGCTTATAATTTATAACTTGTAATTCGTAATTTACCTTTTTTAGCTAATAGAAACATCTGATTTTGTATTATATTCAACCTCACCGGAGCCTCTAAACCTCCTCTTTCCAGGCTCACCCTATTCACGCGATCGCATTATCTGTAATTTTGATATGTCGCGGCTGAGCTTTGACTCTTTCTAACCATGCTTGGATAGCGGGAAAATTGATCAAATCAAAACCACCTTCATCAGCAACATGGGTGTAAGCATATAAGCCAATATCTGCAATGGTATAATGCTCATCAACAAAGAAGGTGTGAGAAGTTAAATGCTTTTCCATCTCTGTAAGTGCAGCATGGCCAAGTTGGCGTTTTTGCTCAAGTGCGTGGCGATATTCCTCCGCTTTACCTAAAATGGAAATCCAAAATCTGGAAGTAGCAATATTAGGCTCGTGGCTGTACTGCTCAAAAAATAACCATTGCAAAATTTGAGCGCGTAAAAATCGGTCGTCGGGTAAAAACTCAGTTCCTTCACTAAAATAGAAAAGGATGGCATTTGACTGCGCTAAAAATTGTCCTGATTCAAGTTCCAATAGTGGAATACGTCCATTGGGATTTTTAGTTAAAAATTCTAAAGTACGGGTTTCGCCTTTGAGAATATCAAGCTCTATTCTCTCAAATGGAATACTAAGTTGTGTTAACAAGAGCCGCACTTTGTAGCCATTACCCGAAGGTAAGTAATCGTATAAACGCAGCATTATTCTCTTAATTATGTGTGGAAGATTTACTTTGAGTCAATCAGCAGAGGCGATCGCTTCTGTCTTCCAGCTTAACCAAGTCCCAACATTAGAACGACGATACAATATCGCGCCAACTCAACCAGTAGCAACAGTCTTGCAAACATCCGCACACGAGCGTCAATTTCAATTGTTGCGTTGGGGTTTAATTCCCGCTTGGGCAAAAGATGCCACAATGGGATCGAGGTTAATTAATGCTAGAGCAGAAACCGTTGCTGAGAAACCTTCATTCCGTTCTGCTTTTCGCCATCGTCGCTGTTTAGTTATAGCTGATGGCTTTTATGAGTGGCGGCGACAAGACGGTAAAAAACAGCCATTCTATTTTCGGATGCAGAATCAGCAACCCTTTGCTTTTGCTGGGTTATGGGAACATTGGCAAGATCCCAAAGGTGAAGCAATCAATTCTTGCACAATTCTAACCACAGAAGCAAATGAATTACTGCAACAAATTCACGAGCGAATGCCAGTAATTCTTAACCCGAAAGACTACAATCTGTGGCTCGATCCAACTGTGCAGCCAGAACAGTTACAGCAGCTACTGCAACCTTATTCATCTACGGCGATGACTTTATATCCAGTTAGCACCAAGGTGAACAAACCCACTAACGATACTCCTGAATTAATTAATAGCTTGTAAATTAGTTTAGGTTACAGTCTTCCCTGTCGTTACCAGGCTCAGTCTGGTAACGATGGAGATAAAACTATAAATAAAGGTTTCTACAATTCATCATTCATTATTTATTAGATTTCATATAGCTCAACAACCAGTTAGCAGCTGTTGCTCTGCGAGTTTGTCGAGGCCCAAATTCACCTACTTTATAACCTTTAAAGCCCAATTGTTCTTTCAACAGTTGCTTGTTCTCTGGAGGAATTGAACGAGTTAGCTTAACTGTAGCTGGGCGACTGTCAATAAAGTCCGGTGGTTCGGGATACTCATCGCGCCATTCCAGTGTTGCAGCTGTCGCGTTCCACGAATTAGTTTCTTCGTCATAGCGATAGCCCAAGCATTGCCAGACTAGCTGGTTGACTGTGGCATCATCTATCTCATCTTTGAGGATAGCCCAGATTGTTTCTGTATTGAGTGGTGGTAAGTTAGGCATGAGAAAGGAAGTTTGGGCATCATTTATCATAATAGTTTGATGTCTATAGCTAGTAATTATTAGCAGCACAAATAAAATATTTATTCACAAGGCATAATAGCACTTATTGATGGTTTTAACTCCAAGCTGAAAACATCATCAACTGTAATTTCAATATTGTAATTTATCTTTATTGTCCTTGATTTATAGAAAGTCTACGCCTAAGTGTAAATATTAGGTTTGGGACTCAATATCAAAGTTTTGTCACCTCCAAAACAACTTGTGGCTCTCGAACTGTTATTAGTTCAAATTTAGCAGTATTTGAGATCCGGTTAAATCACAAAATCATTCGATTTGTTGATTGTTTGTATAACCACCGAAAGAGATATAGTCAAAATTTATATGACAAAATAATCAAATTATCCATCGTTTTTAATAAAGCACATTTTTCCTAAGCTATCTGGAGGAAGATTATGGGAATAGGCGATTTGTTTAACAATATCCCTGGGATATCGAAAGAACGCCGCCGTCGTGATGATGACGATCGCAATTACAGAGATCGCAATGATGATGACGATCGCAGGTATCGCAAGCGTGATGATGATGACGATGATGACCGTAGATACCGTGATCGTGATGATGATGACGATCGCAGGTATCGCAAGCGTGATGATGACGATGATGACGATCGCAGGTATCGCAAGCGTGATGATGACGATGATGACGATCGCAGGTATCGCAAGCGTGATGATGATGACGATGATGACCGTAGATACCGTGATCGCGATGATGATGATGACGATGATTAAGAGTATCGATACCGCGATCGCAACTAGGGTATAGAAGAATAAACTTCAATCATTTATCTTGTTTAGCTTAGACAAGATAATTTGTTGATTGGCGTTAGCTCGATAGTTAACGCCATTTCTATTTAAAATGGTCAAATGCAAGACTTTAACCCCAAAAACGGACGGAAAGAGAAGTTGATGCGATCGTCACCTGCACAAAAGCAAATTCGCGCCCATGTTTTTGTTTCTGGAAAAGTCCAAGGAGTTGGCTATCGAATGTCAACAGAGGAAGTAGCCAACAATTTGGAACTTAGTGGTTGGGTGCGCAATCTTCCGGATGGACAAGTGGAAGCAGTATTTGAAGGAACCAAACAAGTGATTGAGGAGATGATTGCATGGTGTCGCCAGGGAAACTCCCCTGCTGTAGTCGAAAATGTGGCAGTTGAGTACGAAGCACCGGAAGGTATGCAAGGGTTTGAAATTCGGCGCTAAGCCAAGCGAAGCAGAACGTGCGATATCGCTCTTTTCCTGGTTTAGCAAGAATGGCTGCAACTTCTTTGTAGTTTTTTTCGATAATTTAACCAATACCACATATCTTTGCTCTAAGTTTAACCAATGCCAGAGATTTTTGATCTAAGATTGTAGAGTTTTTACTATTCGTTTCTCACTTTAAGCACACAATAGTAGGATATCTACATCATGGGCACGCACGATAATATAACTAACATTCATATAGATATAGAAAATTCGCATATTTTAATCACTCCTGATGAACTAAAAGCAAAAATACCTTTAACAGAAATAGCAGAAAAGACTGTTTGGCGCTCTAGAAAAAATATAGAAAACATCCTAGATGGATTAGATGACAGAAAATTTGTAGTGGTCGGTCCTTGTTCCATTCATGATGTCAAAGCGGCTGAAGAATACGCGCAAAGACTTAAAATTTTGGCTGACAAAGTTAAAGATAAACTGCTACTGATAATGCGGGTTTACTTTGAAAAGCCCAGAACGACTGTGGGATGGAAAGGATTGATTAACGATCCCGATATGGATGATTCTTTCCAGATAGAAAAGGGTCTAATAATAGCACGTAGCCTATTACTAAAAATGGCTGAAATGGGCTTACCTACTGCAACAGAAGCACTCGATCCAATAATACCGCAGTATATTAGCGAACTAATTTCATGGTCAGCGATCGGAGCCAGAACGACTGAATCTCAAACTCACCGAGAAATGGCAAGCGGGCTGTCTATGCCTGTGGGTTTTAAAAATGGCACGGATGGCGGTATTCAAGTGGCTTTAAATGCGTTGCACTCAGCTAGTACAACACATCATTTTCTAGGAATTGACCAACAAGGAAGAGTAAGTATTTTCAAAACCAAAGGTAATGCTTACGGTCATGTTATTTTACGAGGTGGTAGTGGTAAACCTAACTTCGATCCTGAAAATGTCAAGTTAGTAGAAGATAAGCTGAGACAAGCAAATCTACCGCCGAGAATAGTTATAGATTGTAGTCATGGCAATTCTAATAAGAATTACAAACTACAAGCTGTTGCGTTTGAAAATTCAATTCAACAAATATTAGAGGGTAATAAATCTATAGTGGGGATGATGTTGGAATCTCATTTATCTGGAGGAAACCAACCGCTTCCAAGTAATCTAGAAGAATTAAAATATGGCGTTTCTGTAACAGATCAATGTATTGATTGGGAGGAAACAGAAAGGCTGATTTTGGCAGCTTATGCAAATTTAAGCAAGAAAAGCGTTTGATTAGTTCTATTCTTGTTCCCAGGTTGATTCTGGGAACAAGATTGAACCTGGCTTGTTAATAAAATATTGCTTCGATTGCTTGGTATTGCTCAGTTGCATAGTCTTAACTTAATTTAACTTGCCAACCAATCAAAAATCTGATTGAGCTGATCTAGGGAAATTAATCCATATTGCCAGAGAATCATCGGTAAAGGTCCAGGATTTTGCTCTTTTAAACGTATAGCCATAGCGATCGCTAAAGGCGGAAGTGCTAGTTGCTCCTGCAAAAAGTCGATCAATTGTCCGTTGCTTGTGCTGTTGTAGTCCATGATTGAGTTCTCACACATTGATTTAGTGGCGCTCGGTTTTACTGCTGAATATCTACACCTTTGAGTGCTGCAACTTCCAGCAATGTCTCAAAATTTAATCTAATCTGCTCTCATTCGTTAATTCCCCGTTTTACTAAGAAATATAGAAATTCTAGGTCATTGCAGAACGCATGACCTTCTGGGCTAATTATTCTGAATAATTATGAATCTTAGACTCAAGCTAGCAGGATTGGGCTATTTTGAGTTCGATCTTTATTAGTGATACCCCCGCGATCAGGTAAATAATAACCTTGAAAATACGGAATTTTTGGGCTTTAAATCTTACACTACTTCCGAATCGGAAGAATCCTGGCATCTATGTAAATTCTGAGAAACAGGCATATAGTAACTGTAGGCTGGGGAATGCCGCCTTGAATATACTGCGTTAAATAATTAACACTTAGCTTGGTTTCATTAGCCAATGGCTACATTGCAATGAAGTAATTGAACGACGAAAAATGTAGGGTGGGCATTGCCCACCTTACTGAATATACTCAGTTAAATAATAAATGTTTAAGTAATTGAATAACGACGAATGTAGGGTGGGCATTGCCCACCTTGGGCATTGCCCACCTTACTGAATATACTCAGTTAAATAATTAACATTTTGCTTAGTTTGTTTACCCAATGGCAACATTGCAATGAGGTAATTGAACGACAAATGTAGTCCATCCCTCGCTGCTATTAACAGAGATGGTTCCTTGTAGATGTTCGACTAACTTTTGCACTAGAGCCAACCCTAAACCCGTACCACCTTGTTTCCAGCGATCGGCACTAGCAACGCGATAGAATTTCTCAAAGATCCGAGGCAACTCTACAGCCGAAATTTCTGCTTGATTAGAGATGTTGAAAATTGTACAGGAATGTGGGGTGAGTGGCGCGTGGCTAAAGGTTAAAGGAACCAGAGGCTGTTTTTCCCGTGCATCCCCAGAACCCGCAAATTTTCCTACTTTCTTCCGACTCCTGAGTTCTGACTCCTGAGTTCTAACTCCTGAGTTCTGGTGGCTAACACTTAGAACAATTTCACCCCCAGCAGGAGTGTATTTACAGGCATTGTTCAGTAGTTCGGCGACGATTCGTTCCACGCTAGCGCGGTCTGTAACTAACAAAGGTAGATCGTTTGCTAAATTGATTTGTAGAATTTGCTGATTTTGTTGCGTCCGGACTCGAAACGGCGCAATTACATTAGGCAACCACTCTTTTAGGTTCAAAGTTTCACTTAGCAATAACGGATAGGATACTGTTTCCAGCCGCTGCAAGTCCAGCAGATCGTTAATTAGCTCGTTTTCACGGTTACACTCAGCTTGCAAGATCTCTAAATACCGCTGAGCTTTTTCAGCAGTGGGAGAAGCTTTTAGCATCTGGATAGCCATTTTCATATTGGCTATGGGAGTCCGCAATTCGTGGGAAACTGTGCTTAAGAAGTCGTCTTTGAGTTCATGGAGTTTTTCTAATTGCGCTACTAGTCGCTCTTGCTCAATTTGCTTTTGCTGCACTGCTTGCGCTCGTTGTCGTTCGGTGATGTCTCGAAATACTAATACTGCACCCATGATGTTTCCTTTCTCGTCTTTAATTGGGGCAGCGCTGTCATCAATTGGTATTTCTACGCCATTTTTGGAAATCAGTAATGTTCGTTCTGGTAGCTCGACAGTTACACCTTGCCGTAGCGCTTGTGAGATCGGATGCTCTATTAAAGTATGAGTGTCTGCATGGGTAATCTTGAATATTTCTGTTGCTTTTTTACCAAAAGCATCTTGCTGTTTCCAGCCTGTCAACTCTTCAGCTACCGGATTCATAAAAGTTATCGTTCCAATAGCGTCGCTTGTAATTACCCCATCACCAATACTTTTGAGTACGGTAGCCAGCCATTGTTCACTCTGTTTTAGTTTTCTCTCCATTTGATATTTATTCAGAGTGATTTCAATCGTGGTTTTTAGTTCTTTTTCTTTAAAAGGTTTAATTATATAACCAAATGGCTCTGTTATTTTTGCTCGCTCTAATGTCTTCTCGTCAGCATTAGCAGTTATAAAAATTACCGGAATATCAAAATTTTGATGAATTAATTGGGCTGTTTCCACCCCATCCATTTTTCCTTTTAATCGAATATCCATCAAAACTAAATCCGGAGCCTTTTCCGTGACTTTCTTGATGGCTTCTTCTCCTGTTGATACCAAACCAAAAACCTGATAACCAAATTTTTTTAGTCTAGTCTCTATATCTTTAGCAACGATATTTTCGTCCTCTACTATCAATATATTTGCATCGATCATTTTTAATACTCTTTACTCCGAAAATGTCATCCTAAATTCAGTGCCATTATTTCGCTCTATCTCAATTTTTCCTTGTAATTGGTTGGTTAAAGCTAGCACTATTTGCAGTCCTAAAGATTCAGTTTTTTGCAAATCAACATTTTCTGGTAAGCCAATACCATTATCACTAACAATAAGAATTATTTGTCCTCTGGCAGATTGAAAATTAATTTTAATTTCACCTGACTGCCCTTCAGGAAATGCATACTTCAAGGCATTTGAAATTAGTTCATTAATAATCAAACCACAAGTAATAGCAGTATTGACACTAAGTAAAATTTTGTCAATATTAATTTTTAATTTTATCGCATCTGTATTAATATTGTAGGAACTAAACAAGTTAGATGCTAAATGTTTGATATAGCTGGCTGAGTCTACTTGAGCCAAGTTTTGAGATAGATACAACTGTTCGTGTACAAGTGCCATTGAAACTACGCGGTTTTCAGCTGCTTTCAAGATTTCAAGTGTTTTTGCATCTTCAATATATCCAGATTGTAAGTTCAGGAAACTGGAAATGATTTGTAAATTATTTTTTACTCGATGGTGAAGTTCTGTTAATAAAACTTCTTTTTCGCGTAGCGATGCTTTGATTTGTTCTGCTGCCTGCTTATGGGCAGTAATATTGATGTTAATCCCCAGCATTCGCACCGCTGACCCTGTTTCGCCATAAATAATTCTGCCTTTTCCTGCTAGCCAACGAATATTACCATCAGGGCAAATAATACGAAATTCGTGATCGCATATCCCTGTTTCTTCAATTGCACGGGTGGTTACTTTAGTAAATAATTGGCGGTCTTCTGGATGAACGCGCTCGATGAAAGCTTCATAAGTGCCTTTAAAAGTGCCAGGAGTCAGACCAAACAGCAGTTCCTGGTTTTCAGACCAGATAACAGAGTTGGTGACAATGTTCCAGTCCCAAGTTCCTATCTGCGCGGCTGACAAGGCTAGCTTGAGTCTTTCCTCGTTTTGGCGTAGCGACTCCTGACTTTGTTTGCGTTCAGTAAGATCGCATACTACTTGCGAAAATCCTTTGAGATTACCAGTTTCATCTCTTAGTGGCGCGATCGCTACATTAGCCCAAAACTTCGAGCCATCCCGCCGCACTCGCCAGCCTCGATCCTCAAATTGCTCTTGAACTGCTGCTATCTGTAATTCTCGTTTGGGTTTTTCACTTTCAATGTCTTCATGGGTGTAAAAGCAAGAAAAATGTTGCCCAATAATTTCGTTGGCTTCATATCCTTGAATGCGTGACGCGCCTAAATTCCAACTAATAATGTGTCCGGATGGATCGAGCATGAAAATTGCGTAATCTTTGACACTCTCGACTAACAAGCGGAAGCGTTCTTTAGTTTGGCGTAAGGTATCCTGATGTTGCAAAGCTTCTGTTTTGCTCTGTTCGGTTCTTCCCTGAGTAAAAGAAAGTGACGCGACTAGCTTACAGATGGCTATGTTCTCCAGCAAGAAAATGCCTAGCTGCAAGTTTTGCTCAAAGTTGTGATGCAACAACGAATACTTTGGCAATAGAAAAAAGTATTCGCTGACTAAAGTGGCTAAAACACTAGCCAATACACCTGCTTTTATGCCACCATAACGAGCGCTCACTACGGTGGCAGCAAAAAATAGCAGAAAAGGACTTTCATACTCGATTACGGAGTTTAACGGCAGCTTGATTAGCAGTGCGATCGCTGGGGCTAAGACAGCCACGCCATAACACCACCACTGAGTATGTTTCTGATCCAAGCCGAACAAGTTCATTTTGCCAGGAGGAGCAATATATATTTCTCACCAGAATTGGTCCGCTCGACTCCAGAATATCTATATTGTTTGATAATGTTGAGCGTAAATCTTCTGAAGTGCTTGAGTGGAGAAAATAAAACTTTTTAAATTTATCCGTGCATCTTCTCTTGCCTAAACACAAAAAATATGATATCCGCTATTTCAGTAAATACACTGAGTTACACTTGGGTAAGATAGACAAAACTAAGCGCGATATTACGGAAATGCGATCACAGCTTATTGTCACCAAGTGCAGAAGCAATGAATGTTTGCAGCTATCAAACTCAAAGATTTTATTGCTAAGCAGTTAATATTGGTCAGACAGCATCTCTATCTGCGCTTTTGCCTCTAACCTAAGCGCCTCTTCTCAATTCAAAATTCCGTAAGTCAGCCATAAAGGTAATTTTTGAAATAATCTAGTTTTAAAATTTAGTTTAGCTGGATTGGTAAATTTCTTTAAATTTTAGAGGTTGCAAACGATGGAGCGATCTGTAATTAAATTTTCTTCTGAAGATTGCGGCATTTGTCATAAAATGTCTTTTTATGACAAAAAAGTGAGCGAAGAACTAGGTATGCAGTTTATCGATGTGAAAATGCAAGACACTGCTACCTACCGCAAGTATCGCAAGATTCTTTTGACTCAGTATCCTGATAAAGCAGAAATGGGCTGGCCCACCTATCTCGTCTGTGATTCTCCTGAAGGAGACTTTAAGATTTTGGGAGAGGTGAAAGGCGGACATCCCAAGGGTGAGTTTCGCACTCGTCTGCAAGAGGTGCTTAATAAAGGATGAAGGCTGAAGGATGAAGGGTAAACGTCACACTTCATACTTCACACTTCACATTTCTTACTTTGATCGTACAGACGCGATATATCGCGTCTGTACATACTTCACACTTTCTCCGGAAAGACGTAGCAGTGCTACGTCTCTACATACTCCATACTTTACCCTTCATCCTTTCTAATCACTGATAATTTCAAACGATTTCACTTCCAAAACAGGGCCGATGGCTGCTGTTGTCATGACATCTTCTTTCACCTGTCCTTGAACTTTCACTTTTTGTCCCGATTTGAGTAATTCTTTTGCAGCGCCTTTGTAGATTTGGTAGGTTGTACCATTGTCGCTGACTAAAGCCCATGCGCCTGTGCCGATGTCACGGCGTTCGATTGTTCCTGTGACGGTAATACTACTCATACGGGTTTTCCTTCTCCTTTCATGGCTAAATGCGCAATGCCATAACATAGTAGGGCATTGCTAATCAGAAAGAAGCGGGCTAATGCGCCTTGTCCTAACCACCAAATATCAGGCGTGACAAATGCACTGACTAACAAACAACTTGCTACGCCCAAGCTTGAACCGACAGCGAACTTTTTCCAACTGGAGTTTCCCAGCAGCAACACAATTAATACAAATGGAATTAGGACGCTGGCAAATAACGGATTCATTGTATTATCGCCGTTAATTGCGTTCCCCAATTCGGGAATCGAACTTCCCAACAATCGGAACGGCCATTGAGGTAAATCGAAGATATAAAATCCCTTGAGGAAAAATAATCCTGAACTACCAGCAATTAAACCACTCGATAACGACCAACTCCAATTGAACGGCCAGTAAACCCGCAAAAACCAAGCGAGAAGATAGGAACCAACTACCATTCCAATCTTGGGCAGAAGCGCTACTGCACCGCCATCAAACCAGAACCGGGGGTTGAGATAGCCGTTGTCTCTTAGCCAGCGGAAGAAGTCTTTGAAACTGATTTTTCCGCGCATCGCTAGTTTAACAGCAGCAGCTGCGTCTAATTGTCCAGCACCATAATGGTTGAGGGTATCATCTTGAATTACTCTGGCTGACTTTTGCAGCACACTCAAGATTTCATTTGGTTCTGTCACTCCTGCTGCTTTGATTAAAGCAGCGACTCCTGCAACGTGAGGCGCTGCCATACTCGTACCTTGAAAACCAGCAAATATTGGTTGTCTGGTTTCGGGGTCGATGGTTTCTTGCAAAATCTTACCAGTATCGCTGCCACCAGGAGCGGAAATATCTACTCCAGCACCAAAGTTGGAATAGGGGGCTTTTTCCCCAGACGAATCGATCGCTGCTACGCTGATTACTTGAGGATAACGGGCTGGATAGCCAGCAGAATTTTCGTTGGAATTACCCGCAGCTGCAACAATGACAACACCTTTTTGGTGGGCATAGTTAATTGCTTCTTGCAGCAACTGGCTTTCACCACTACCGCCTAGGCTCATATTAATTACATCTGCGCCTTTGTCAGCAGCAAATTTGATTGCTTCGGCAATATCGGAAATTGTTCCACCGCCGAAGTCATCCAATACTTTCAATGGCATCAGGTTAGCTTCGTAAGCAACGCCAGCAACGCCATAGTTGTTATTGGTGGATTGGGCGACTGTTCCAGCAACGTGAGTTCCGTGTCCGTTGTCGTCTTCAGCTTCGACGCGATCGTTCACAAAGTCATAGCCTTCAACAAATTTGGTATCTTGCAAATCTGGGACGCGACTAATGCCAGTGTCAATGACTGCAACTGTAACACCACTACCTTTGGTTTCATCCCATGCAGATTCGATGTTGATACTACGCAGATTCCACTGCTTCCCATAGTCGGGATCGTTGGGAACATCCAATGCGCGGTAGATATAATTTGGTTCGATGTATTCTGTAGATTTGGCTAACTTGGATTTTCTCAAGCTTTTGAGGGTATTTTTATCGCCTTTGATAATATATATATGATCTGAAGCGGAAAATTCACTATTCAGTAGAGGCGTGACGTTATAGTTTTGCGCGATCGCACTCACCTTAGCTGCAATTTCAGTCGCTGGTATATCTTCCCGAAAGTCCAGCACAATTGATTCATATTTACCTTGGCTTGCCAGTCCTTTAAAGTTAAACAGGACAAAGCTCAACCCAATTACAAACAGACATAGTAAGAGAAGCTTTCTCATATCAGCAACCCACCAAGCACCACTAGGCAGTTTAATCTCCAAAATAACTCATCTAGTCTGGATTTCGAGTGGTTGTTGCACGATAGTTTACAGTTCCCAGAACAATTCGCGCTCCTGTGCGTAATTAAAAAGCAATACCGCTCACTACTTACTGCTTTTGGCACAAGGGCTTTATTTTTTTGTGGGTTACTGGTAAACTTACTTTATAATAGGGATATTTGCTTTTAAAATTTTTAAACAAAGATTTTAATTATAAAGCGACTTTATCAGAAAATAGATGTGGAAAGCAAGCTTTTTACAGCTTTTTATTTTTTCCACAGAAATAGTAGCGATCGCGTGCATAACAGTTAACATTCAACAGAGAAGCAGTATAGTTCAACAAAAAAGCAAGTATTGAAACATGGAAAGGGGACTTTTATGGTTGCCGTTGCTAGTGATATTTACTTGGCTAGCATGGCAAGGTAGGAATGAGTTTCAAAAAGTTCAGGCTTATGAGAACTGGGCGAAGCAGTTCGAGCGATCAAAATATGATATATATGCGGTGCTAGCTCAAAAGGGTAGCGATTTAACCTGGGGAAAACCCACACCTAAAGGAATAATCGATTTAAAAACATTTTCCTTGAAAAATGTGCGATCGCTTGATTTAGTGGTGGATGAAAAAGTAGTTTCATTAGAAACACCGCCGAATAAAGGAAGAGCGATCGCTTTAGAATTTATTTTTTCTAACTCAGATGCAATAGTGCGCGTTCCCTTCACACAAGTTCCTTTAGCAGTCGATTGGGCTAAGTATTTGCAGCAAGAATTACAAAAGCAAAACGCCTAAAATCGCCACCAAATCCTTTAGTTATAAGGTGATGGGGAATTCATAATTTATGAATTCTCATCTATTAGTTATCAATTAGCAATTTGTTGAACTGCCGCCGCGCGTGTTAGTTCCTCGTGTTTGGGAAACTGGCAGGCTAAAGAGGAATTGATGCAGGCGATGTTTGGAATGCAACCACCGTGCATCTGGTTCAATTTGTGAACAAATATTACAAGAACTGACATCTTGCATAAACGAAGACGTAACCCTCCGAGTAAGAAGTAGCAACACAAAACAACAGGTTTTGCAGTTTGCTAACAAAAAATACATTCCTTGGGGAATGACATCAAACAACTCACACTCTATACGGAGAAAAAAGATGCAAGACTTTCAGCACGAACAACTTTTCACTGACTTAACGTCCGAAGAAGCAGCAGTCGTTGAGGGCGGGGCATTGGTGCTTAATACATCTGTTGATTTTGACACATTGCTGTACTCAAGATCCTTTAAAAATAATGTAGGCAGCAAGATTGAGGCTGATCTTAGTACGCGAGGCACTGGTGCAAGTAATCCTTCTAATACTTCATATAATGTTACACTGCAGCGGCTCACAGGAGGAAGATATCAAGACATCAGATCCACTACTGCTCCCATCAATGGTAGTAAAAACATTGTATGGTCTGGTCTAGGTACAGGAGATACTCTTCGTCTTAGGTTTGACGATCAAAAGGATGGTAAGAGAATTGTGGGTAGTTTAAAGGTCTACGATTAGTACTTTATTACTCACCAGAGTTCACTCTAGTTTCAGACTTTGATTAGGTTTGTCTAAGTTTGAAAAAAGTTAGATCTCATAAGCTAAACACTGACTGGAGTTGGGGCTAATAGCCTCAACTCTTCCTTACACAATTACTGTACAATGAAATATCAAACCATCCTGCAACATAGTGAAGAAGACTGTGGGGCTGCTTGCCTTGCCACTATTGCTAAACACTACAGACGCACCGTTGCCATTGGTCGCGCACGGTCAGCAGTTGGTACGGGGTCGCGGGGAACTTCCCTGTTGGGGATGAGGCGGGGTGCAGAAGCTCTAGGATTCAATGCCCGCCAGGTAAAAGCCTCCCCTCAAATACTGGACTCATTGCATAAAGCTCCCTTACCTGCAATTATTCACTGGAAAGGCTATCACTGGGTAGTTTTATATGGGCAAAAAGGGAAAAAATATGTAATTGCCGATCCTGGTGTCGGCATTCGTTACCTTAGCCGTGAGGAGTTAACTCAGGGTTGGGGTAATGGTATCATGCTGCTACTAACACCAGATGACAGCCGCTTTTACGAACAACAAGATGATAAAGTTGGCGGTTTTGGAGGTTATCTCAAAAGGGTTTTGCCCTACCGAGCTATTTTAGCTCAGGCGATCGCAATTAACATTGCGATCGGTCTTTTATCCCTCGCCTCTCCCTTGATGATGCAACTTCTCACCGATGACGTGTTGGTGAGAGGAGATACCCAGTTGTTGACCGTTGTGGCAATTGGTGTAATTGCTATGAACCTATTTAGCAGTGCGATCAGTTTAGTTCAGGCTCACCTAATCGGTCACTTTGGTCAACGATTACAATTAGGGCTGATTCTCGAATACGGGCGAAAACTTCTGCACTTACCTTTATCTTACTTTGAAGGACGACGCAGCGGAGAAGTCGTCAGCCGCATTGCCGATGTGGATCACATCAATGAGCTAGTTACTGAAATTGTTCTGGGTTTACCCAGCCAATTTTTTATCGCCTTGGTTTCCTTGGGCTTTATGCTGTTCTACAGCTGGGGGCTGACTTTGGCTTCCATCGCTGCGTTTATCGTTGTCACTCTCGTTAACCTGCTGTTTCTCCCAGCCTTGCGCCAAAAAACTCGTAATGCGATCGTTTTGGGTACAGAAAACCAAGGCTTTTTGGTAGAAACATTTCGCGGTGTCCAGGTGCTAAAGACTACCCAAGCCACCGAGCAAGCTTGGCAAGAATATCAAACTAATTTTGGTCGCCTTGCTAATCTGGGCTGGAGTACGATGAAATTAGGGCTTTACAGTAGCACAATTACTGGTATTCTCTCTACTTTTACTAGTATTGCTTTACTTTGGATAGGCTCGTACTTGGTAATTAATCGCACTCTAAGCATTGGTCAACTGCTAGCGTTTAGCGGTATGAGTGGTAACTTTCTTGGCTTTTTGGGTGCAGTCATCGGCTTAGTTGATGAGTTTATCACTGCCCAAATTGTGATTCAACGTCTGACGGAAGTGATTGATGCTACCCCAGAAGATGAAAAAGACGAGAAAAAGCCTTGGGCAGAAATTCCTGATAATACAGATATTATCTGCACCAATCTCAATTTCCATCATGCAGGTAGAGTTGACTTGCTACAAGATTTTTCCCTGAATATTCCTGGCGGTAAAGTCATTGCTTTGATTGGTAAATCTGGTTGTGGTAAAAGTACCCTTGCCAAACTGATTGCTGGTTTATATGTTGTGCAGTCTGGTAATATCCGCTATGGCATATATAATCAGCAAGACCTCTCGGTAGAATGTCTGCGCCAACAAGTGGTATTAGTCCCGCAAGAACCCCACTTTTGGAGTCGCTCTATCACTGATAACTTCCGCTTTAGCTATCCTCATATTAGTTTTGAACAAATTGTCAAGGCTTGTCAAATCGCTGGTGCAGATGAGTTTATTAGTAAATTACCCGACAAATATCAAACCGTTTTGGGAGAATTTGGCGCGAATTTGTCTGGTGGACAAAAACAGAGACTAGCGATTGCTAGAGCTATTGTCACCGATCCACCCATACTTATTTTAGATGAATCTACTGGCGCTCTCGATCCAGTCAGTGAAGCCGAAGTGTTAGATAGAGTATTGTACCATAGACAGGGCAAAACCACAATTACGATCAGCCACCGTCCGAAAGTTATCCAACGGGCTGACTGGATTGTACTGCTAGAAGAAGGGCGTTTGAAAATTCAAGGCACAAGAGAAACTCTGCGTCACACGGCTGGCGAACACTTGGACTTCCTAGACGATTTTCTCCCATCAACAAATGGTTTGGTTGTTAGTGGTAGTAGGTAGAGACGTAGCAGTGCTACGTCTGTACTGGTGGTTGGTAACACCCATTACCCATTACCAGTAAGCAATTAGCTGTTTTTAGTAAGCAATTAGCAATTAGCTGTTACCCCTCACCCCTCACCCCTACTCTCATGATTAGTCACTCCAATTCAGACTATCTACCTCAAGTTCAAGACAACGAGTTTCTTCCACCACTCGGTCGTTGGACTATTTTAGGCGGACTGGTTATGCTCAGTGCGATGGGAATAGCGATCGCTCTTGCCTCCTTTGTCAAATATAAGGTGACGGTCAAAGCAGAGGCGAATGTCCGACCGACTGGTGAGTTGCGGATTGTTAACGCTGCAACCGAAGGTTCGATTATGAGTATCTCTGTCAAAGAGAATCAAGCAGTTAAAACCGGAGATGCGATCGCGACAATTGACGATTCCCGCTTGCAAACCAAAAAAAGCCAACTGCAAAATAGCATACAGCAAGATCAGTTACAACTCGTTCAAATCAACGGTCAGATTAATGCCCTTAATCGCCAAATTTTAGCCGAAACCGATCGCATTGATCGCGTAGTTGCTGCGGCTGAAGCTGAATTAAGCGGTCGCAGTCGGGACTATCGAGACAAGCAAATTACTACCGCTACTGATGTCGAGGAAGCACAGGCGAATGTAAAAGCTGCGATCGCCAGTTTAAAAGCAGCTCAGACAAAGCGCAACCGTTATGAGGGTGTAGCCAAACAAGGAGCTTTGTCTCAAGATCAATTTGAGGAAGCACAACTAGCTGTTCGCCAGCAAGAACAAGCAGTTGAGGCTGCCAAAGCTAAATTGCAGCGCGCATTAGCTGTTCTCAATCCCAGTCATGCAGAAGTTGCGATCGCAACTTCACGCATTGCTCAAGAAAAAGCGACGGGAAAAGCCAGCATTGCCACATTAAATAAAGAACGGGATGCTTTGATTGGGCAATGGATTGAAATGCAGAAACAGCTAGACGGGGATAGCCGCGAACTCAAACAAGTAAATATTGAACTGAATCGCACTGTTATTACTGCTACAGCAGATGGTATAATATCTATGCTAAAACTGCGTAACAAGAGTCAAACAGTCAGCGCTGGCGAAGAAATCGCCGAAATTGTCCCAAGTAATGCACCTATAGTTATAAAGGCAGCAGTGGGACTACAGGATAAAAACAAGTTGAAAGAAGGTCAAAACGTACAAATGCGCGTTTCTGCTTGTCCTTATCCAGATTACGGCACTCTCAAAGGTAAGGTTAAGGCGATTTCCCCAGATGCAATTACTCCAGGGGCAAATGGTGCAAATACTACTGAAACAACAGTTGCAAGCCAAAAGGCGGCTGTTGCTTCCTTCTACCAGGTAACAATTGAGCCAGAAAACCTTACTTTAGGTAGAGGCGATCGCTCTTGCGCGATCCAATTGGGAATGGAAGGTACAGCCGATATTATCTCTAGAGAAGAAACTGTACTTCAATTCTTTCTTAGGAAAGCAAGGCTGATTGCAGATGTGTAACGGGTAAATGCATTTCTTTGCAACTATTCTTAACTAACTTAGCGATCGTACCGTTCGCTTTCCTATTATTCTGATAGGCGATCGGTTGTGGTTTGCTCAAAGACTGTTTCAAGCTAGAG
>DATNQH010000318.1:0-3703 GCA_036704105.1 Leptolyngbyaceae cyanobacterium | reverse complement strand
TGGAGCGAAGCGACCCGCCACTCACTTATTAAAGTAAAAAATCCTTTAAAGAAATGCTATTAATTCAAGATAATTTCAAAATATCAACTTAAGCGAACTGTGTCTTTGAAGTATGCTCTTGTTCATGAGTGGTTAACACCCCTCGCCACCGGCGGTTCAGAACTTGTAGTGCAGGAAATTCTTAAGTCAATCGATGCCGATATCTATGCCTTGATCGACTTTGAATCTACCAATCCTGGAAGTTATTTATTCGGACGCAAGATTGGTACGACATTTCTGCAACACTTTCCCCAAGCTAGCTCTGGGGTACAAAAGTATTTGCCTTTTTTGCCCTTAGCAATTGAACAGTTAGATTTGCGGGCATACGATGTAATTATCTCTTCTTCGCACACTGTTGCTAAAGGAGTCCTCACTAGTCCCCAGCAGCTGCACATCTGCTACTGTCATAGTCCTATGCGCTATGCCTGGGATATGACATTTGATTATCTTAGTAGTAGCAGCATGGGGCAAGGTTTGCCAGGGATTTTGACCAGGTATTTACTCCATCGGCTGCGACAGTGGGATGTACTCACGGCTAATCGTGTCGACCACTTCATTGCTAACTCCCAACACACAGCGCGCCGCATCTGGCGTTGCTACCGTCGAGAAGCTACAGTTATTTACCCGCCAGTTAATGTTGAGCGATTTCCTTTTCTCTCGTCTAAACAAGATTTTTATGTTACAGTATCGCGCTTAGTCAGCTATAAACAAGTATCTTTGATTGTCCGAGCTTTCAATCAACTCAAAAAACCTTTGGTAGTGATTGGTACAGGACCAGAACTATCAAAGATTCGCAAATTAGCGCAACCGCATATACAGGTGCTGGGAGCGCAACCAAATGATGTGGTGGAGAAGTATATGGCTGAGGCAAAAGCATTTGTTTATGCAGCACTAGAAGATTTTGGCATTGCCATAGTCGAGGCGCAAGCTTGCGGTACACCAGTAATTGCCTTTAGTGCTGGGGGAGCTAAAGAAACGGTGAGGGATTTGCGTCAATATCCAGACAGTGCTACAGGTATATTTTTTACAGAGCAAACCGTAGAAGCAATAGTAGCAGCAACAGAAAAGTTTGAAGCGGCTAGCGAGGCTTTCAATTCTGAATGCATACGCTCCCAGGCTGCTCGATTTGCCCCTACAATTTTTGAAGAGAGATTTCTAAATTTTTTAGAACGCTCCTGTCAGGAGTTGCCTTCGCTACCTATAAGCTTTTAATTCATTGTTGGTTTTATCACCGCTTGAATTAAATTGCCTCAAGAAGAGGGTCTTCTGGCTTTAAGATTGGGACTATGTGTGGTTGTGTGGTGTGGATTGTTAAGGAGTATGATGACTGCTCAAAGCTCACTCCTCTCTGGCAAGCGATCGCTAGCTTTCTTTAAACGCGATCGAGATCCTTTTAAACCCAGACGCAGGCCGAAAGGTTTGTCGCTTGCTCATCTTGACAGAGAGTTTGCCAAACGATTGTTCGACATTGGATTTTCACTGTTGGTTTTGATTTTGTTTTCCCCGATTTACCTGCTTCTGGGTTTTTTAATTGCGTTGAGTTCTCCTGGTCCAATTTTTTATATCCAGAAACGCATAGGGAAAAACTACAAACCCTTTAATTGTATTAAATTCCGCACAATGGTGGTCAATGCCGATGAAATATTATTAGAACTAATGGCAAAATCTCCCGGCTTAAGGCAAGAATTTGAGGATAACTTTAAGTTGAAAAAAGACCCAAGAATTACTAAAATTGGTTACTTTTTACGCTTGACTAGCCTCGATGAATTTCCCCAGTTCTGGAACGTTTTGAAAGGAGACATGAGTGTTGTAGGCCCCCGACCTCTAGTAGCTGAAGAGTTACCCAGATACGGTCGTCACATGGAGAAAATATTGACCATAAAGCCTGGAATTACAGGGTTATGGCAAGTTTCAGGGCGTAATGATATTCCCTATTCTCGCCGAGTCCAAATAGACCTATACTATGCTAACTCTCACAACATTCGGTTGGATTTTTGGGTGATTTTGAAAACAATCTTTGTCGTGATTATACCTAAAAACAATGGAGCTTATTGACAAGTAAAAGCAACAAACTTCTGCCGGGGGCATTAAATGCCCCTTTTTACTTTTAAAGCCGTGTAACTTGATACATTATTGAGTTATAAATATTGGAAATATTATTAATGCAGTTATTTAAACTACAGAATTGATCAAATTCATCCTAATTTTAGATTAACACTAATTATACGAAATCTTTGCAAATGCTCAACAATAACTTAATAATTGTGGATAGCTCTTAAGTTAACGTAAAGTGAAATTTGCTAAATACCAGCAAATAAAGATGTAGTAGAAACTGAAGTTGAAAAAACTTAAGTAATTTCTACGTAGGCGAATTAGTAGTTAGTTGCTTAAGTTGTAGCAGTTGTTCGCGGCACTATTTTTTCATGCAGTTTAGGAATCGGTAAGATATGATACAAAATAAGCGGGCTTTAATTACAGGGATTACAGGTCAAGACGGTTCTTACTTGAGTGAGTTTTTGCTGACTCAAGGCTATGAAGTACATGGTATTATCCGCCGTACTTCCACATTCAACACAGATCGGATTGACCATATTTATGAAGACCCGCACAAAACCGGAGTACGGTTGTTTCTGCACTATGGAGACTTAACCGATGGCACTACGCTCCGCCGGATTTTAGAAGAAGTAAAACCTACAGAAATTTATAACCTAGGTTCTCAATCTCATGTACGGGTAAGTTTTGACTCACCAGAATACACAGTAGATTCCGTCGGAATGGGAACGCTGCGCCTGTTGGAAGCGATAAGAGATTACCAGCAGCGGACTGGGATTGAAGTGCGGTTCTACCAAGCTGGTTCTTCAGAGATGTATGGTCTAGTCCAGGAAGTACCACAAAAAGAGACAACGCCATTTTATCCCCGCAGTCCTTATGCTTGTGCCAAAGTTTATGCGCATTGGCAAACGGTAAATTACCGCGAATCATATAATTTATTTGCCTGCAATGGCATACTTTTTAACCACGAAAGCCCGCGTCGAGGAGAAACCTTCGTCACCCGCAAGATTACAAGAGCAGTTGCCCGGATCGTTGCTGGTAAGCAGAAAAATATCTACATGGGTAATCTGGATGCCAAGCGGGACTGGGGGTACGCCAAAGATTACGTTAAAGCAATGTGGCTGATGTTACAGCAAGAACAGCCGGATGACTATGTGATTGCTACAGGTGAAACTCACTCAGTTAAGGAGTTTCTTAACTTAGCTTTTGGCTATGTCAATCTCAATTGGCAAGATTATGTGGAGTTTGACGATCGCTATCTCAGACCCGCTGAAGTGGAATTGTTAATCGGTGACTCTACCAAAGCGCAGCAGAAACTGGGCTGGAAACCTTCAGTTACATTTGAGGAACTAGTAGGGTTGATGGTGGAAGCCGATTTGAAAGCACTAGGTCAAACTTCACCCAATGGCAATGGCGTTCATGCGAACGACGAGCTAGCCACAATTCGTCAAGAATTGCTTAGTTTTCTATCTTAGAATAACACCTGTGAGGATGTCATGACCGCCTTAGATTTACAAAATAAGCGCATTCTTGTTACTGGCGGTGCAGGGTTCCTGGGTCGTCAGGTAATCGCTCAACTGTGCCAAGCTGGTGCCGATCGCGATAAAATTAC
>DATNQH010000317.1:0-21078 GCA_036704105.1 Leptolyngbyaceae cyanobacterium | reverse complement strand
CCGCCAACCCACATATGGTGGGTAAAGATCGAAAGCGCAGTGGCATAGTCAGTCCCCAAGTACGGATACGGAGGCATCGCGTACATATGGTGTGCTACGAGGATGCTAAGAGAACCCACCATAGCTAGGTTAACTGCCAACTGAGCGTGCCAGGAAGTGGTCAGGTTCTCATAAAGACCTTTGTGACCTTCTCCGGTGAAAGGACCTTTATGGTTTTCTAAAATTTCTTTGATGCTGTGACCAATACCCCAATTTGTGCGGTACTGATGCCCAGCGACGATGAACAGCACAGCCAGTGCTAGGTGGTGGTGCGCTGTATCTGTCAACCACAAACCACCAGTAACTGGGTTTAGTCCACCCTTGAAGGTAAGGAAGTCAGCATACTGACCCCAGTTCAAAGTCCAGAATGGTGTTAAACCTTGGGAGAAGCTGGGATACAGTTCTGCCATCAAGCTACTGTTCAAGATGAACTCTTGGGGCAGAGGAATATCTCCGGGAGCTACTCCAGCGTCAAGTAGTTTATTAATTGGCAGAGCAACGTGAATCTGGTGTCCAGCCCAAGATAAGCATCCTAGACCGAGTAATCCAGCTAAGTGGTGGTTCAGCATGGATTCCACATTCTGGAACCACTCCAGCTTAGGAGCGCGCTTGTGATAGTGGAACCAGCCAGCGAATAGCATCAATGCTGCTGCTACCAAACCGCCAATTGCAGTGCAGTAAAGCTGGAATGTATTAGTAATGCCAGCGGCTCGCCAAATTTGGAAAAAACCGGATGTAATTTGAATGCCGTGAAAGCCACCGCCTACATCGCCATTCAATATGTCTTGACCAACAATCGGCCAAACGACTTGCGCACTAGGCTTAATGCCTATCGGATCGGTCAGCCAAGCTTCGTAGTTTGAAAAGCGAGCGCCATGAAAAAACATCCCGCTCAACCACACAAATATCACCGCTAATTGACCAAAGTGAGCGGCAAAAACTTTGCGGGAAACATCTTCTAAGTCACTCGTATGACTATCAAAATCATGGGCAAGAGCGTGTAGGTTCCAAATCCAGGTAGTGGTTTTTGGTCCTCTAGCTAAGGTGCGGTCAAAGTGTCCCGGTTTACCCCACAACTCGAATGTAGTGGGTACTGGGTCACGATCAACTACAACCCTTGCCTTTTTCTCCTCTCGCTCCGGAGGACTAATCGTCATTTAGACTCTCCTCTCTTGACAAGGAACCAGTAGTGGTGAACACCACCAGCTGTCTTCTGGCTGTTGTCAGCCAATATACCTACTTCAGAAGATTCCTAAAGTGGGCGATGAAGACCGCTTGTGGAAACTGCTTTCTGATGAATTATAGAGTCTTGTTTGTATAGGTATTACGAGTTTGTTTACAATAATTCAAAATCGCTAGATAGTAAGCAGATTCTGGTGTTTGTATTTGAATTTTTGGTGGAAAAGTCAAGCGTTTATTTATTTAATTTACATAACTAAACAATTCGCAATATTTATAAAATGATGATGATTTTTACAGTATAAATAATTAGGCTTTTTTATTGCTATCAAATAGGCTAATGTGCTATTGCTGCGGCACGAGTCAGCAGCTTCTAAGATTGAGATGGACGGTGGCTGCAGATATTTAGTGAGGAGTAAATCTGGGTGTTTGGTATAAATAAGCTGCAAAAGATGGCTAAAGCTTGCCTTGTCTGTTTAATGGCAGGGGTGTTGGTTTTGAATCTTGTTAGCTGTGGCGGCACAGCTGATTTGAATAACGGTTTACCTGCTGCTACTCCAGCCCAGCCCAGCACTAGTAGGGCTGGGCTGGCGGGAAACATTTCAGAAGTATCGCCACCAGAAGTTATTCAACAATTGCGTCAAGTTTTGGAAGCTTACCAGCCACAGGTAAAAATCTTGAGTCCTCAACCCGATGAAGTTTTCCAAGACGATACAGTTACAGCACGTTTCCAAGTCCAAGACTTACCCATCTTCAAAAACTCAGAATTGGATATGGGGCCGCACCTGCACGTAATTTTAGATAATCAGCCATACATAGCTGTTTACGATCTCAACCAGCCTTTGGTTTTACCAGACTTATCTCCCGGAACCCACACCCTAAGAATCTTTGCTTCTCGTCCTTGGCATGAAAGCTTTAAGAACGAGAGCGCTTATGCCCAAACGACATTTCACATCTTCACTAAAACTGACGACAATAACCCCGATTCAACCCAGCCACTGCTAACTTATAGTCGTCCCAAAGGTAACTATGGGGCAGAACCGATTTTATTAGACTTTTACCTTACCAACGCTCCCCTACATCTGGTTGCTCAAGAAGATACCAAAGATGAAATTGCTGATTGGCGCATTCGCTGCACAATCAATGGTAGTAGTTTTGTTATAGATCGCTGGGAACCAATGTATCTCAAAGGTTTTAAACCAGGTAAGAACTGGGTACAACTGGAATTTCTGGACGAACAGGGAAACCCAGTTAAAAATGTGTTTAATAACACAGTACGAGTTATCAGCTACGAACCAAAAGCAAAAGATACATTATCGAAGCTTACTAAGGGTGAACTTTCAGCAGATGCGGCTCGTGGCATTGTTGAACCAAACTACACGGCTAAAGTTACAGAAACACAGCCCACATCCCCAACTCCTTCACCAGTTCCTACTCTCACACCTAGCCCTAGGCTTACGCCTGATACTAGTTCTGAGCTAGAAGAAACAGCCCCAGCAGCTCAACCAACAGAACAACAACCAGCTTCCCCGGAAATTGAACCTCAAAATTCAACTGCAACATCAGAGTCAGAGCCAAACACAACTGAAAACCAAAAACCCAAAGGATTTTTTAATCGTTTCAGTCGTCCATCAGTTCAACCATCACCGATTCCAAAAGTGATAGAGTCGCCTGAACCTGAATTAACTACAGCATCTGGTGTAGTTCCTCCAGAGATTTCACCGGAACCGCAGTCAATGGAAACGCCAGAGGAAGAAATTACACCAGTTGAACCAGCACCACTGGTTAAACCAGAGGCGAAAGTTTCAGTACCAGTAAAAGAAAAATTGGGGGGATATTTTAGTCGCTTGCGTCGTCCTCAAGTAAGCCCATCTCCTAACTTACCTCCGACTTTACCTGAGATTATTGAGCCAAATGAAGCAGTTTCTCAGCCAGAAACATCAGCACAACCAAATTTAACTCCTTCTTTGGAGTTGGTTAAGCCGTTAGACAACTTCAACCAAAACTAGTTTCGCTGTAAAAACGATTCTTTGTAAGTCTTTTTCGTTACAGGCTAAGCGCCTGGTAACTTGTGAATAAAGATGCTCTGTATCCTCAATGTTTTATAGCAATCCGTGCATCCCAGATCAAGAATAGACTTCTTGTATTGGCTTAGGAGTTAGTTGATGCCACAACTCAAGTGGGATGAAACTGAATTCATAGAATGCCTGGAAATACTCCCTACTGTTGAGGATGATTCGGTCAGCCATGTTTTTGAAATCAAAAAAGATGGTCTTATATTGCAATTGACTGTTTGGCAATATGAGAGCGTAGTGCAGCTTGCTGTATTCCGAGAGCAAGTCGAAGTTGCTGTAATCGAAATGGCTTTGTTTGTCCGAGGTGAAGTTCGTTATATCAAGGAATTGAAGTCTGAATTTCTAGAATTTCGTCATTGCATCCCTGCTGCCAGCAGCTTTTCCTATCTAAACTTCCCTGAAGACCCTTTCAATCAGAAGGAGTATCCCTACGACTTAAATGTATGGCTGTTTGTCAAACCGCATATTAGGATTCATTTCGCCAGATAGCACAAAACTCAATTTAGCCCCTTGTTGACTTAACTGAACCGTATTGGTTTCGGTGGGCAATGCCGGGCTACTGTAGCTACTATATTTGGCGACGTGAGGTGTATTTGCGCCGATTTAAACATCACTATGATTAAGAATATCGCCGCTTTGCTCGTGCTAACAAGCGTGCTGCGATCGCACCACCAATAAATCCGAATAAATGCCCTTGCCAGGAGATACCATACTGCAAAGGCAATACTCCCCAAATTATTCCACCATAAAGCAAGCCGACAATTAAGGAAAATAAGATAGCGGCAAAGCTACGCTCAAAGTAGCCGCGTAGCAGCAAGAATCCAAAGTAACCGAATATAAGTCCACTTGCTCCTATGTGAATTGAGTAGGCTGGAGCAGTCAGCCAGACACCAATACCACTAACAAGCATTGTGATCATAGTAACTACAAAAAAGTCACTCATCTCGCGCAACATGACTAACCAGCCAAGCGTGAGGAAAGGGGCTGTATTTGCAACTAAGTGAGCAAAGCTACCGTGTAGAAACGGGGCGAACAAAATACCGCGTAACCCAATTAAACTGCGCGGACGAATACCGTATAAATCTAGCGTTCCTCTTAGAAATGAGGCATCTACAATCTCTAAACCCCAAAATATGGCAACTAAGCCACCCAAAATTAAAACTTGAGTTTTGAACTCCTGCGCGATCGCTCGTGCTTCCTGTTTAGCCATGCATCTACCCTTGGAGGTATCCTTTAGTTTAATTATAAATTTATCTGAGAATTCAAATAACTATTACAGCTTGAGTTGATGTTCCATCCTTTTGTAATCGCGATCGATTTCTAACCACAGTTTGCGGTTACGAGGATCGGTTTGTAGGGCTTTTTGGAGATAGATTCGGGCTGGTTCGTAATAAGAGCGATCAATCAGCTTTTGCGCCCAACGATGATAAGCTATGGCCAGCCATTGACACACATCTGGATCGTCGGGAAATTGAGCCTCTAACTTTTCTCCCACATCGATCGCTTGCTCCCACTTTTTCTGCTTCAGCAGATTGTAAATTTTGTTCAAGTTACTTACTCTGAGCAAACTCTCCTCAACAGAGAGGTTAGAGTTGGGGTCGCTTGATGGATGCTTGACGTGGAAACGTACCTGACTTGATGTAGCAGCGGGTGGAGGTGTGGGGTTAGAAGTTGTTGGCTTTGGAGTAGAGTAGCTTTTGGTACTAACAGTTTGCGATCGCTGCTTGAGATCTGTTAGCAATGTTTGGTAGGCTTGAGCAACTTGTTTAAACCGATCTTCAGCATTGCGATCGCCAGGATTGAGATCGGGATGATACTTCCGCGCCAGCTTTCTATAAGCCTGCTTAATTTCTTGCTCGCTAGCATCAGCAGTTAATTCTAAAGTTTGATAACACCAAGTTAGGTTAGTAGAATTGTCCATTTCTAGAAGTTGAATTTAAAAAGAACGATGAATGATGAATTCATCATTCATCATTACAGATCAGCGTAAATTAGCTGGAGCTTGTTTAGGTACAACCCAGTAATAAAGCGTGTGTTCTCGACTTGGGCCTTTAACTTGTACCACTCTCTCAGGTTTCCATTCACCCATGTCAAAATCATGGGAGACAATGCGAGTACCTGGTTTCAATTGTTTCAATAGCTGGGGTCGTAATTTGACATTGATATCAGGTAGCAGGTAAAGCGTTACTACTGATGCTTCACCAAAATTAGTTTGAAATAAATCTTGCTGGCGAAACTCAACTCGATCTGTTACACCTGCTTTTTTAGCATTTATTTTAGCTTCCTGAATTCGCTCTGGATTAATATCTATACCTACAGCACGTATACCATATTTCTGTGCTGCGGTAATTGCAATTCGTCCGTCACCACTGCCCAAGTCGTATAGTACATCTCCTTTCTTGACTTTAGCTAGCTCAAGCATTCGATTTACAACTTCTTGAGGTGTGGGAACGTAAGGTACATCAGGTTCTCTTTCTTCGGTTTGAGTATTAGGGCTAGCTTCTGGTGTAGGAGTAATTCCTGGTGTAGGAGTAACTGCTGGTGTTGGCGTAACTTCTGGTAAAGTTTGTCCTGTGGAAGGTTTAACTTGAGCGTGAAGTTTGCTTTGTTGCAGTAAAGGCACGATCGCAATACTAGCAACACTAGTACTAGCAATTAATAAAGTAAGTATTCGCTGTAATCGCATAGCATTTATCTCCTTTTGAGTTTATTTATCTTGCTGACGATTGCTGACGACGAATGAGGAACAACAAAGGTATGCCGACTAACAACACTGCTACGCCGATAATTGCACCAATGCTGTATGAAATGCTAGTGGCGTATGTCAGGCTAGATTGCAACATATACGCACATATCAGGCAAAAAATCAACGGTGTCAAAGGATAACCAGGGACAGAAAATGGACGGGGTATATTTGGTTCCTTTCGCCGCAGTACAAATAGTGCTACCCCTGATAATAGAAAGAAGAACCAGAACACGGGGGAGGTGTATGCAGCCATTGTCTCAAAGCCTTCACGCCCTTCATGCACCAAAGCACCAAGGAAAACAAGCGTCAAAGTGATCGCACCTTGAACTAGTAGAGCATTAGTTGGCGTGTTGCCGCGATCGCTCCACTTTCCCAAGAATCCAAATATAGAAAAGTCTTTACCTAAAGCGTAGTTAGTGCGAGCGCCTGTAAAAATTGTGGCATTAATTCCCCCCAATGCTGAAATTCCTACCAAAAAACTGACGAATTTTGCCCCACCTTCACCAACTGCACGACGCATTAAATCGGCTGCTACTGCTTTAGACTCTGCCATTCCTGAAATCCCCAAACCTTGGATGTAGGCAAAGTTGATTAGTAAGTAGATAAAAGCGGTTGTGATAATACTACCAATCAAAACCTTTGTCATGTTACGTTCTACATCCCGCATCTCGGCAGAAATGTAAGCTGCTTCATTCCAACCTCCATAAGTCAGCAGCACGAAAACCATTGCTAACCCGAAAGTACCTTGAGACTCGATATTAGAAGAATTTACAGCAGGAGTAGAGGAGTTAAAAGCTAAACCAGCATAGATCACTAAGAACAACCCAAGCACCTTTGCTGCTGTGAGTATATTTTGCGTCCACTTCCCTTGACGAACGCTCATAAGATTTACCGTTGTCAGGATGACAATACTTAAAGCTGCATAAATAGCAGGGGAATAGTTGCCAAGAGGTAGAATTTGGCTAGCATAATTACCAAAGACAAAAGCTAACAAGGCGATTGAACCAGTTTGAATCACTGTCATTCGCGCCCATGCAAATAAAAAGGCTATATCTTTACCAAAAGCCCGCATGAAGTAATGATAACTACCCCCAGGATGCGGGTATGCAGTTGCTAGTTCTGCATAGCATAAAGCGCCCACTATTGACATTACACCACCCAACAACCAAGCTATCAGAGTTACACTTGCACTGCCTGCGTTAACAGCAATTAGCGCTGGTGATTCATAGATGCTTGCACCAATAACCATACCGATAATTAATGCACCCGCATCAAATATCGAAAGAGTGGGTTTCAGCGTTACTTGTTCGGGTTTCGGTGCTACCTGTTTATCTGCCATTACCGCCAACTACCTTAAGTAGAAACGCTTGTTTATTAAATTACTTGCAGGTGAGTCCTGCTTCTGACTTATGGTACAGGTATTATTTTTCGTTAATTAAATATCTTAAAACGATCGCTTTTGCAGTAGCTAACTGTTGTATTATTTGATGTTTGCGCGTACTGATGCATAGATAAACTAATTTGGCTCAAAAACTCTTGAGCACTGGGATATTCTTAGTTTGACGCACAAATATGACAAAAAAGTGTCAGCAAGAGAAGTTAGGGAAAGGCTGACGGCTGAAGGGTAAACTTCATCCTTAACTCACTATTTAAGGGGAAGTTCGATTTGAAAAGTTGCTCCTTGCCCTAAGATGCTATGAGCGGTAATTTTTCCTTTGTGAGCTGCTACGATTTGTTGCGCGATCGCTAAACCTAATCCAAAACCACCAGTTTGACGCGATCGCACAGTGTCTACGCGATAAAATCTTTCAAATATATGGGGTAAATCGGCATCTGGTATTCCAATTCCATTGTCTTCTATTTGAATTACAACTCTGTCTCGATGAGTAGACAATCGCAGATAAACTCTACCGCCATCTGAGGTATATTTGAAAGCATTGTTGAGTAAATTTCTCACAGCTTGAAGCAACAAATCTGGCTCGACTTTAACCATAACTGCGCGATCGCTTAACTGAGTAATAAAGTTTAAGTTGCTTGTAACTGCTTGTGCTTGATATTCGCTTACTGCTGTTTGCAGTAAATCCACGAGATCGACGCTTTTTAATTCTCTGGGTGCTAATGCGCCTTCATGTCTGGCGAAAAATAGTAAGTTAGTGATCAAAGCGCTCATTGACTTGGAAATATCTACAATATTTTCCAAGCGATGACGTGGCTGAGTGTTATCTTCAACTGGAGATAACAAACCAACTTGAGCATTACTCATAATAGCTGCCAAAGGCGCTCGTAATTCATGGGATGCGTCGGCGGTAAAACGTTGTAATTGGTCGTAAGAGCGACGAATTGGTTTCATTGCTAGTCCGCCAAGATACCAACCAGTTAGCCCAATTAATCCCAACGCGATCGGAATTCCTAGCGATAGCGACAGCCGTGTTTGATCCAAGGTTTCCCTAATGGATGTCATGGAAGTAGCAACTTGCAAATATCCTACTACTGAATTATTTCTAATGACTGGCAGTGTAACTTGCCTGAGCCATATTGTTGAGGCATTTATGTTAGCTTGCTTTGACTCAGTTTTGAAAGTTTGATATCCAGAAGAACCTATTAAATACTTAGGGGCAGGAGTACCGACAAATTGCACCAATTTCCCTTCACGATTATACCAATGGGCGTAGACTATTTCACCGCAAAGTGCTAGTAAATTTGTTCCTAAAACTGGGAAATCTTCTAGAGCGAATTGCCATTGTCCTTGCGGGGATTGATATAGCGATCTAGCTGCCATTACTTTGCTTTTTTTGACGAGTTTTTGTTCGCAGTCCCGCAGCTGAGATTTCACTTCGAGGCAGTAGACGATCGCTGCAAAAATAACTAGGATACTCCCCATTGATAGAGCAAACCAGCAAGCTAAATTGCGACGGCTACGGTTGAACATAAAAAGGATGAAGGATGAAGTGTGTTAGCAAAGCGGCGCTTAAGCGCAGTGTGAAGTAGTAGGCGCGGGTTTAACAAACAAGCTGTAGGGGCTGGTTTAGCAAACAAGCTAATAGTCAGACAAATAATTTAGATAAACCCGCCCGTACTAGGAAGACAAATAACCGCTGATATTCCCGCCCGTACATGAGTAGTGAGTAGTGAGTAGAAATAATTTTATGGCTCTGAATTCTAAATTCCCTTCATCCATCCCGCTTTTATCCTTCAGCCTTCTTCTGGAACATTGAGACGATAACCCATACCATATATAGTTTCTAACCAATCCTTGGCTCCAACTGCTTGCAGGCGCTGTCTCAATCTTCTGACGAGAGTGGTAACAGCATTACTTTCTGGTTCTGTTCCCCATTCCCATAAAGCTAGTTCGATTTGATCGCGAGACAACACTTGACGCGGATGGCGCATCAGGTATTCCATCAGTTGAAACTCGCGGACTGATAATTGAGTAGTTAACTGTTCTCGCTCCAAAGTCAAACTGGCGAGATGGAGTGTCAAATCTGCTGTGGTAAGAGTGTCACCGATCCACTGTGGCGATCGCCTCGCCAATGCTCTTACCCGCGCCAGCAGTTCTACAAGATCGACTGGCTTAACCAAATAGTCGTCTGCTCCAGCATCTAAACCCACAACCTTATCAGCAGTGGTATCCTTGGCAGTAAGTATCAGTACGGGAGCCGTTTTGCCTGTCTGTCGATAATGCTGGCAAAGGCTAACTCCACTCAGCTTGGGTAACATCCAATCTAATATCAATAAGTCATACTCTTTTTGGGACAGCAACCATTCGGCTGTGTCTCCATCCTTCACAGCGTCAACAATGTGTCCTGCTTGAGATAGTGCAGCATGAAGTGGTTCTAACTGCGCTGGGTCGTCTTCTACCAGTAAAATCACCATATTATTTAAATGGCTGCGGCTATCCCCTAATTCTCATACGTCTAATCGTAATAAAAGTTGCCAGGACTTAGCGACTATATGATTTTGGATTTTGGATTTTAGATTTTGGATTAAAGTTTCTTCCCCTACTCCGGGGCAACCTTGCGCTCCGGGGCTTCCTCAAATCCTTTACCCTATCCTATGCATCAATCTCGATGGTTAAAAACATTAAAGTCTCTAGGACTAGAGTTTTGGATAGCTTTACCTTTATTGGGAATAGCTTTTTGGGTAGGTGGCGGATTAGTCACAGATCAGATTTTGAGTCGTTCCTACGAAAGTAAGGAGCAGCTGCAAGCTAATACCAAACTAAAAGGAAAGTCAGCCAAAGTAGTTCTGGCGATTAAAGTAGAAATTAATTATGCCCAAGGAATTTCTAAAGTAAGAGTCAACACAGCTAATTCAGCTCTTAAACAATTAGAATTTGAGTTTTATGTCACCGATGTGAATCAAATTGAAACAGCAATTAGTCGTGAACTCGGATTACCCTTAGAACAGATTCGGCTATTGGTGCATTATCAAGTTGACTACACTTAAACTTGTTATTTGTCATTAGTAAAAAGTCATTAATAACCGTTCAAAATTTATAGATCGAGAGGCAATAGTCAATAGCTGTAAACAAATAACAAATGACAAATGACAAATGACAAACATAGTTAAACAGCCATGCGATGAAGGGGTAATCAGATCTAAGCCGTGTATTCAACCTTGTACTCGTAATCTCAGACCTTGGATTTTGGCAGCAACGATTCTCGGCTCTAGCATGGCGATGATTGATGGTACGGTGGTGAATGTCGCACTACCAGTTTTGCAATCAGTACTTAACGCAACAACTGCTGATGTGCAGTGGATTGTTGAGTCCTACGCGCTGTTTCTCGCCGCCCTGATTTTGGTTGGTGGTTCTTTGGGCGATCGCTTCGGCAGACGGCGGATCTTTGCTTATGGTGTCACATTGTTTGCTGCTGCTTCGGTTTGGTGTGGTTTATCACCTAACGTGCATCAACTGATCTTTGCCCGTGCTATCCAAGGAATTGGTGGTGCTTTACTCGTACCTGGCTCTCTTGCAATTATCAGCGCCTCTTTTAGTGCCGAACAACGAGGGCGCGCAATCGGTACTTGGTCGGGCTTTACGGGCATAACTTCAGCCTTGGGACCAGTTCTGGGAGGCTGGTTAGTTGAGAATGCTTCCTGGCGCTGGATCTTTTTTCTCAATGTCCCCATTGCCGCGATCATACTGGGTATTTTGTTCTGGCGCGTACCAGAAAGCCGCGATCGCAATTCTGCCAATACTAAGTTGGATTGGTGGGGTGCAGTACTAGTAACAGTGGGTTTGGGAACGCTGGTATACGGATTGATTGAATCATCTCATTTAGGCTGGAATCACCCAAAAGTAATTAGTGCCATAGCAGTAAGTATCCCAGCACTGCTGGGATTTATCTTTGTAGAAGCTAACAGTTCAACACCAATGATGCCTTTGGGTTTATTTCGCGATCGCACCTTTAGTGGGGCAAACTTACTCACACTGCTGCTTTACATGGCTTTGAGCGGTATTCTATTCTTCTTTCCCTTCAATTTGATCCAAGTGCAGGGTTACTCAGCTACGGCTGCTGGTGCTGCCTTCCTGCCATTTATTTTAATTATGTTCTTCCTCTCCCGCTGGTCGGGTGGGTTAGTTAGCCGCTATGGTTCTCAACGTCCATTAACCATTGGCCCAATTATTGCAGCAATTGGGTTGGCTGGATTTGCCTTGCCCGGAATTGGCGGTAGTTATTGGATGACCTTTTTTCCCGCAGTCGTAGTACTTGGTTTGGGTATGGCAATTACAGTTGCGCCACTAACAACTACGGTAATGGGTGCAGTAAACGAAAGCCAAGCCGGAATAGCTTCGGGTATAAATAATGCTGTTGCCAGAACAGCGGGGTTGTTGTCAATTGCGCTTTTAAGTATTGCGCTCCTACGTGCTTTTAATTACAACCTTGATCACCGTTTGGCAAATCTAAATTTAACCGCTCAAGTACAACAAGCACTGGACGCACAGCGGATAAAGTTAGCTGGGGCAGAGGTTCCAGCAGGCCTTACTCCAGACTTAACAGCAGTAATACGCCAGGCGATCGCTGCGTCTTTTGTCGATAGTTTTCGTCTAGTTATTTTCATTTCTATCGGCTTAGCCCTAGTTAGTGCTTTAATTGCTGCACTAATGCTCAAGCCAAAACGAACAGCTAATAGAACTTAAAACTTTTTTCAGCACAGGTTTTGGATTATCAAACTCAGTTTTAAACGATTTTAGTTAAATCATCCGGGCAGGCATAATCTAAAATTTTTCATTCCTTGTCAAACACACGCCTTGCCTCTCAGGATATAGTAATATATCGAGCAATGTAGGCGTATTCTGTATGAATACCTAATAGGAATTGAAACCTGGGATCTAGGTAGCCTAAACGCCATATACTAAACACGGTATATAGTACTTTTGAACATGACCGCAGCAGCAGATCCAGTTAAATTAATGAAACAGGAAGTCGGTAAAGCCGCCGCCTCTCTTGTCAAGTCAAACACAATTGTCGGACTAGGTACGGGATCGACTACAGCTTATACAATTCAGTTTCTGGGCGATCGCCTTAAATCTGGGGAACTCAAAGACATTGTTGGTATCCCCACATCTTTTCAAGCAGAGGTGCTAGCCAAACAGTACGGTATTCCTCTAACTACCTTGGATGCAGTCGATCGCATCGATATTGCGATCGATGGTGCTGATGAAGTCGATCCGCAAAAGAATTTAATCAAAGGTGGTGGTGCGGCACACACTCGTGAAAAAATAGTAGACTATCTTGCCGAGCAATTTATTGTAGTTGTTGATAGCTCTAAAGTAGTAGACAGGCTCGGTTCTAGCTTTCCAGTACCAGTAGAAGTAATTCCAATGGCGATCACCCCTGTGATGCGGGCGATTGAAGCACTCGGAGGTAAACCAGAACTCCGGATGGGAGTTAAAAAAGCAGGCCCTGTAATCACAGACCAAGGTAACATGGTAGTCGATGTTAAATTTGAAACAATCGACCGCCCAGCCGAACTGGAAAAGACACTTAATAACATTCCCGGTGTCTTAGAAAACGGTATTTTCGTCAATTGCGCCGACTTAGTTTTAATTGGCGAAGTTCAAGACGGACAACCTATAGTACGGCAAATGTAGCGATTTTAGATTTTAGATTTTAGATTTTAGATTGGTAATAAATCCAAAATCGAAAATCCAAAATCTAAAATTCTGATGATGCAATACCGAAGATTTGGGCGCACAGAATTACCCATGCCAGTATTTTCCTGTGGTGGGATGCGCTATCAGTTTAAGTGGCTGGATGTACCGGGATGGCTAATTCCACAAAAAAATCAACAAAATCTGGAAGCCACGATCCGCAGGGCGGTAGAAGTTGGCATTAACCATATTGAAACTGCTCGTGGTTATGGTACTTCTGAACTACAGTTAGGGCGGATCCTGCCCAGTTTACCCCGCGATCGCATCATTGTTCAGACTAAAATTAGTCCCACTCAAGATCCAAAAGAATTTCGGCGCAAGTTTGATGTATCTTTACGCAATCTCCGGTTAGATTATGTAGACTTGCTGGGGTTGCATGGGATCAACAATGGTGAAACAATGCACCAAAGCATTCGCCCTGACGGTTGTTTGGATGTAGCTAAGCAGCTGCAAGCTGAAGGAAAAGTCAGGTTTATTGGCTTTTCCACTCATGGATCGACAGATACTATTGTGCAGGCGATCGCAACAAATTCTTTTGACTACGTTAATCTACATTGGTATTACATTAATCAAGTTAACTGGGCGGCGATTGAAGCAGCTAAACGTCATGATATGGGCGTTTTTATCATTAGCCCTTCCGATAAGGGTGGGATGCTTTACAAACCACCGCAAAAGCTGGTAGAAATATGCTCTCCTCTCAGCCCGATGGTGTTTAACAATCTATTCTGTTTGAGCCATTCCCAAGTACATACCCTCAGCATCGGTGCATCAGCGCCCCAGGATTTTGACGAACACTTGAAGACTTTGCCACTTTTGGATCGGGCAGATGAGATTTTACCACCAATTTTGGCGCGGTTGGAACAAGCCGCGATCGCCGCATTGGGAGAAGACTGGGTGAAAACTTGGCATATCGGTTTACCCAAATACGATGAAACGCCTGGAGATGTGAATATTCCTGTGATTTTGGCGCTGAGAAACTTGGCGATCGCCTACGATCTGACTGAATATGCCAAAACTCGCTATAATCTTCTGGGTAATGGCGGTCACTGGTTCCCCGGAAACAAGGCAGAACACATAAGTAAACTCGATTTGGCGAGAAGTCTTGCTCAAAGTCCCCATGCGGATAAAATTCCTGCTTTACTTGAAGATGCGCATAAGTTGTTGGCATCTGAAGCTGTCAAACGCCTTTCGCAACAATAGATAACAGTAGCAATTAAAAAATTGTGAGCAAGCAGGATTTTTCCAGTTCCAGGGTGTATTAATTTTACAGATAAAAAATCTCAGTGTTTTTTGTCCGCTTTGTGTAGAAGCGAAAAAAGATGCTGTGATCTTATAGCAAGAGCGATCGCATCTAATACCAAAAGTATATATGCTGAAAGCTCTCGCTTATATAGCAACCCGCGCTCATGCTCATAAATCTTTCCATTGGTTGTCCTTTGTCATTTGTTCTTTGTCATTTGTTTAAAATTCTTGACGTAGGGCGAAGCCCTTCCCGCAGGGTATGACGAATGACGTAGGGACTCGCCCGCAACCGTTGGGTATGACGAATGACGAGTATTTCATGGCTCAAATGGGGTTGCTGGATCTATGAAAACTGTCAAGTCTCTTAATCTTAAGTAGGCAGCAATATTATGGCTCTCAATCGGCGCAATTTTTTGTTTTTAGTCGGAGCAAGTGCAGGTGCTTATGCCTTAAATACTTACCGATCTCCTATTTTGGTAGATGAAGCCTTAGCAGCAGAAACATCCAGCCAAAGTGGTGCTTTTCAATTACCACCTTTACCCTATGCTTACAATGCTTTGGAACCACACATTGATGCTGCAACAATGAAGTTTCATCACGACAAACATCACGCGACTTACGTTAAAAACTTGAATGGAGCAATACAGAAACATCCAGAACTGAAAGGTAAAACTGCTGCACAAATGTTGCAGAATCTAAATAGTGTACCAGAAGATATTCGCACTACAATCCGTAATAATGGTGGTGGTCATGTCAACCACAGTATGTTTTGGCAGATAATGCGCCCAAATGGAGGTGGACAACCGAAGGGTGCGATCGCTTCTGTAATCACACAAAACTTTGGTAGTTTTGAAAAGTTTCAAGCACAGTTCAACTCTTCAGGTGAAAAACGTTTTGGTAGCGGTTGGGTGTGGCTAGTTCGCACTCCAAGCGGCAAATTTGAAATTACCAGCACTCCAAATCAAGACAGCCCCCTAATTAAAGGTAACTACCCAATCATGGGTAACGATGTCTGGGAACACGCCTATTATCTCAAGTATCAAAACCGTCGTGCTGATTACCTCAAAGCTTGGTGGAATGTTTTGAATTGGGACGAAATTAACAAACGTTTAGAGCAAGCAAGTAAAGCAGTCTGAAGCAAGCTGCTTATACCTCACTACCAGGCTGAGCCTGGTAGTGAGTAAAAAGAGTTAGGGCCTCAAAATCTCTTATTTGCGTATGTACACACAATGACGAATGCTATTACTTAGGGGAGTAGTAAACTCTTCAACCTTCTCGATTGCACCGCCCAACCGTTTCACTGTGTTTTGCAATGTTTCTGCTTCTTCAGTTGTCCAATTACCCCGATAAAGTACTGCTAATCCCCCTGATTTCAAGAAAGGTAGAGCATATTCAGCACAAATAGAGGCAGAACCAACCGCTCGAATCAATGCAATATCGTAAGCTTGTCGATGTTGGGATTCTTTGCCTACAACCTCCGCTCTACCAGTTACAGTATTGACGTTACCAATACCCAATTCAGCTATGAGACTATCGAGGAAAGCAATTTTCTTACGAGTTGAATCGAGCAGAGTTACTTGGGAATCAGGTCTTGCGATCGCGGTGGGAATTCCCGGAAATCCAGCCCCACTGCCAATATCAACGATTTTAAATGCTGAATGCTGAACTAATTCTTCCTCTCTCCCCTCACCTCTCGCCTCTAACCTCTCACCTCTTACCTCTAACCTCTCACCTCTCGCCTCCAATAAAGGCATAATTCCTCGCAACGAATCCCACAAGTGTTTTTCCCAAAAATCTAAGGGTTCGGTAATGCGAGTTAAATTCAGTGTTTGGTTGGCTTTAATTATCAATTCATAAAGACGCTGAAATTGAAGTTGTTGTTCAGCGTTAGGTTGCCAATTCAAATGTTGCCAATCAGCCATCTGTGGCAGCATTGGTATATCAATTTCAGACATTTTGCTTTCAGGCTACACGCGGCTCAACAGAATAAGGTGCTGCACGGTAAAGTTCGCCCTGTTTAATTGTCCAACTTCTGTCAGCGATCTCCTGCATTTCCCCAGCATCATGAGTCACCACAAAAAGCGTCCAATGCTGTTTCAGTTTTGCTAATAAACTCACCAATTGCCGCCGCATTGACCAATCTAAGCCTGCTGTTGGCTCATCTAATAGCAGCAAATGCGGTTGGCGAATCAACTGCACTGCTAATGCCAAACGGCGCTGCTGTCCCCCACTCAAAGCATGGGGTGAGGTGTGTAGCGGTATATTTTCTAACCCCACTTCCAACAAAGCTTGCTTAACTTTCTCCAGTCCTATTTCAGGATGTCCTAACCGTAATTCTTCTAAAATTGTCCCCCCACAGAAATGACGTTCTGGAAACTGAAACACCAAGCCAGCCAATTGTTGCAAGTATTCAGGATTCAGTTCCTGTTCTCGCCAAAGAACGCTGCCAGATGTAGGCGCAACTAGTCCGGATAAAATTTCTAATAGCGTACTTTTGCCAGAACCACTAGGGCCAATAATTAGCCCCAGCTGCTGTGGCGCTAATTCTAGGTTGATAGATTTTAAAATGGCTGTGGGGCTAGCTGGAGGATGGTAAATTAAGTTCTTGAGATATAGCATCCGTTAAGAGTACCAGAAAAAGTTAATGTTCATCAGACAGTGCCAAAAGTCATTCTGCCTATATTCTGGCAAACAGATATAGATACTGATAATACTTAACGGCAACTTAGTACCAGCATTAACGTCAAATCAGGAGTCAGAACAAGGCTGAATGCAGCAATTCTGAATGCTGAATGCTAAAACATTATTCATCATTCATAATTTATCATTCATCATTTACTAGCCACTAACCACCAACTACCGCGCTTGATACTTCTGAGGACAATAATGAATCTTCGGGTTTCTGCTTCTAAACAGTTGTTTGCTGCTATTGCTAGTGCTACTGCACTTACACTTAGCCTTTGGGTTAGCCCTACTCTTGCTCAAGATCCATTTCGCGCCACGAATCAACGCTCGATTGGTGACAAAACCGAAGCAGCCTTCAAAGCTATGTTCGAGCAAGGAGACTATACGACGGCGGAACGTTACGTGCAACAAGCCCAAAAGAGTGAACCAAAAGAACCGTTGGCATATGCAATGCAGGCTTCGCTAGCTTATGCTGTAAATCAAGACTTTAACAGCTTAGAATCCAACGGGAAAAAAACTCTGGAAACAGCTGAGAAACTTATATCTACAGATCCCTTAAGGGGTAATTTATATGCTGCTGTAGGTCATTTCTTGCAAGGTGCTGCTGCTATATCGCGCGAAGGTACTGTTAAGGGAACGCCTACAGCCTTAGCAGAACTGCGTCAAGTTTACGCTTATTTAGACAGAGCAGAAGCTGTTTCACCCAACGATCCAGAACTGAATTTAGTTCGGGGCTACATGGATTTGATGCTGGCGGTGAATCTACCTTTTGCTAACCCAGAACAAGCGATCGCTCGGTTGGAAAAATTCGCTGGGCCTAGGTATCTAGCTTATCGTGGTGTTGCCATTGCCTACCGCGACTTAAAACAATACCCCGAAGCGATCGCAGCTGTGGATCGAGCTATCAAATCTACGACTTACAACCCGGAGTTATACTATCTCAAAGGTCAAATTCTCTCTTCCCAAGGCAAAAAACAAAACAACCAGTCAATGTTGCAGGAGGCGGTGAAGAATTTTGACTTAGCGATCGCTAAAAAAAATCAGCTTCCTGCTGAGTTAGTTAAGCAAATTGAGCGAGAGCGCTCTAAAGCAGCTCGGCGAATCAACATGGCTCAAAATCGTACTCAATGAGAAATAATGATGAATGATGGAAAAAATTATAATTTATAATTCATCATTCATCATTCCCCTACCCCTTACTTTTAGCCATGAAAGTAGAATTCCGCGAATTTAATCAGTTCGATTTATGGATTTGGATACAGTTTAGTACTGTTCCTTCTGAAGTTGAGAAGCAGTATGTAGAAGAGGTTTTTCGCTCCTGGTTTTATCTTGGTAAGCTGGGGGGATTTAATGCCGAAAATCTTCAGATTCAAGAAGAAGGATTGGATCTGAGTTATATGCAATATGATGAGCAAAGGTCTAGTGATAGTTTGATAGCGCTCATGCACAACATGGGTGAGTTTGAGTATTTGGGTTTGTGGGCGCGTTGCTGGTTTGATTTAGGCACGAGTGATGCGATCGCGCTCGATATTCTGATCAATGCTATCAAACAACTAAGTCAAGAATACGTCAAACTTGAAATATTGTATATCGGTGGCGAAAATAGCGACTGGCTTGTGGATGACAACGAACGCGATTCCGATTTTATTTATGATGGACAGTAATCATGCATAAACCGAGTGAAATTCGGATTTTAGCCTTGGGGATAATTCGCCAAGGCGATCGCATTTTTATTTCTGAAGGCTACGATCCCGTTAAGCAACAAACTTTTTATCGAGCAATGGGCGGCGGTGTTGAATTTGGCGAAACTAGCCGCGCTGCTTTACAACGAGAATTTCAAGAAGAAATTCAAGCAGAATTAAAAAATATAAAATATCTCGGATGTCAAGAAAATTTATTTACTTTTAACGGTCTACCAGGCCACGAAATTCTGTTTGTTTATCAATGCGATTTTGTTGATCCTAAATTCTATCAATTGGAAGAAATAGATTTTGCCGAAGGGAAACGTAAAAAACGCGCTCTTTGGGTAGAAATTGCTCGCTTCAAATCTGGAGAACTAAAGTTAGTGCCAGAGCAATTTTTAGACTATTTTGGTTTGTACTAACTCACAGAATATTTCTTTTTTTATCTATATGTTAAATCTTTTTTAATTGCTTGCTGTGCTATGCAAATATTTTATTTTATTGGCACACCGTCTTTAGTAGCTAGTAGTCCATATCATGTCACCTTTGCACCGGGAGCGCGATGATTATTTAAGATACGCAAAGGTTCAATATGAGCAAAAGCTGAGATAAGTGGAAAATCGATACTAATGGTATCTGTCGAGACAGCTTGTATGTCGGCATTATGTGCCATTTGCGTTTTAAGATCTGCTGCTCAAACAATAATAACAACTGTGTCGTGGGCTAAACCACTAATGCGACTGATGCCCTGCAACCTGCTTCCTTCCGCATGAGAAAACCAGCACAATTCTTACCTCTTCTTCCCTCACTTAGCAATGGTAGTAGAGGGTATCGAAGGTGTGCGTGAAGGTTTACCGACAACTTGGGCAGAAGTGCTGTTTGGCGAAAACTTGTCTTCTGATGCGCGCATATCCAAAATTTCAGGCAGCATAATTGGTAAATCCTACCCAAATCCTTAACTCACTTGACATCCTCCCTAACCCGCTGGCGCTGAGGTTAGGGATTCCAAACATCACTGTCTGGGGTTCCTCTTTCCACGAGTTGACTTGCTTGGAGGAGTCTCCTCACCCAAGTATTGGTCAGTCTCTCCAGAGGCGTAAGTTCCGACATGACCTGCCGTACTCAATGCTTTTTCCAATATGTTGCGTGCTGCATTCCAATCGCGATCTTGGGTGTGTCCGCAATGGTGGCAGACGTGCGTTCTTACGCTCAATGCTTTTTTAACCTGCTTGCCACAAGAGGAACAATTTTGACTTGTGTAGTGAGGTGGTACGGCAACCGTTACCACGCCAAACACTTTGCCAAAATACTCAACCCATTCTCTAAACTGCGTCCAGGCTGCATCACTAATTGACTTAGCCAGATGGCGATTTTTAACCATATTACGCACCTTCAAGTCCTCGTATGCTACCAAGTCGTTGGACTGGACTACGCACCTTGCAGTTTTTACCGCAAAGTCTTTACGCTGCCTACTTACCTTGAGGTGCTTCCTGGCTAATTTATTTCTGAACTTGGCTCTATTTTTTGACCCCTTTTTTGTTTTACTCATCCGCCTAGATAGGCGTTTCAGTGCTTTTTCTGACTTGCGGAGGTGACGAGGATTGGCAACTGTTTCACCGTTAGAATCGGTGTAAAAATGAGACAACCCCACATCTAAACCAATAGTTTTAAACGTTGGCTCTCTTCTTTGTTTGCGTTCCACATCCAAGCAAAACTGAGCGTAGTAGCCATCAGCACGACGCACTACCCGCACTCGCTTAATCTGCTCTATTTGGTAGCAGTGTAAGTCACGAGTTCCCCACAATCTGAAAGTACCTGCCTTGAATCCGTCACGAAACGTAATTTCTTTGCGGTTTTCTGACAGTACCCAGCCATCAACTTTATACTCAACCGAGCCTGAAGAATGATGTTTTTTAAACTTGGGGAAACCCTTTTTACCAGGTTTTTGAGATTTGCAGTTCTCGTAAAACCGAGCAATTGCTGACCAAGCACGTTCTGCTGCGGCTTGACAAGCTTGGGCTGACAGTTTCTTGCACCACTCAAACGTATCTCGCAGTACCTTGCAATATTTGTTTAGATCGTATTTGTTAACCCCTTTATTGTCTATCCAGTACCGAAGGCAGCTATTTCTAGTAAGTAAGTCGGTGAGAAAAAAGCAACTTATGTAAAGATAAATAAATAGGTGGAATGCATTTACCGAGGTGGTTGAGGAATGGGCGCTCGTCTAAGGGTATTTCTGAGCAATGAGCAAGATAAAACCCTGTTAAACCTAAG
>DATNQH010000316.1:0-3853 GCA_036704105.1 Leptolyngbyaceae cyanobacterium | reverse complement strand
GCAGGGGCACAGATGTTTGGGAGAATTCGCGGCTATATTTCCACACTTAAGAAGCAAGGGTTGAATGTTCTTGAAGCACTGGGGCAAGTTTTCTTAGGTAATCCGACTATACCGACCCTGCTTCAACCTGAGTAGTTACGGTGTTGGGCAGAGATCTAAGCCGAAAGAGGGTTTCAAAATTTACTCTCATCAAAATGATTAAAGAGGGATAAGCTGAGGAGCATTCAAGTTGCTGGAAGTGAGCGCTCTATGCCCCTACAGCAAGACTTGCCACCTGGAAAAATAAATGAAGATTAGCTTACTATTGCCCAATGGGGAACGATTTTTCAACGTGATAACTTACCTTAAACATTCTGGAGCAATGGGACGATAGGGCAGATCAAGTCAGCGTCAGTTTAATGGCTATTGCGCGTTTGAGTTCTGGGTCAGTATCAATGAAGTTGAGCAGTTATTCCATCAAGAGCAACGCTAGTGATGGATAAAACTAGATTAGCCTTAGCCTCACAACTGAAGCCGGATTGCTATATTACCAGTCTCAAGCCTGCGAATGAAAATAAAAAATTAGAACAAAGAATCATAGGTTTCATTTAACTTAGCAGCTGACTCCTCTAGCAAGCGCTGTTCTTCAGCATTCCTGGATAACAACAAAACACGCTCAATCCCTTGCTTACCAATAATGCACGGTAATCCTAGCACAACCTCGTTGCCAACACCATAACCTGGATCGGCTTTGACCGATACGGTGAATATCTGCTTTTCGTCTCGCAAAATGGTCTCAACCAATTGAGCGACTACCGTTGCTATGCCATAGCTAGTGTTTCCTTTGCGTTCGGAAATTGCATAGCCTCGCTTGCGGGTTAATTCTGTATATTCTTGCCGTATTTGTTCGAGCGTTCCCTCTGAGAGCAGAAATTCATCTAATCGGATTGATCCAACGGATGCACTTGACCAGACGGGAAATTCACTGTCACCATGCTCTCCAATCACATCAATGTGAATGTCTCTATTATCTACATTCAGGCTCTTACCAAGCTGATATCTTAATCTTGCTGTATCAAGAACAGTACCAGAGCCTAAAATTAGATTTTCAGATCGCAAAGAAGTGGCGAGCGCAATCCGCGTTAATACGTCCACTGGATTGCTGACAATAATTACAATTGCATTCGGGGCAAAGCGATCCAATTCTTTCACAATTGAGCGAATAATGCCTGCATTCTCACCGAGTACATCTAATCGAGAACCCCCTGGTTTTGGGGATACTCCTACAGTAATGACAATAATATCAGAATCTGCTAAATCTTCATATCTATCTGTTGGCACTACATTCATGGACGATAGCAATGGAATCGCATCGTCAATATCCCATGCTTCACCTTCAGCTCTGGATAACTTTCGGTTAAATAGGACAACTGTTACACATTTACGCAGTAACACTAAGGCATATGCCACAGAAGCGCCCACATTACCCGCGCCAATAACTGCCACCTTGAATGTTCTATCGCTCATGATTAAGTTGCTGTACCAAAGTTATGCTCCAGTTGGTTAAATACTTAGTATGTGTAAAATCTGCTCCATTCTAATCTAAGGAGCGAGCAAACTTATCCTAGTTATTCATACTTATGCTGATAGAAAGCGCTCACTTTACTATCTATCCGGGGAAAGATTTACAGCAATTTTTAGATAAATAGACCATAATGATTGAACCAGTCGAAGACATTGTAGGAGTCGGCGTCGGAGACCGCAGTCGTCGAGGTGCTAAATATCTATTAGTCGCAATTGCTGTTCTATGGGTTATTAAGCCTGCCCCCAAATTCTGCGGCAATATTCTGGGAAAATCTTTCTGCATGGAGGCGCTGCACCTTCTCTGTAGTTTGCCAATTTTTTCTGCCCGACTACCTACTAATGAGAGTGCTTTATGGTAAACACTTCTTACAATATATTATTCCCCTGAAATGAGCTTCTAAAGCGTCTTTCAAGAAATTGAATATATTAACTATACCCCGCTGTCAGTAGTAAAGTGCAAAGAATTTGTTTACCAGCTTGGCCATACTTGATCCGGCACAACTCCCAGCGCTTAACTAGTTAGTGATCGCCTTTGGCCAAACGGCAATATCCTCGTTATGTGTTATTTGAACCATTATTTGCGTCATTTTGTGTCAGTCTCTACGATTATGTCTCAACTGCCGCAGCATCAAACAAATTATGCCAACATAAGCTATTCAAGCTAGCCTTTTACATAAATAATGTTAATTAGAAATTAGTAATGAGCGAAGACGTTAAAAATAGCACTGACGAACTGAGGCTTACAGGCTCGACTCCCCCTCAGTCGCCTGATACAGGATGGCTGGCTGCGATCGCGCGCTTCTTTAAATTTGACTATTACGCAACTAATTTTAAAACTGAGATTTTGGCAGGTATCACTACCTTCATGACTATGGGTTACATCATTGTGGTGAACCCGACGATCTTGTCAAATGCTATCTTTCTTCAGCAACCAGGAGATTTGTTTGAGCAGCTAGCTGTAGCAACAATAATTGCATCAGCCGTTGGTACGTTTTGCATGGCATTATTTGCTAACTACCCGTTTGCTTTGGCTCCGGGGATGGGAACAAATGCCTTTTTTGCTTTCTCTGTAGTATTGGGATTAAAAATCGACTGGCGATTAGCCTTGTCTTGCGTGTTTGTCCAAGGGCTAATCTTTATTGCTTTAACGTTTACAGATGTGCGACGATACTTGATCGAGGCAATTCCTACTACATTGAAACACGCCACAGCAGGTGGAATTGGTCTGTTCATTGCCTATATTGGGCTATCCGGTAACGTCGATCAAGGTGGTGCGGGGTTAATCGTAGCAAATGAAGTGACTCAGACTGCTTTTGGTAGTTTGAGTCAGCCAAATACCTTAATGGCTATTGCAGGTCTTTTGATCACATCCGCGTTTGTAGTACGGCGTGTCAAAGGCGCTTTACTTTGGGGAATTTTTGCTACCGCTTTGCTGGCTTGGATTTTAGGCGTTACAGCTTCGCCTGAAGCTATTTTGGCACTGCCACAGCTACCAAAAGATTTGTTTGGCAATGCTATTACTGGTTTAGTCCACCTCAATGCTAGCAACTTCATTGATTGGCTAGCAGTTCTTTTCGTATTCTTGTTCGTAGATATCTTTGACGCGATTGGTACACTCACAGGCGTTGGTATGCGAGCAGGTTATATCGGCTCAGATGGCAAATTGCCTCGTGCTAATCAAGCATTAATGGCAGATGCAGTTGCTACCACAGTAGGTCCCTTGTTTGGAACTTCTAGCGTCACGACTTACGTTGAGTCTCTTGCTGGTATTGCTATTGGTGGTCGCACTGGGTTTACATCTGTAGTAGTTGCTACTTTGTTTGTTGCATCTTTATTCTTTATCCCCATCTTTAAAGCTATTCCGGCGTTTGCAACTACGCCTACATTAGTGATTGTAGGGGCAATGATGCTGGCCCAAGTTAGAGAAATTCCTTGGGGTGATATGGCAGAGGTGATTCCGGCATTTTTAATTATCTTCATGATTCCACTAACGTATTCAATTGCCGAAGGGTTATCTATTGGCTTTATTTCTTATCCACTAATTAAATCTTTCCAAGGTAAAGCTAATGAAGTATCACTTGGAACTTGGGCGATTGCCACTATTTTCGTAGTCAGATTTGTCTTTATGACACTGCGTTTCCATTAGTTAGCCAGATTTATAAGCTGAATTAGGCTTTTGTTGGCAAAAATAATTAAAGCCATAAAAGGTTTTATAATTATGAGTGTTTATGCAATAACGTGATTGCTAATAGCTCTATTTTCATTTAATTAAATATATTTTAGTTAAAAG
>DATNQH010000315.1:0-7883 GCA_036704105.1 Leptolyngbyaceae cyanobacterium | reverse complement strand
ATCCGTATTCAGTGTTAATTTGCGATCGCAAGTGCCATTATTCACACGAAAATGATTGATCCAATCAACGAAAAGATAGACCTGCTTGATACTGAATATGCACAGCTACTAGATCTGGAAATCGATCCTCAAAAGTACCTGGAAGATGAATCAGTATCAAGCAGCAGTAAAACTGTGCTAACACGCTTGAAAGTAGAAATTGCAGCCGCTTCATTAGTAATGCTTTTGGGTACAGGGTTTTTGGCTTTCCAAATCCTAAATTTTGAACCCGCCAGAGCAAAGAATGATAATGTCACGGCTCAATTCAACGCAAGGCTAGTACTGGAAATGCAGATCCTACAATTGCAACAGCTGGAGCAGGAATCATCTTGCCCGTGATTTAGCAGTAGATGGCTTTGATTTTGGCGGCGGCGCTGGTTCGACAAGACACATTAGCCCTAACTTCGTTTTAGTACAAAACGGTTTTTTTGGCTCAAATGCTGCTTTCTTCACCCCCCAAAACCTGAGCGAATAACAAAGGCTGGCACGGGTATGGCAAGTAATACCCACTGGAGTATTCAGCCCGCCAAGCCAGCCCCAAACAAGCATAGAGCTAGTCCAACCGATGAAGAATATCCAGGTGTTGGCGTTTCGCTTCAGCATGGTAAACAGCGATATCAACCACCTGCGGGTATCTTCTCTTTTACGTTCTACTAGTTGTAAACGCACCTCTTCGCTTTGATTCCAGTGAATATTTGCTTTAAGTAATTGGACTGCTTTGTGTTGCGCCTTATCATCAGACTCTTGCTCAATCCGAATATTGATCGTGCGGCGCTCTAATGCTAATTCTGATTCTAATCGCCATTCGTTCCATTGCTTGAGTCTTCGGGCAAGCTCATCGGTTTTGGTGATGAAGGTGGCAACGAATTGGTCGCCCATTCCCATGTCGTACCCAGAGAACGGGCGCGGTTCTTTCCCTCAACATAGTCCATTACTCGTGATTCTAAATCGGCAAAGAATGTATCAGTATCATCCTGGTTTTCGCTGATTCGGCGGGACAAGTTCATAAAATATGACTGCCTTACCAATTTATTGAGATTAACGGATTCGGTCTGTTTGGCAGTAATTTTATTGACTAAATCCATCAAGTTATCATCTACTACAACAGTAGAGTCACCCAACAGTTCGAGCAACTGCTGTGGGCTATGCACCGCACTAGTTTTAGATGGGTTGCCCACGCCAAAATGCGCTGCGACTTCTTCTAATGTTTTGTTTTCCTTCTTAATTAGATCGCAGGCTTCCAGAAAGCGATCGCCCTGCTCTGAACTATAAAAGTCAGTGTCAGGCAAGCCGCAACTATCTAAAATCATAGCTGCCTGTTTCAGAGTAATCTTTTCATTGCATTGAGCAGAAGCCAGAGCTAGTAATTCAGCAATGTTCAATAAGTTATTGGTTTGATCATCATTACTTGGGATTAAATTATTCACCTTCTTGCCTTTCCCCGGCTTTTTCTGACCCCGTGGTTCTACCTCTTGGTGCAGAGACGAGACAAATTGTTTATATAACTCTGCTGCTGTACTATAATCTGATGCTTGCCCATTAGCAAAAAAACTTCGGACAATATCAAAACTAGAGTGAATTTCTTCATCTGTATACTCGTTCTGCTCTAGACTCAGACCGCAGAGATTAAGCGTCGCATTTACATCTTCTAACGAAAGATTGTATTGGCTTTCCAGGTCAACTTTGGTGTATGGCATGACGAGGTGTTGTAAACAAAATTACTTCAATCAGGACAATGACTTAAACAAATAACCATCCAACTATGTTTTATGGAATCTATGGCGCATCATGGATTATCTAATCTGATGGTTGGCTCTCTATTTAAATTCGTATACTCGCCAACAACAGGGCTTGGGGTCTGGGGGACTTGGAGACTTGGCGAGTAATTCTCCCCTGTTCCCAGGACAGCAACCGTAGGAGCATCTTTTCTGAAACCATCTGGATCATCTTTGATTTGAGGGCTTGAGATGAAGTAGAGACTCTGCCGCTACTTCTATCCCAAGCCAAGTTCCCTTTCTCAAGAATCCCAGTCGTCCAAGCTGACTTTGACTTTTGAAATAAAGCTCCTTTGTCCACCAAGTTCCAGCTAACTGTATTTTTCTTCAACTACTTGAAGTCGATATCTTTCTAATCAATTCATCGGCTTCGTCATAGCTGCCATCGTCAATGTAATCTAAGCGTGCTTCAGTTGCTGAATGCGCGCCAGTTGTGCAGCCATTATGCATTTGAGCAGAAGCTAATGACATACCTTTGCTCTCCAGCCCAATAGGAAGATTAAAATCGCTATTCTCACCAATCAGGTTTTCGTCAAAAAAACCAAATGAGTTTCGCAGGTAAGCAATATGTAACATTAGTTGATAAATCGAACTTCGCACTACTTGCTTTAACTCGTCAGCCTCAAGGCAATCTAAGCGTTTATATGCAAACGGTAGCCAATACGCTAACCCGCAGCCCAGAATCATTTCCCGCAAAGGCATCTCTGTATCTTCTGATTGCCAGTAGTCTAACAGCACTCCATTTTTGGAATCAGCCCCGACTTGGCAGCGAAAGTAAAAATCAATTCGCTCTTTATTAGACATGGCTTTCAACTCGATTTGGTTTAATTAAACTCCGTTGCAAATAACAGAAGTAGCCATAGGCATCAGTCAGGCGATATTCCAAAGAATTGTTGGCAATTTCATCACTAAAGATACTTTGCACTCGCTTTTCTAAGTCCTCGCACCAGTTAATCTCAGCCAGTGGAAACTGTCTTGAGAACAAAGCATTCAGTTCTGGTTTTAGGTAATTAGCTGTACCACCGCAGAGGATGATTTCATCAACATCAGGTGGAATCTCATTGCGAAGCCAGTTGTCTAGAATCGCGTAATACTCTGCCCTCGCATCTTTGATCGCTTTAATCAGCTTAGCAGTGTCCCTCTGCTTGAGCTTTTCATCCCGCTTTTGGGATAGATGCTTTAGAGCTGTTTCTTTGAATTTGATTCCGGCTTTGGCAATTGCTGGTACTAGTACATCTTCTTGTTGCCCAGAAGTACAAGCTTTGACCAGTTCGATCATCTTAGCAAACCCATACTTTTCTGTAATCCCCTCATTCATATCCCCGCGTTTGGAAAACACAATTGAGGCATTGCGATAGCCCACGATCACGACCGCAATTATTCTTTGCGTCAGGCTGATTGCTCCTGGCGCTCTACCACGCACCAGCGCTCCCCCTCCCTCCGGCAAGCAATCAAATAACTCCAGACGCACGTTAAACCTCTCCCCCCGAAACACAAAATCTGACAGAGCTTTAGTAATCCATTCCAAAAACTCACTGCTATCTTCGTATTCCCCTTTGGGAAGTAGCGCTCCAAGAGCAATAGAGAAGTTATTTGAATTTAGCCGCGTCTGTCCTATGGTTCCCACCACTGCTAAGGTTTTGACGATTGCCAGTTCCAACTTGGGACGATTAAGCGCTAAATCTGCACCATACTTGTCCTTGGCTAAGAACCCCACTGCATGATACTTACCATCACACTCGACCCACGCTGAGTCTTCTGGTACAACCGCCCCGACCTTCAGCTTTTTGCGCTCGTAATTTTCGATGCTTTCTTTCGGTAGCGACATAATCTGTGGCTCCATCAGTAATAGCATCGGGCGAAACGGTTTGAGCGTATATATCGCTCTGGTCTTGGATGCTCCAAAGTCAGAGACTACGATCGCATCAACCATCGTGCCGCCTCCTTTGCCTTAAAAATAGACTGCCTCTAATCTTGTATTGCCGAACAAAGGTAAGTCGTATAGACGTTGGTCGACTTCTGCAAGTAAACCGAATTTCTTGTCCCTCTTCTAGTGGGAGCGCATTATGTAGCGCATACTCATCTTGACTCCAATCCGACATCGGAAGACAGCAACTCAAATTTATTTTGAACAAAGCACTAGCCTCTCAATGAGTCTTTGTGTTAGTCAACAACATCCGGCGGTATATTTAGCACCGCCGCTAATCTCCAGCAAGTTACTGTAGTTAATCTCCGGCAAGTTAGTAGGAATACCGTAGTACGTGCCTCTTTATCCTCAAAATTCTTCAAATACGGCAATCCGTATTTATTTGAAATCTACTGTAATTATACACAAGCAATTGGATTGATTTGATAAATATTGCAAAAATCCTCAAAACTTTTCAAATTACTTCAGTCCAAACCTAGTATTTTAGATAAAAAAGCATCAATCCGTAAAAATTAGTAAATTGCCGCACAGATTTGGATTTTATTGAAATTAATTTCACCTAGTCGAAAGTAATTGCAGAGATTTGAGTCCATCTGTAAATTACCGTAAAACTCAGGACTAGCAGCCAATCGGGGAGAGCGACCCTCCCCGAAACCCCTCCCGGAAAAAGTTAGGCACATTACTCTATTTCATAGGTTAAGATAGCACAGAATATCATTAGTTCTGTTGGCAGGATTGAAGTGAAAAGTTCTTCACTAAATACTCTCAAACTAAAAACTCAAATGCGGCAAGTTATGGATACTTGCTTTTGGGCAGGGAGTAATTATTGGAGTACGAGATCGCCGCAACTCAAAAGAGATAGAAATAAAACAAATATCAAGATTTGTTATTTAGCGAAAAGCGAATGGTTCGCCTTCATCTTCAATAAATTCCATTCAGGGGCGCTTGAAATCTTTCAATCGCAACCGTCAACGCAGCGATGGTTTTACACAGAACCAGTCAACTGTTTCAAGAGCTTCAGCGCCTGGTGCATCAGTGAGCCATGCTTTGAATCAGTGATGGGTCAACTGCGTTCTCTCCCAGATATCGAATTAGAGTTTATCGTCGCTCAGTCAAAAGAAGGGTTATGCCTGCCTGCACCATTTGAGGTAATGGAGTTGCAGTTCTATGAGGTAGGCGCTGAGCTATGCTGACCCCAAAGAACATCAAGGCGAAGACAGCAGCCAAGTATTTCAAGCAGGGATACTACCAGAAAGGTAAGTGGCTAGGGAAAGGGGCGAGATCGCTCGGACTCAAGGGGGAGATTAAAAATGATGTCGTGTACGAAAACATCGTTAATGGACTGACACCAGACGGGAGCAAGCGGCTAAACAGAAGAGAAGTCCAGCAAGATAGGCGTAAAGCGGCAGTAGATTGCACATTCGCCGCGCCGAAAAGTGTCAGCCTTTGTGCCTTAGTGGGTAATGACGAGCGGCTAATACTAGCCCACGAAAGGGCGGTAGAAAAGGTATTAGAGCAGATGGAGTCCGAGTACGCGCAAAGCAGAGTAATGCTGGGGGGCAACCAACAGGAAGTAGTGAAGACTCAAAACATGGTCATTGCTAAGTATGACCATATTGAGAGTAGGGAATTAGATCCCCACCTGCATAGTCACTGCCTGGTGATGAACATGACGCAGTTGCCCAATGGCGAGTGGTACTCTCACTTGAATGATGATATCTTCAGAAACCAAAAGCTATTGGGGATGAAATACCAGCACTATCTAGCGCTAGAAGTGCAGAAGCTTGGTTATGAAATAGAACAACGCTCACACGGGCAGTTTGATATCAAAGGGTATAGCGAATCAGACTTGGATGATTTCTCGAAGCGCCGGATGCAGATTCTTGGGCTAACGGGTGTGAATGCAAGTTGGACTGAGCGGGAGAAGGCATGGAAGAAAACTCGTAGGAATAAGGAGAATGTATTACCAGAAGAACTAAAAGCTCTTTGGCGAGAAGAAGCAGCAGCGTTAGGGCTGGAAATTGTAAAACCAGGTGTGCCAATACCGTCGCAGGATTGTGCCGGAGTAGATGAAAAAATATTTGCGGATGCGATTAAGTATTGTAGTGAGCGGCGAGTAGCGTTCAGGGCAGAAGATATTCAAGCATTTATCCTCAGTGAGAGTAGGCCTATTGATATCGCAACGGTTGAGCCGTTGATTAATACCAGTGATGAGTTGATCCGCATCGAGCAGAAGAATGGATGCCGCTACACCACTATCACTGCGGTTGAACGGGAACTAGCCACAATTAACCTGATGAAGGCAGGAATAAGACGAGAAAACGCGATCGCCACAAGGGCGGTAGTAGAACAGCACTTAGCCTCTTCTGAGTTAAATTTTGGGCAGCGGCAAGCGGTAATGATGACACTGACATCATCCAATTCTTTCGTCGCATGGCAGGGTGTAGCGGGTGCGGGAAAGACATTTGCACTCAAACAAGTTAAAGAGATTGCACAAGCGCAAGGATATACTGTCAAGAGTTTTGCTCCAAGTGCCAAAGCATCGAAAGTTTTAGGTGAAGAAATTCAAACTCAAACCCAGACAGTAGCTCGTTTATTAGCGTATAAGCCACCCGACCAGGTAGAGCCGAACCAGCTTTGGATAGTAGATGAAGCAGGGTTATTGAGTGCTAAAGATGCCTACCGCCTATTTCAAAAAGCAACCCAAGAGAGCGCGCGAGTAATTTTGGTCGGTGACACTCGCCAGCTATCAGCGATTGAATCTGGCAACCCGTTCAAATCATTGCAACAAGCGGGGATTGAAACTGCATATTTGAATGAGTCGCAGCGGCAGAAAAATGCCCCCGCACTCAAATTAGCGATAGATCTACTGGCAGAAGGCAGAGTCAAAGATGGATTTGCACGATTAAATGAAATTGGCAGTATCCAGAAAGTAAGCGAGTCAACAAAAACAGCATTAATAGTAAAGGCATATTTTCAAGCACCACCAGAAGAACGAGCTAAAACCCTAGTCTTAGCAGGGACGAATAAAGAAAGGCTAGAACTAACGGCAGCTCTGCGAAGAGCAATGCAAACAGAGGGCAGCTTGGGCAGCGATGTGACGCTGACACAACTCAAAGCCAAAGATTTAAGAGAAGTGCAATTGGGTTACACCAGCCATTTTGCCGTTGGTGACATGGTAATGCCCTTGCGTAATTACAAGCGAAAGGGCTTAGACAAGGGTGAACTCTACGAAGTAATAGGCAGGACGACTGACACGATAGAACTCAGGGCATCTGACGGTAGGCAACTAGATGTGAGCCTGGATTTCAAGAAAGCTGTTTACCAACGTGAGGAGATTAACATCGCGGTTGGCGATCGCTTGATGTGGAAGAAAAACAATTACGATTTAAGGCTCGTCAACGGAGCCGAAGTGACGGTAAGCGCTATCAATGGCAATGTGGTAGAAGTTGTTGACAAAGAGGGATTGAAGCAGATTGTTGACTTAGATAAGCCACAGCACCTAGATCATGCAATTGTCCGCACAACATATTCATCCCAAGGGGAGAGCGCAGAGCGGGTATTGGTTGCGGCTGATTCCACAATGGGGAAAGAAAGTTTTTATGTAGCAGCCAGCCGCGCCAGATATGATTTGCGCTTTTACACTTGTGATGAAAACAAGTTATTAGAATGGGCGCTTTCAAGTAGAGCGCAAGAGAACCCGCTAGAACTAATTGAGAATCAAGTTAAACAGCTTGAAGTACTAGTAGAGCCAGCGCTTCAAGTGGAGCAAAGGGCAGCCGTGCCAACTTCAACAATAGCTCCACCTATTGAACACAACAAGCGCGTAGCTCCACCTGTTGAACGTACCTCTACCGTAACTCCACCTGTTAAACGTAACAAGAGCGTAGACGAGCAGAACCTAATCCAGACAAGGGACAGGGGGCAGGTCGAGCAAACTCAGCCTCAACCGTCACTTGTGCCTATACAGCCTTCAACTCGCCCCATACCGAAAGAAAAAACCCCAAACGAACCATTCTTTTCACCCCAAAAAGCCCCGGCTGAGCCATCGCACATTGATGAAAAGCACTGGCGCGAATTGGTAGAAGGCAGCGCCATCGATCCAATTCTCGCTGCGCCAAACATTCGCTCTCTACGAATGG
>DATNQH010000314.1:0-2276 GCA_036704105.1 Leptolyngbyaceae cyanobacterium | reverse complement strand
ACCTGCTAGCTTTTGCTTGGGTTTACTATAACCCGCCCTCAAGATATTTACTCTACCCGTTTTGCGAAGAGTGGGCGCAACAGTGGATACAGGAAGAGCTGGAGCAGACTTTTATGCGCGCGATCGCTGCCGATTTACACTTGTGCTTGCTCTTGGAGTCCGTAGGCGAGCGTCGGAATGGATTTGAGTGGTTTATTGAAGTCTTAGCAGCGCGGTTTGAGCATGATTGGGATGAGGCTTTTAAGGAGCCAACGGCAAACGGTTCGACCCCTAGGGAAATAGGCCGCTATTGGTGCTGCTGGCTTACGGACTTTAAGAGGGTGCAACGCGAAAAAGTGGGGTTAGGCGGCTGGATAAAGCCAAGCTGTTAAAATAGAGTCACAAAAACTTGACCAACTTCCCGCAGCTGATTGACACCTAGCGTGCAATATTGCTTCAGCATTATCCCGTAACCAAAACTTGCCATTACCTTTGAGCCGTAAATTAACCACTTGGCGGATTAAACTTTCAATTGCACCACTGCCAATAGGCATCTTGCTTGCTGCCACTTGAGAATACTTCAACCGTCCTTGTTGATGGAATGCGCGTGAGATACTGAATTTGGGAGTTAATGATTGAGCGGCTTGAGCCACTGATGTTTTGACTTAAAGTCTGCATTTGTTCAATCAGAAGTCTTGTTTGTCCACGTTTGAGGGTAGAGCGTGCAGTTTTGAACGGGGCTTGTTGTTCTTTTGCTTGGGTAAAAACTGCATCGGCAAAAGTCTGTAAATGTTCTGTAGCATGGTAGAAGTCAAGTAACTCGCTGTTTGATTCTGGTGGACAACCGAGACGTTGCAACAACGGTGGAATATGTTTCCAAACCCATTCAGCACCATCTGCAATTAACAAAACTTGAGATGCTAAATTGATCCCATTACGTACTAAATGCATTTCTAGCAGTTCTAGAAAGGGTTGAAGCTTGCCATAAGTGCCGTCGTTAATCACGGGGATTTCAGTTGTATTAATACGTTTCCCTTGGTGATCTACAACATAAATAGTCAGTAGTTTTGGTTCAACCCACTCACCTTTATAACCATGCCGATTCGTATTCTGCCGACGTTTACCCTTTTTGGCTTGACGAATGCGTGTGCGTCCCCCATCGACAGAAATTACCACACGCTGGTTTTTCAATACGGGTATAACGGGTAAAGTTCCTTGCTTTAACTGGAACAATTGAGAACTACGTAGGCTCAACCCCTGTTTATTGAAATGGTAGGTTAAACGCTCAATTCGTTTAACGCTGATACTAACCCCCCAATTTTGAAGTAAGGAGCGGGCGATCGCAAATGAGCTACTTACTGTTCCTGTCTGTGCCACTGTTGACCAGATCAAAGGAGTAATGCCTTCTTCGATGCATAACCATCTCAAAAACGGACAAAACCCTTGTCCCCTTGTTTTGCGGCCTTTAGAATGTACTTTATTTGACCGTTCTACCACATAGGGTAGCCGCAAAGATACTACCACGTTACCCAAACATAGCACCTGCCGTTCGACTCGCCCATTTCCCTTGCTTTTTGGATGCCGCCATCCCTGTGTTTGTTTTGTTGCCGTTATACGTGCTTCCTTCGACTCGGACAGCTTGTGTAACAACAATGCGATACATTCTCCCGCCAGTATCAAAGCCGCTTGTCTAATTTTCTGTTCTCGCTCACAAATAGTTCGCCCATCCCAATCTGAGACTTCTGATAATGACATTTCAGCCGCGATTGTCTTCTCAAAACTTTTCAAAGATTGAGTTAAATCTAGTGTTGCAGATATAGTGTTATTGCAATTCATGGGTAGGATCTCTTGGCAGTTTGGGTTTATCCCAAATATCTTGTCCAGGCATCCTACTTTTTTTTGTGCCTTTCACGCTACCCTAGCCGATCCCACTTTTTCGCGTTGCACCCACCCGACCTTGAGTGCAATACCAGCCAGCACTGCCATTGGAATCGGCTGAGTCAAATTAGCAGCCCCTAAGACTACAACCAGCAGAATGATTGCCCTAGTCAGTCCAGATAAAGCTGTTGTTGCACCCGTTTGGATATTTACCACCGTACCCATTGTTGCCCCGGCACCGGGTAATCCACCACACAGCCCAGAAACCAGGTTGGCAATGCCTTGACCAATTAATTCTTTGTCAGATCTATGCTGGGTGCGCGTGATGCTGTCGGCAATCACGGCAGTGAGTAAGGTATCAATGCAGCCCAGCATTCCTAAAACTGCACCGTCAAGGAACATGGTAGTGACTTGATCGC
>DATNQH010000313.1:0-4242 GCA_036704105.1 Leptolyngbyaceae cyanobacterium | reverse complement strand
GTGGCACTAGCACTAGCACAGTCGCAGCGTCAACGCTACCTTGACCTTTTTGAGCAAGCACCAGATGGCTACCTAGTTACGAATATTGCCGGAATAATCTCTGAAGCTAACCGTGCTGCGGCGAAATTACTTAATGTCGAGGCAAGGTTCTTAGTGGGTAAACCGTTGAGCATATTCTTCACCAAAGAAGTGCGTCAAACTTTGATATCTAAATTAAACTCGATCTGCTCGGTTGATTTTGCAACTGAGTGGGAAGTTAGTTTAGTACCACGCAGCAGGCCGCCGATTGATGCTGCTATCAGTGTCGCTTGTCTTCGGGCAAGTTCTGGTGAGGTAATAGAACTACGCTGGTTGCTAAGAGATCTAAGCGAACGCAAGCGAACTTTGGAACTCGAACAAGAGATTGCTATCCGCGACCAAGTTGAGTCGCAACTGCGGCATAGTTCGTTGCATGATGCGCTGACAGGATTGCCTAATCGAGCTTTATTTATCAATCGCTTGAAATATGTGTTGGAGTATTCCAAACAGCACAGTCCTTATTTATTTGCCGTTCTATTTATAGACTTAGATCGTTTTAAAGTGGTTAATGATAGCTTGGGGCATAGCGTTGGAGATCAACTATTGATTACAACTGCCAAAAGACTATTGGCTTGCTTGCGTCCTACTGATACGGCGGCGCGTCTAGGAGGAGATGAGTTCACCATCCTGCTAGAAGGAATTAAAAATGTCTCCGATGCCATCAGTGTTGCCGAAAGACTGCAAACTCAATTGAAATTACCGCTAACGCTAAGTCAACAGGAGGTATTCACGAGCGCTAGTATTGGCATTGCCTTAAGTGCAAGTAGCTACGACCGAACAGAAGACTTGTTGCGGGATGCGGACACAGCAATGTACAGGGCTAAATCGCTCGGCGGAGCGCGAACTGAGATTTTTTCCAACATATCAACAGCAGAGCCGCTGATTGCATCAAAGCCTGTTTAGATTGTGCTGATAAGTAGCACTGGCAGTAATACTTGCACGCAGTCGAAAAGCCTCCTAAGCGTTTTAGTAAAGTATGGGACGCTGGCAAAATTAAGCCCAAGGGCCGTCATGTCTTAATTGTGGGACTAATAGTTTATTAGAGCATCGCTGTCCGCTGTTCTCACGGATTTTACATTAGGCTCGAACGGGGGGTTGTTAATATCCCAAGTAATTTTTAAAAACCCGGTTCCAAGTCGCGTAATCTATTTACAGTATGGGTGCAAGTATTTCTGTTCAGCCACATATGGCGCTGCAATGCAATGCCAACAAATATCAACATCCAATGTCTGTCAATCCCTAAGCTCGGCGGGCAGCACTCTTGTTAGGCGATGAAATCTTCAGCTTATCCATCAATCCATTCACTGATGGAAGGATGAGTTGCAATAATCAGGCGTTGCATGGTTGGGGCTAACTGGAGTTTGATTAATTCATTACCGAATGGCACTAGTTTCTGCCAGGATTGACCAGAAGCGGGGCAGCAATATTGCCTAAATATCTTTTTGTCCTAGGGCAAGTGAATTAAGAGCGCTGCTACCCCCTCGCCAATCCTAGCGCTGGTTGGGTTTCGACAATTAGCCGCAATGGCCGAGGGGAAGGCAGAAAAGATAGTTAACGGTTGATAACTGCGCTCAAGACCAGTTGTTTAATTACTTAAACATCCCCGGCTTGTAAATATTTTGTTATAATTATTTACATAAGCTAACACGAGGGCATTCATGCGCTACACCGATAAAGAAGGAAATACCCTCGAACCGAACGAGTATATGACTGCCGATAGTTTCTTGATGGAAACTGATGTTTACGTCTGCGAACCACTGGAAATGCATTTCAACCTAAAGGGAGATCTCAAAGCAGGAAAGAGACCGAAGAAACCAGTAGCCCGCACATCTTTGTAATTAGCTATCGGCTGAGCATAAGAAAAACTAGCTGAATATTGAGTCTTAGGCAAAGGTATTTAGCTGGTATCAATCCTTTAATTTTCGCCCCAATGTAGGGCAGGAATCACCTATGAATAAACCCATCGAATTATCTTTAGAGCAAGAATTCAGCATTAGAAGTTTTGCCGATATAGTGCAACAGATGTCTCGTGAACAAGCCCAAGAATTTTTGATTGAAATGCATAAGCAGATGATAATTCAGAAAACAATGTACGAAGAATTCCTGAAGCATAAGTGGAACCTAGCTTAGGAAGCATTCTCTAAATAAACCAGCGACGCAAATAATAGCCCTGCGACATCTCCTGCCAAAGAAACTGACCTAGTAGACCTTTTTAGCCATTGCTCCTAATGCTAATAAATGAGCAAGAAAAACCTATTCTCACTGCTTAAGAACTAGCTTTACTAAGTGGTCAGTCAAAAAAAGTTACCGCGACTCAAGGCGCATCCTCCATAGAAAAAGCCTTTTTTAGAAGATGACCGTAGGATTTGAGGGCAGACTTCTTGGGGATATTTGTTAAGCGCAAGCGCTGATGAGCTTATCCCAGGTACTTAATCAAATTCAATTACGCCAGTTTGAATCAAGTTAATTTCATTTCTTTCAAGGAATCTGTTCATGAGTATTGTCAAGAAGTTAATTGTAAATGCAGACGCTGAAACTCGCTATCCAACCCCTGGTGAGCTGGAGCAGATTAAAATCTTAGCCCAGAGTGGCGCACGCCGCCTGCATCTTGCTCAAGCACTGACCGCTAATCGAGAAAACATTGTAAAACAAGCTGGAAGTCAACTGTTCCAAAGGCGACCAGACATCGTTTCTCCTGGGGGCAACGCCTACGGTCAGAAAATGACTGCAACTTGCTTGCGGGACATGGATTACTATCTGCGCTTGATTACTTACGCTGTTGTGGCTGGTGATGCCACGCCAATTGAAGAAATTGGCGTGATTGGTGTCCGGCAAATGTACAGTTCTCTAGGGACTTCCATTGAAGCTGTTGCCCTGAGCATCCGAGCGATGAAGAATGTCACCAGCACGATGATGTCTGGAGAAGACGCTAGCGAAGCCGGAGCTTACTTCGATTACCTAATCGCTGCTATGCAATAGTAGGGATTTAATAGTATTAGGTGTCTACGATATAACAACTTTATCCAGGAGAACTCATGTTCGACTTCAATGCCTTAGCTGAGTTTTCCAGGTACTACTGCATTGGCATTTGTGCCTTTCTAGTTCCTGCCAATCTGGTTGCTACATCGCTGACAATGGTTTTTGCAATGCTGCGTCGCCCAGCGGCTCAAGTGTGGCAAGCCGCTGGAATTGCTAGTATTTTTGCTCTAGTTATGATGCTACACGTATTTACTTGGTTCATGGTTGGGATGGTCATGGCTCCCACGTACATTTTATTATGCTTAGGCAGTATTTGCCTGTTCACTAATTTTGGGGCGATTCTCTTACGCAGACGCAATGCGATCTCATTGCGTCTGCTTTACTAGACATTTGGCGTTACCTTAGTGGGAAATGAGCTTGACTATTTGGTGGAGAATACAAATGCGATTTCCGGCGTTGCTGAAAAAGGAATGATTTAGCTGGAAAGGAATGCATTTTGTGGACAGTATTACCACCCAACTTTAGGGAAAATTTTTTCTAATTATAAATCAAGCTAACCAGCTCATCATTTACTTTCCCGGCTTTTCACTAGCCTGTTCCAATGCCTGCTAATAAAAAACTTGATACTTCCGTGTTTCTAAGGCTTGTTTAAACTCTGTTTGCTGCACCAGTAGCGAATCAATCCAGCCTGCTGCGATCGCAATATCAACCCCGCTGACAGTAATACGGTATACGCTCAGCGTTTGAACAGTGTAAATAAGTGTTGGTTACTAACTATTTTGCTTCAATTAACTTAACAGTTTAGTAACAACGAAAACATTGTGAAACTTTGATACTACTGCAAATAATAACAAAAAAAACTAACAACTTGTTGAGTTGTTAGTTTTAGACGCATAAGCAGTTACTAAATTTAGTATTTATAGAATAGCAATTTAACAACTACTGTTTCATCTATCTTCTAACCAGAGGATGATATAATTACAAGCTAATTATGTATTTATAAATACATAATTAGAGCGTTAAAAAGCAATTTCTTGACCCAAAGAATACAGTCTGATTATGATTAAGCTTATTCTGGACAAGTTGGCGGTAAGTAAGTCCAGTGCTAATTCTCATAGCACCATGCTGTGTTTTTTGGCACAAATCTTCTTTACATTTAAATAAGCTTCAGCTTAAAAGCGAAGA
>DATNQH010000312.1:0-4576 GCA_036704105.1 Leptolyngbyaceae cyanobacterium | reverse complement strand
AGCAGCAAGAGTAGATGGACACGGTACAACTTTAAAGCGATTTTATCGCCGAGGCGATCGCGTCACTCTCAAGCCTGCAAATACTAAATATAAACCGATAGAAGTTACTGCTAGGCAAGTGCAGGTGCAAGGTACTCTCATTGGGGTATGGCGCGGGTATAATTAAATACTTAATGGTAATTGGTAATCGGTAAATGATGAATTATGAATGCAGCAATGATGAAATCTTTTAATTCATAATTCATCATTTTTTTCAACTACCAACTACCGCGTTCCCAACTACCAATTACCAAGAATGTATTTAACACATTCAGCCAAGCAGCAATTAAGCTTAGCACCAAAAAGCCTGAGCCAGCTTAGATTAGTAGTCGCGAGTGAAAAAAAGGGCAAATATCAGCCTACATCACCTCAACTGCCACTACCAGGTTGTCCTAGAATACCGTCATCTATCCAATTACGGCAATACCAGCAACAAGCAATTGCTAGCTGGTTTGCTAACAACGGTAGAGGAACGCTGAAAATGGCTACTGGTAGTGGTAAGACTATTACAGCATTGGCGATCGCTTGCGAATTATACAAACAAATTGGCTTGCAAGTCTTGTTGGTAGTTTGTCCCTATCGACATTTAGTCAGTCAATGGGCGCGAGAAGGCGAGAAATTTGGTTTAAAACCAATTTTAGCGTTTGAAAGTGTTCGTAACTGGCAAAGTCAGTTATCTACTGCACTATACAATGTCCGTGCTGGCAATCAACTTTTTGTTACAGTCATCACCACAAATTCTACTCTCATCGGCGATGGTTTTCAGTCTCAACTGAAATATTTCCCAGACAAAACCCTGATTATCGGAGATGAAGCACATAACTTAGGTGCGCCTCGGCTTGAGCAAAGTTTACCGCGTACAATTGGACTACGCCTCGGTTTATCAGCAACACCAGAAAGGCATTTTGACGAGCAAGGAACTGAATTTATCTTTGATTACTTCGGTTGTGTCTTACAACCAGAACTTACCCTAGCAGATGCCATTCGTCAAGGCGCGTTAGTCCATTATCTTTACTGTACATTCACAAATTAGATGTCGCCGTTCACAAATTAATGTCGTTTTTCACACATTAATGTCGTTATTAACAAATTAGCATCTTCTCATGATTCTATCTAACTGTTAACAAATTAGTGTCGCTCAGTAGGTTAGGCTAGTAGCTAACTTATTCTTGTAGGCTAACTTCTTTGAAGCGATCGTGGCGATCGCGTACACGATATTCTAGTATTACTACAGGACGAGTTTGAGTGTTAGGGAAATAACAGCGAACTGCGTCGCGCAGCATCTCTTTTAAAGTCTCTATGTTCTTGGCTTGAGTGAAAATAGACTCTCCTATTGCGCGTGCAGTGTAGCTGCCGTTAACAAATTAGTTAGCCTCTCCGCTCACCCTAGCCAGCGCATCCTTCAAAAGTTTGCTTGTAATGTAGTTAATGGATATAGAGACGGTAATTAATATTGGGGTAAGTCCAGAAAGTAGCGATCGCACCCAATTATGACAGACCTATCGATCCAAAGCTTTGGAATGCTCGTCACCGAGTAGGCCCAGTTAGTCTTCAAAGGTTATGAACCAGTTCTAAAGCGCCAGCTGATAGAAGTGGGTGTTGACCGCTACCAAGAGCTTACCTGATTCATTGGGCTGCTCTCAAAACTAACGCTCTCCAGTAGAACAAGTATTTGTAGGGGCGAATCAAGCATCACCTGCGATCGCAGTGAATTGGGTAAGAAGCTGAGTTTAGAGCAACGAAAAGCGATAATCAAATCTCAATCACTTCATGAGCGATCGCCTGTTTCTCCTCCACTGTCATATAATCCCGCTCCACTTCCAGCAACCGCAACTTCGGCTCTTTGCACAAGTTACAGAGAGCTTTGTAGATTTCGTAACCCTTCCGTTCCGGTACGTCCCAAGCTACTAAGGTGATGTCTGACCAATAGGAAAGGGGTTGCGATCGCACTAAATCCCCAATTACCCCCAACCTAGTCACGGCATAACTTTCTCGCAACAGCGCTGCGGCTTGAAGTGCTATATTCCACCAAGCTGCCTTGCGCTCGTTATCCTGCTGTTCCAGCGCCACTCGTTCTCGCAAAGCATTCACCCAAGCTTCGGGTCGTAGCACCTTTACGCTGCTTGCTAAACCAAAAGTCATCAGCAGCATCCCAATCAAATTACGAATGCCTTTTTCACCACCAATTTGGGGTTTGCCATCCCAAAACTCAAACTTAGCCTCCGGACACCAACAAATGTACTGCTCAAAACTAATGGGCACTGACTCCAGTCGCAAGTCAGGGCTAAAAGGCAGACAGCCCCAGCCCAAACCGTCATTAAGGGAGGGGATACGTCGAAATGGCTGCTCTGGTGCTTCGAGGATAAACATCCCTTGCTTGCGTCCGCCGCGATACCAATTCTCTTCCCGCCAGAGGGGAGCAGGGCAAAAGGCTAAACCAGGGATGCTGCTGGGACGATATCGGCCGTCCGGGTCGAATAACTGTTGCTGGTATACGCCGTCATGCAAACGCCAAAACTCAAAAAGCTGGTCTTTGGGGTCGATTATCCAGTATTCTGGCACTCCTGCTGCTGCATAGTAATCTCGCTTCACAATGCGATCGGCATATTCGTGACCGGGGCGCAGGATTTCTACAACTAGTTCTGCTGCTCCACCTAGATACCAGGAAAAAAGCTGATTGCGGTCTTTGCCCGTAAAAAACAGCAGATCTGGGGTAAAGCCATTGTTATCTAAACGTATAACGAAATCTCGACTCATGCACTCTCCCCCAACTAATTGGTCTACTTGCCATAGAGCAGTGGTTAGGTGCTGTCGAATCCTATTGTGGTTGTTCTCGTCGCCCCTGAACCCTGCAATCAAATCTTCGGAATAATACTCCCTTCCTGCAATTTGAGACTGGATCTCGTCTAGTATTTGGGTAATATTGCTGGTTTGCCCCGTAATAGGGATTTCAAAGCCAACGCTCAATGCCTCAACCCAAGAGTTAAGAGGGGCTAATGCTACAGCAGCTGCTACATCCCATCCTTGCAGGATTTGCCGCAACAGGAGACGGCTGCCCGCAATCGTGTTCCCGATGATGAGGCGCGAGCCAATCAGTTCGAGTTTGCTTTCTGGGGAGCGATCGCAGAAGTCATGAAACAAGTCAACGCTCATGGTATTTCTCCCTATCGCTCATTTGCCTGTCAGCCCTTTCCTGGCACGAGTTTAAGTCCTTTATGTCGGAAGCACGAATTTCGCGCTCGTTGCCGCGCACTTAATGTCAATTCCAGTTAACTTATCTCGTCAGACTTGCTAATTTAGTACTCGCTTTGAGTTTGGGGAATTCGAGCTGCGGTCTGGATAACAACCTTGCCATCACGCTCTATCAGGCTAAAAATTGCATGAGCATGACGAGAATCTTAAGTAGGTAAATAAAGACCGCTGCTGTCGTTGGGTCAAGCGTTGAGGTAGCGATTAACCATGCTCGACGCAATTGTCAACTATTGTCAACTTAGGTTAACAACCCACTCCAGACAGGCGGGTTGTTTAGTATCAAACTTTTTGAATGAAAGCTAGAAACCAGATCGAGCATGGTCTTCGCTTATATTCCCAACCTTGCTTGCCTACCTTTAGCCCGATATTACAGAACTTCAGCATGGAAGCGCAGCCAGCAACTGAGGTCGATGGTTATTTGTGTTGTTAGTTGGTTGAATTACAACCCTCACCTAAAATTATTGTTCACGATTCCCAAGCGCATAATTACAGTATCGATGAGCTAAGCGCCCATTATCTGCGTCTGTAGAACCTCCTCGTGAGTAAGCGATGTAGTGATGTACGACACTATCTTCTAGGGACATAATTTTCTGCTTGCAGATGCAGCAAGTTGAGTCGGCATCGTAAAGCTGTTGTCGAAAAGCATTGGAAAAACACCTTAAATCTTTTTCTGGTGTCCCTATGATTTCATTTAGCGCATTAAACCAGATCAAAAAACGTTTTTGTACCTTGTTTTTTGAACTCGTACTTAGTATAATTGTATCCTTGAACTCTTCATTTGTAGTCATTAGTTCATAAAGTTTGCTGCGTATAGCATCTGATTTTGGCACTATATCTCTTGGCTCGTAGCGAGTAAAGCCTACCATTACCACATCAAATAAAGACATATTTGATTTTTGCTCGAATTTGGCATTTGGGTCTTTTTGATTTCCTGCTTCAAGCCTTTTAAAAGCCTGGTCGCCAAACACAGTCAAGCTCATTTTGACTGATTTATTGAATACTTGTCTGAGAGTTCCAATTGTTTCTAAAGATGGATTTTGATAGGTATTTGCCTCATTGTTCAAGAATTTACTCATAGGTGCGCTGTAGGTGTTTGAACCGTGATAGAAAGCAAAAAATCGGAGAATCATCTCGCAATCTAGCATCGGGAGCATCCCACTCTGGCAGATATGCTACTTCTGGCAGAATATAGAGGAAGACTTAAGTCCCCCGCCTGAACCATGACACCTGAGAAACAAGAGCGTCTACAAGCCTGCTTGCAAGAACTGGCTGCTCTCCTCTACGA
>DATNQH010000311.1:0-2076 GCA_036704105.1 Leptolyngbyaceae cyanobacterium | reverse complement strand
CTACCACAAGTCACCAAAAAAATGGACATCACTAATTTATCGCAAACCGCACAGCAAGATGATAGACTCATGCCCCAGTGGGTAAATGCGACAAGGGATGCGATCGCTTCTCTAAGCCAGCAGATTGCATATGCCAACGACCAAATCAGCACCCTCAAGTCCCAACTCTCTCAAGCTTTTCAAGTCGTCCCCACCGCCGGACTAACAGCAACCGTCGCAGCTGGTAATGTTAAATTGCCCAGTGGATTGATTGTAGCGATCGCTCAAACTACGGTAAGTGTTCCAAATAACGCAACGAGCATAGTTTACTGGACTTTAGACTAAAGTATGCGATCGCTACGCGGTGGCGACGCATAGGAATGGGTATAAAAAAATAAGGAGATGCCTGCGGTTAAAACAAGCATCTCGGTAGCGGAAGATGAGAGAAGCACTACCAACTCACATCAACCGCTATGGATGTTTTTGCCAGATTAAAGGCTTTCCGTCAAGCAGTGTATGACAATTTGTGTCGAGCACACGACGCAACCTTTGAACTGACAGATGCTGTAATGCTTACACGTAAAGCGTATTGTCTTGCAGACCTGTCTCAATGTCCTGTATTTCGCCGTAAGTGGTCAAGCGTGTATGAAGCATTACAGGATACGAGACCTCAACGTCAAAAGTTGATGAAACTGTACATACAACAAATGCCGACAGAAGATCGAATTATTTTAGCAGGTGACCATACAGCTTGGTCGAGACCAAATGCGGTAACGCTTCAAGACAGGACTTTGGAACACTACTGTAATGGTGGGATACCAACAAATAAACCAATCACTTCAGGTCAAGGATATAGTACCATTGCTTGGGTGCCAGAAAGCGAAGGCAGTTGGGCAATGCCATTAAGACATGAGAGAATTACTTCTTGGGAGAGTCCTATCAGCAAAGCTGTATGGCAACTGGGACAAGTATGTAAATTCTTGCCATCAAGACCGATTTCTTTGTGGGACAGCGAGTACGGATGCGCCCCATTTGTTTTAAAGACAGCTTGTATAAATGCTGATAAGTTAATGCGTTTACGCTCAAACTTGTGCCTGTGGAGCGCGCCTCCAACATATTCGGGTCGGGGAAGACCTCGCGTTCACGGTCAGAAATTTAAACTTAACGATCCTGAAACTTGGATTGATTCTGCTCAAACCATTAATGTAAATGACTCAAAATTAGGTTGGTTGCGGATTCGGGTATGGAATGATTTACATTTTAGAGGTGCTGCAAAACACCCAATGTCAATAGTTTTGGTTGAGCGCCTTAACTCAGATGGTTCAATACGTGTGGTCAAACCTTTGTGGTTGGCATGGGTCGGAGAACAAATGCCGACCTTAGATGAAGTTTGGCGACTTTACCTAAGACGTTTTGCTGTTGACCATTGGTATCGATTTCTCAAACAACGCCTGCATTGGACATTGCCTAAAATTGCTACACCCAAACAATGTGAACGTTGGAGTGACCTAATGCCAGTGATAACTTGGGAGTTATGGTTAGCTCGTGAGATTGTATCGGATAATCCTCTGCCGTGGCAAAAAGCAATTGACAAGCTAACTCCTGGAAGGGTTGCCCAGTCTATGGGAGGAGTTTTGGCGAGGATTGACACGCCGGCTCAACCTCCAAAACCCCGTGGAAAATCTCCAGGCTGGGAAACTGGACAGCCTCGTCAACGTAGAATCATTTATCCTATTGTCAGAAAAACTACTTCTAAACCACGCAAGCAGACGGCAAAATCTGCTTAGTTTAGCTATTTTTATATTTTGCTAATTTTAATTTCTTGAACCCAGCATGGCTGGGTCATTTTCCATGCATTAGTCTAAAGTCTAGGAGGTTAACTTACGTTCTCTTATATCGCTTTTAGTCTCAGATTGTATCAGTACATTTGTACTTTTTGAGTGGCGATCGCTAACTTTTAGTCTAAACTCCAGTAATTAGGCACTGCACAACTCTTGCGTCAGCCCCTTTGGTCATCCTAACCCGGAATCGTGATTACTGTACCGACGCTCTAGGGGTAATAGATGTAATTCCCGGTGGGGAATGAGTATCAAGTTA
>DATNQH010000310.1:0-5961 GCA_036704105.1 Leptolyngbyaceae cyanobacterium | reverse complement strand
GGTTTTATCTTGCCATCGGTCATCAACAAGAAATATGTTCGAGCTAGGTTTTGCTACCAGCTTAAATAATTTGACAAATTATCATGCTTCTCTATTCTTTTTTCTCATACTCGTGATGTTTATTAATGTTGTGTATTGCGTGAAAAATCACACCTAGACTAACAACTGCTTGAAAAATTGCTGCTAATATTAAGGCGATCGCTGCCCCTTGCAGTCCATAAGTTGGTATTAACCAAAAGCAAGTTGTGGCTGAGATAGTTGTAACTAAAGCAAACAAAGGCATTTGAACGCGGAAATATCTAGCCGCCGTCATTCCATAGCCTAGAAACGAGGACACATAATTGATACCTGCTGCCACCATCAGCCATACCAACAAGTCTGCACGCTCAGCGTACTCAGGTCGATAGAAAAGAGTTAGGATTTCCCGTCCAGCTATAGCAGAAACCAAAAAGCCGATAATACCCAAAATTGCACTAATTCCCACCAGTTTGAGGAGAAGCATACGAAAAGCTTTGCTCTCACCAGCTGCGTAGTATTTTGCCAGCCTTGGACTGGCTGACTGCCCTAGCGCACTTACTACCATAGTTCCCGCTACCATTAAATATGATATGGCCGCAAAAACACCCAGTTCTCTCTCTCCCAAAGACCGCTCAATAAAGTAGCGGGGTATATTAGTGTTTAGTGAAAGCAGCATCATTACGATACCTAAAGGCAAGGAAAGCCATATTAGCTTTCTCATCTTCATAAATTGCCAACGCGGTAGTAGTTCCAAAGCCTTTTCAGTCTCTGCTAGTACTTCACCTTGGGGTTTTTGTGAGGCGGTGTTCAGCATCAAGGCACCACTGCGAATGTCATAACTAACTAGGAGTACAACCCATGCAGCAACCAGCCCTACTACTCCCCATAAAACACTATGAGTGAGGTAAACTCCAAGACCAAGTAGCAACAATGACAAACAACCTTTGATCATCATCGAGATCGCAATACGATCCATGCGTTCGTGCTTCTGGAGTAGTGCGTAAAATACCTCGCTGATAGATTCCACCGCTTTAGACAAGCCCACTAATAAGATCACTAGTGAAGTTTCCCAGCGGTATCCTGCTACAAGAGTAATTCCTATGATGATCGCCAGCGCCAGCCCTGTCATGAACAGTCTTAATCCTAGATAGTCGCCAAAAATATACTCGTTTTTGGCATCTGTCACCAGAACAGCCCACAATTGGAGATTTGTAAACATTATCACCGGGGCAGTAACTGCAAGCCCCAAAGTGAATTGCCCTACCATCTCTGGAGTGCCGAGCTTAGCAAGCACTACTAGCATTCCCCACTGGCAAGCCGCATAGACAAAGTTGCCAACAAATGTCCAAGAGAAGTTGCGACGCAGTGTCAAGGGCTTTGGCTGTTGAGCTGCCATAGCAGATTTTTATGTAAAATTCTGTAACTTTGTACCTGTAGCAATATATCATCCTTCACCAAAACATTTGAATTACTTATTCATAGAAAACATCACTAGGATTAATTTTGCCTAGCCAAACAAATTGGCGGAACCTCTTGTGGTCGAGGTTCCGCCAAAATTGATTCAATCTAAACTGCTTTAAAATTCTGCTGTAATATTCTTAACGTGCCTTAAATAATTGACTACCTGAATAACTCTCTCCTGTGGCACTTGAATCAACAAAAATGCTTCTTTGTAGGGAATTATATCCTGTGGAAGATTCCCAAACGTTTTGATTAGCGAGTCTGATTGAATACGCCGAGCGATTATATAAATTGGAGGTGGGATCGGGTAGATTGAGTAAAACCTGATATTCTCCAGCGGGCATATTTGCTGGAATACCGCCTACTACATTTACTGTCTTAGTCTCACCAGGCATCCACATCCGTACAGACTCAGGCACAGGTAAATAGTATTGCTTTCCAGTATTCTTATTACGTAGAACTACTTCTAGATTCCGAGGGTTGTAGGGGCTAGCCCAACCATCATTTACAACTCTAAAACTCATGGAAAACGTGCCAGCAGGTTTTACCTTGTCTGGAATATTAGAGTCTATCAGGCGGAAGCGGTAGCCCAAACGACGCTGAATTTCCCCCATGCAGCCTTGATCTCTCCACTGCTGATACAAAGGCCCTGAATCCGGTTGATTCATCGACATTCCGCTCCAATGCATACGAGCAAAGTCACTTAACGCACCGGGGCAGTCATCCCATTCTGGTGGGTCGCTGTCTCCTCTGGCTGGTTCGCCGCCCTGCACCACATACCTAGTGTCAAGGTTGAGCCATGATTTTTCCTGCTCCATAACATCTCGGTTGCCATAAGAATAGGTTCCCCAATCATATAAAGTGGAGCGAAAAGCGTCATTATGGTAACCAGTTCTGGCGCGATCGGAAGTATTAAAAGCTTCTGCTGGTGTGAGCGAATTTTGGTTATTAAATAATTCCTGTTTATATCCATGAGTCCGCAGCGCAACCATCCTCTGTTTTGGAAGTGCTGATAATAATTTAAAAAATATTTTTTTTCCATCACTACTAATAACGCCAGTTTCTTGGTCAACAAGATTGTTCCTAGAGTGATGCCATTCTCCCCAGTCTCCAATAAATCCTGCCTCTGCATAGGCAATAACGTCATAATTTGCCTTGAATATTGGCTGCAACTGATCTAGATGAGAGAGGATTATATTTCCTGGCGCATCCGGCCCGCCTCCCATCCAATTGTAAGTAAATCTTATAACCATTTTCAAGCCAGCTTTTCGGAGGTTTTTGCAGTCATTTGTTATCATGTCAAGATAAGACTGCGAAATTTGTTTGTCTCTAAATTGTGAGAGCAGATAATACCTCCGAATCGTAGACATATTATTACTTCTGACTTTTTGTAGATCAGAGAGATTTAAAGGAAGCTCTGGATTATCATCAATCGGATCAACTGACTGGTAAAAGCCTCTTTCAGGATTGGCAAAATTTTCTGAACTGTTTTGATACTGTGTTTTAACTGTGGTAGGATTTGTAGCGGCGGTGCAGGAGCCTGCAATACTCATAGTCATGAGCAGGGCTAATGAGAGCTTAATTTGTTTTCCTAATTTGAATGACATAGTTTTACCTCTTTAGTGTTATTTTTCTCTTGGTTCGTGCAGGAAGAATTAAATCAGTAAGAATTACAAGCAGTAAAATTTGAGGACAAGGTGATAAATTAGCTTGCCAACTAATGCTTTAAAAGTTATTTACACAAACCGAACTAAAACTAAAGTTAACTTTGCCTTTAATTAAGAACCAATAGAAATTTTACTGATTTATATATTGAGTAAATTTCCTGTAAAGAATTGGTTTTTGTTCGATCTGTTCTATCAATACTGTAGTTAATATACGGTTTGAATAAGCAAGTTGTAAGTTTGTAGCTACTAGCTTGCTTGTTTTACCTATAATTAAGAGAAAATTTACTGAGCTTTGAATTGAGTATTCACGCAGAAATGTTACTAATAAATCTACTATAGTTACTTGGTAGATCGGGAAGGGTACGTATACTAAGTATTTATATTGCTTTTATCGGTATAAATGCAGCCATCGCATTAAACCAACATTTAGGTAAATATTAAATTTAATTTAGCAGCAATCTCTGTAAAGCCCGATCGCGTAGCGGTGCTATTACTGAGTTTGCCATTTTCCACTTCTAGCAGCTAATTTGATCAAAGCTAGCTATATCTACGCACTTGAAGAGATCGCATCACAGCAAATTTGGAGGATAATTAAAATAGACTGAGAATTCCTTGACTCAGAAGAAGGAAAAAATGATTACCATATGTTGTGCTTCTGTCTGTGCTGCTTACTCTACACTGGCAGCAGATGCGGAAACTAATAAGGCTGAACGGATGAAGAAATTTGATTGGCAAAAAAATAGTGCAGATTTAAAAAAGGTTGCTGCTAAAACACAGGGAAAGGAAATGAGCAGCGATGATAGCGTGAATCGATCTGAGTGATGAAATAGAGATGCTACTGTATGAGTTATGAAGCTAGATAACGATTTACTGACCAAATTCTAGCCGCGCTTGCTCAACTATTTCTTCTGTAACCACATCTTTACCTGCTGCACGGGTTAACTGCTCAATTCGTGCTTTTGCTTGGGTACGGACAAAGAAGGGAATCTTTTTCAGCTTTGCCTTGGCTTCTTTTGTCCATTCTAGAGCATCTGTCAAATTCAACTCGCTCATTGTAACTACACCGTTAGAGAATTTCAGTTTTTGAGTGGCGATCGCCCATTATTATTGGTGCTGTTCACCATTGTTTTCAATCTACCATCACTAGGCTGTTAGATAAAGACACCCGATCATCGCCCACACTGAACGAAAATTCAATAAAAAAGGCTCCTGCCTAATTACAGGAGCCGAGCTTATACAATCTTATGGTGTGAACTTTTTTAGTCGATTTCACCCATACCCAGTACTGGTTCGCTTTCGCGGTTGATACCTTTCTCGAAGCCACCAGCCGCAGCACGAGCGCGGCCTGCGTGCCACAAGTGACCAACCAGGAAGAAGAAAGCTAAAACGAAGTGAGATGTCGCAAGCCAAGCGCGAGGAGATACATAGTTAAAGGAGTTAATCTCCGTAGCTACACCACCCACCGAGTTCAAAGAACCCAAAGGAGCGTGAGTCATGTACTCAGAAGCGCGACGAGCTTGCCAAGGCTGAATGTCATTCTTGATCTTTTCTAGGTCAAGACCGTTAGGACCACGTAGAGGCTCCAGCCAGGGGCCGCGGAAATCCCAGAAGCGCATGGTTTCACCACCGAAGATGATTTCTCCTGTGGGAGAGCGCATGAGGTATTTACCTAGACCAGTTGGACCTTGTGCAGAACCAACGTTAGCACCTAAGCGCTGGTCGCGGATCAAGAAGGTCAGAGCTTGAGCTTGAGAAGCTTCTGGACCAGTAGGACCGTAGAATTCGCTGGGGTATACGGTGTTGTTGTACCAGACGAAGCAGACGGCAATAAAGGCCATCAGGGACAGAGCGCCCAAGCTGAAGGAGAGATAAGCTTCTCCAGACCAGATGAAAGCGCGACGCGCCCAAGCAAAGGGTTTGGTGAAGATGTGGAATATACCACCAGAAATCAAGAGTACAGCAACCCAAATGTGACCGCCGACGACATCTTCCAAGTTATTGACGCTGACGATGGAACCTTCACCACCGAAGGGAGACTTCAGCACATAACCGAAGATTGCCGCTGGGTTGAGTGTTGGGTTAGAAATGACACGCACATCACCGCCACCAGGTGCCCAGGTGTCATACAAACCACCGAAGAACATTGCCTTCAGTACCAACAGGAGCGCACCACATCCTAAAAGGATCAGGTGATACCCGATGATGGAGGTCATTTTGTCCTTATCTTTCCAGTCGTAACCAAAGAAGGACGAATACTCTTCTAAGGTTTCAGGTCCACGAATAGCATGATAAATGCCACCGAAACCTAAAACAGCGGAGGAAATTAAGTGCAGTACCCCTACCACAAAGTAAGGGAATGTGTCAATCACTTCTCCACCAGCACCAACACCCCAACCAAGGGCTGCCAAGTGAGGTAGCAAGATCAAGCCTTGCTCGTACATTGGTTTTTCTGGGATAAAGTGAGCGACTTCAAATAAAGTCATTGCTCCTGCCCAGAAAACAATTAGGCCAGAATGCGCTACGTGCGCACCTAGTAGTTTGCCAGATAGATTAATGAGACGGGCATTACCTGCCCACCAGGCAAAACCAGTTGACTCTAGGTCACGACCGCCACCTTTAAGAAGATCGCGGTTCAAAGATGTATTATAGGGCGTTTCCACGCGGTAAAACCTCCTCTGGGAACTGGAAGTGTTCGTGTGGCTGATCTTGAGGAGCCATCCAAGCACGGATACCCTCATTGAGCAGCACATTTTTGGTGTAGAATGTCTCAAACTCAGGGTCTTCGGCAGCGCGTAACTCTTGGGATACGAAGTCA
>DATNQH010000309.1:0-3799 GCA_036704105.1 Leptolyngbyaceae cyanobacterium | reverse complement strand
GTCGTTGTGGGAGCATCTGGAAATGTCCCTGCCGATGTTGTGCAACATGGGGTTATCAGGTGTTGCCTTCGTCGGTTGCGATATTGGTGGTTTTGCTGGGAATGCGACGGCGGAATTATTTGCGCGGTGGATGCAGGTGGGAATGTTGTATCCGTTGATGCGCGGTCACTCGGCGTTGACTACAGCCCAGCACGAACCTTGGGTGTTTGGCGATCGCACAGAAAAAATCTGTCGAGAATACATTAATCTGCGTTACCAACTCTTGCCCTACTTTTACACTTTGTTTTGGTCAGCAGCGACAACTGGCGCACCGATTTTACGTCCCTTACTCTACCATTTTCCCAACGATCCTAAAACTTACAATCTCTACGATCAAGTGTTGCTTGGTGCATCGCTGATGGCAGCACCAATTTACCGCCCTGGAGTTGAGCATCGGGCTGTCTATCTACCTGAAGGTACTTGGTACGATTGGTGGACTGGAGAATCATATACGGGAGCAGCACACATTTTGGCTCACGCACCCTTAGAACGAATGCCTTTATATGTTCGTGCTGGTGCAATTATTCCCATGCAACCTGTAATGCAATACGTTGATGAGCATCCTCTCAACTCTCTGAGGCTACGCATCTGGAGTGGTACGGGGGAATTTACCTTCTACGAAGACGATGGACATAGCTTTGAGTACCGTCACGGTGTTTGGGCAACTACTAAATACCTTGTCAGTATCGATGGAGAAAAAACAATTGTCGAGATTGGTGCTAGGGAAGGAAAATGGACACCGCCACAGCGAGAAGTAATTGTCGAAGTTGTAGGTGTTGGGGAACAACGTTTTGAAGACGACGGCTCAGCACGTAGCTTAACATTTCGTTAAATTATTCTAGAAGAGCGTGAAATTTTCAGTAGCAATGCTGTTTTGGACTGAAAATTTTAGATTTTAGGTTGTACAAACGTGCTAGAAAAAGTCTGTACAGCCTGCAACCCGCAACAGATTAGCTCTTTCGCTGCAATCTGTCTTCGAGCAAGATATATTGTCAAACCCGCCCTATAGGTGTTGTGTGTATTTAGCCAAACTCGATATTACCGCAGCGAAAGAGCTACCCTTCAAAGTTCTTCTATGCTTAATTTGTTTTTATCCCACAGTTGAACTGAAACTACTGGAAATTTTATCTGAACAAAGTATAAGTTTTGCATAAAATTTGCGCACAAAGTCCGAGAGATAAATAGAGACTCACATTGATTTGAAGATCTTTAGGGTGGCAAATGAATCAAATGGGGAGAGAGGAACTAGACTCGCTGCTCGAACATCTAGCATTTATTGCCCAGCAGCACCCACAGGGGACACCAAAGCGGCAGCTAGTTCTGGGGCAACTGGTTCAAGCGATTTTGAGATCGGGTAGGCTTTGTCATCCATATCGAGGTCAGTTTTTACATCGTTATGAAGAAATTTATGAGGAGGCACGACAGGATCTGTTGTTTTATGTTTGCCACAATATTGACAAGTACAACCCAGAACGCGGCGGGGTGATGGCGTGGTGTAACGTGCTGTTAGAACGGCGATTTTTTCGTGAAGCTATTCCAAAAGTTTTGGATAAGCAAAGCATTCAGAAAATGACTTTATCCGACTTGGATAATCTTGCTCCACCTGAAAAGTCGCCAAATATCACAGAAGTAATTATGGAATATATAGCATCAGATCCAGAAAATTTGTTCAAATCTTCTCATATAGAAAGCCGTCCAGAAGCTAACTTTCAAAGTTTAAGTCAGCAAAGATTGGATGGTAAATCTTGGAAAGAGATTTCAGAAAGCTTGGGGATTAAAATTCCCACAATTAGCAGTTTCTACTACCGTTGTTTAAATCGGTTTGCCTCTAACTTAAAAGAATATTGTAATAATTATTTAACTTAGATTTACCAAGTAAGCAAATGACGAGAGAATTATCAAATTTAATCTTTAGCGTACCTTTGAGTGTAGAATATCATCGCTTAGCCCAACAGTTTTGCAGACAGCAAAGCGATCGTACCAAAGCTAAACAAATTTATCTCAATACTTTAGCAGTGTCTGCTGTCAAGTTCTACTTGCAATGCATGGGAATTGAAACGAACTGGGAAGCAAGTTTAAGTTATTCCCCACTGTTTCAGTCACTTATGGATGTTGCAGATCTAGAAATTACGTTTAGAGGCAAGTTAGAATGTCGTCCAGTCTTAGCAGAGACAAATATACTTACCATTCCACCAGAAGTCTGGCGCGATCGCATTGGTTATATAGCTGTACGACTTGACTCAAAACTAGTTGAAGCAACACTGCTAGGATTTATTAAAACAGTTCCAGAAAGTGGTGAATTACCGCTTAATCAATTGCAATCGCTTGAAGATTTACTCAAACATTTGCATCAAATTAGACAACTTCAACCAACTAAGATGCAAGTGAACCTGGGTCAATGGTTTCAACATATTTTTACAGATAATTGGCAATCCGTTGAAGCACTTTTAGCTACAGAACAAAACAATTTCGCCTTCAGCCTTAGAAGTGCTTCTAGATTGGGTGAAGCTAGTGTTAAAAGGGCTAAACTGATCGATCTGGGATTGCAGCTGGCAAATCAATCTGTAGCATTGCTGGTGGCGATCGCTCCGGATGTCGATCCCAAAGTAACTATTCTGGTACAATTACATCCAACGAATACAGATTATCTGCCACCCGATATCAAACTGATTCTACTCTCGGATGGGTCAACACTTCAAGAAGTTCAATCTCGCAGTGAAGATAACTACATTCAACTGAAGCGATTTCGAGTTAACCCAGGCGAATGCTTTAATATCCAAGTAGCTTTTGGTGATGTTACAGTAACCGAGTCTTTCACCATCTAATCGCTGTACTCAGACGGCAATGAATAAGTTGGTTGTCTTGAGCCTGGGAAATGGTAACTTGCATAACGGCTTTCCCACCGTTACTGCACAGGTATGGGAACAAAGTGATCGACCAATTAAATTTACAGGCTATTTACCAGCAGCGCCTGAAATTTCTGAACTCTACAGATATTGGCAACTGCTATATTCTGCTCTTTATCAACGTCTGGATTTAAATCCTCGCATCGAAGTTGATGATGGAGACGTGACTAATGTTTCTTCTGTTGAGTTTAGTCATTTGTGTCAGCGTTTGTCAAACGAAATTAATATTTGGCTAAACTCTGAATCTTTTCGCCACATCGAGCAGCAATTACGCACATATTTGCACTCGTATGAAGAAATTCGATTCATTATTGAAACCAGCGACAATTTATTAAAAAGGCTGCCTTGGCATTTATGGCAATTCTTTGAAGATTATCCCAAAGCGGAAGTAGCTTTAAGCGCTACAGAGTACCAAACACCAAAACAAATTCCGAAAAAACATAGATCTAAACTTAAGGTTTTAGCAATTTTTGGTAATAGTAAAGGAATCGATCTGAGAAAAGATCGGATTTTTTTAAAGCAATTATCAAACAAGGCGCAACTAGAGTTTTTAGTAGAGCCTGGGCTGGAAATTTTGAATGACCAATTGTGGCAAGAATGGGATATTCTATTTTTTGCTGGTCATAGTTACAGCAAAGAACAAGGAATAATTCAACTCAATCAAACAGATGCGATCGCGCTTGACTCTTTAAAATATGCGTTGAAGAAAGCGATTAGCAAAGGTTTGAAGCTAGCAATTTTTAACTCATGTGATGGTTTGGGCCTAGCACAGGCGCTATTGGATTTACATATTCCCCAAGTTATATTAATGCGAGAGCCAGTGCCAGACGTGGTAGCTCAAGAATTCTTAAAAC
>DATNQH010000308.1:0-10188 GCA_036704105.1 Leptolyngbyaceae cyanobacterium | reverse complement strand
GTTCGCAGCTAAATTTAATATATTTAAAATTTATCTCAGACTGGCAAAATTTTAATAATTTAAATATGAAAAAGTAAGCAGATATTTTTTCATAATTTTTTAGTTCTTGCTTAAAGCAGCTTCATCTAAAAGCAAATACTTTTTAGGATAAATTAATTAAACTTCACCAAATGCAGCGCTTATGCCTTGTTTCGCGCTCTTTCCGGGGTGTAAGTTGGCTGGACACCTTTATTATTAGTCATTAGCAGCAATAAAAATCAATATTACAGCAAGTTATTGCACATAAAAATTGCATATTCCATCGCTCCTCTTGCCTCTTGACTATCATCACTAAAAATTAGATGTACATCAGCTTAGTTAACTATTAATAAGATAATGATGAATTACGTATTAAAAATTAAGAATTACAAACAGGGAGATAGCCGGACTCATCGTTTTGCGCCAGCCTCTTAGCGCAGCTGGGATGAGCAAGCTCAAATTCGCTTACGAGAGGCTATTGCTAAGAGATATTAACAAGAACCTGTGTTTAAACTTACAGCGGATTATGGACTGCTGGTTAAGATCACAGGGGTGATGCCAATACTTTTCGGTTAAAGGTAAAAGGGTCAAGGGAAAAGGAATAAAAAGGGGCGTTGCATAAAGCGTTTTCCTGACTTTAACCATTTCCCTTTCCCCCTTAACCTAAAAGTATTGGGGGCGATGCTAGATTCGGTAAAATGCGATCACATCTGGTTTGACTTGGAAGTGCAATGCAGATCAAATCAAATTGGGCATGGTATTGCTTATCTTCAGGTAGAGTTAGAAATCTAGGGCAAACCAAACAGTGACGGGGATGGCTGGCATTATTAGTTCGATTTTAGACTTTGCTGCTATAGATTTTGGACTGTAGAGTATGAGTATTGGAATGTAGAGATGCGAAATTTCGTGTTTCTACTAGTAGTTTGCAGCAGTTTAAATGGTGTAGGATTCCAACCAAATGGTATAAACACTCCGAAAATTAAGATTATGGCGATTCTACGACTTGAAGACGGTACTACTTACACTGAACTCACTGATATTACCCGCGAACTCGCTCCTTTGAATATTCAACTCAGCCGCTGGAGTGTAGGCAACAATCCACAATTACATCAACTACTGGCAAAGGAAATTTTGAACCAGTTAGAGAAAGAACAAGTACTCGCTGCTTTGGATGGCTACTTTGAGGAACTGCAACGCACTGCTAACTATCAATCCCGCGACTTAATTGTGCTGCATCCAGAAATACCTAACTTGGACGCAATGCTGGCTAAGTTTAACCCGATTCACACCCACAGCGAGGACGAAGTACGCTATATCGTCGATGGCGAGGGAATCTTCGGCTTTGTGCGGCCGGATGAAACTCAGATTGAGCTGACGGTGCAACCAGAGGAATATGTTAACGTGCCAGCGGGGACAGAACATTGGTTTTGTTTGACAGCAGCACGCCGAGTTAAAGCGGTGCGTTACTTCACGGGAACTGAAGGCTGGACACCCGAATATACAGCTAGAAAAATCCGCTTTCTTCAACCTGCCTTAGCGTAAATAAATGATGATAGAGGTTGATTACCGCTTTCCTCCAGGGAAAGATGCACAACGCCAAGCCTTGCAGATCGCCGTTGGACAGACGGCGGGTACTTGGGATGCTCGTTTTGCCCATCGAGAAGAAATTTTTCGTTCCCATCTGGGTGAAGTTTTATTAGTTCAAACTGAATCGGATGGATCTAGTATTGCTACCATTCGCTTTCCTACTGCAAACGTAGAAGGCGATATTTCTAGCTTGCTGACGATGATATTCGGCAAGTATTCAATGGCGGGTGCAGCCAAAGTAATGGCGGTGCGGCTACCACAAAATTATGGAGTGCGCCCCAAGTTTGGGATTGAGGGAATCCGCGCTCAATTGGGGGTGTTTGATCGTCCGCTGGTGATGGCGATTTTTAAACCAGCACTGGGACTAACCGCCGCCGATCATGCCGCAATTCTACAAGAGGTTGCCTCTGCGGGACTGGATATCATCAAAGATGACGAAATTCTCGGCGATCTCGAAGTCGCACCGACTTTAGAACGTCTTCATGCTTGTCGTCAGGTGCTGGAAGTGCAGCAGCAAAAAGGTAAAACAGTGCTGTATGCGGTTAATGTTACGGGTAGAGCCGATAAGTTATTAGAAAGGGCGCGTTTACTAGTACGTGCAGGCGCAAACGCACTCTTACTAAATGTCCTTTCCTACGGCTTTTCTGTTTTGGAAGCTCTAGCATCCGATCCAGAAATTAATGTCCCAATCTTTGCCCATCCCGCCTTAGCAGGAGCTATGTGTGGTTCCCCTGACTACGGTTTTGCTTATTCAGTTGTGCTGGGTACTTTGATGGCTCATGCAGGGGCTGATGCTGTACTTTATCCGGCCCACTATGGTAGTTTGCCATTTGAGGCGGTTGAAGAAGCTCGAATTCGGGATGAGGTGCGATCGCGTCATGTTTTTCCGGTACCCTCAGCCGGAATTCATCCGGGTGTCGTTCCTCAAGTACTCGCGGATTACGGTAAAGACGTAATTCTCAATTCTGGCACTGGTATTATGGATCATCCAGACGGTGCAGCGGCTGGTGTACAAGCATTTTTTGCCGCTTTAGCACAGGTTAATTCATAATTTATAATTCATAATTCAGTGAAACGAATTGTTTTTTGCGACTTCGACGGCACAATTACAGCAGAAGAAACCTTTGTCGCAGTTTTGAAACGATTTGCCCCAGATCTGGCTGCAAAGTTGATTCCCCAAATGTATTCACGACAATTAACATTGAGGCAGGGAGTGCGGCAAATCCTCGAATCAATTCCCTCATCAAGCTACCCTGAAATTATCGAATTTACCAAACGGCAAGATATTCGCCCAGGATTTCAAGAACTGCTTGACTGGCTTGAGTCTGAAAAAGTGCCTATAGTAGTGATTTCTGGCGGATTACGAGGGATGGTAGAAGTTGTATTAGGAGACTTGGTTGGACGAATTCAAGCTATTCATGCAATTGACGTTGATAGCAGTGGCTCGTCTTTAAGGGTAATGTCTGAATATGAGGGTGGAACCGAACTCGTGAATAAAGTGCAAGTGATGGCACAATATCCAGATGTTGAGAAAATTGCGATTGGGGATTCAATCACAGATTTTAATATGGCTTTGGAGGCACCTATAGTATTTGCGCGCGATCGCCTCGCTCAATATTTGGATGAACAGCAAAAGCCATACATCCCCTGGAATGATTTTTTCCAAGTGCGCGACTATTTAAAACAGCTATGAATTGTGAATTAAAAAAAATAGATCCACGCTTTGAACTAATCGAAGCTGCGCGGCATTTCTACTTCAAAGACTGGATGGTGGGGACTGCGGGTAATCTTTCTGCCCGTTTAGCTGATGGTAGTTTTTGGATTACAGCTAGTGGCAGATCTAAAGGTGAATTAACTACCAATGATTTTGTCCGCGTCGCACTCGATGGCAAAGTATTAGAGTCAGCAGGTGATGGAAAACCTTCGGCTGAAACTTCAATCCATCAAACAATTTACACTTTGTTTCCAGAATCTCAAGCCTGTTATCACGTTCACTCAATTGAAGCGAATTTAGTTTCCCACTTTACTAATGGTGGCGATTTACCATTGCCTTGCTTAGAAATGCTCAAGGGTTTAGGCGTATGGGAAGAGAACCCAAAAGTAACGATGCCCGTGTTTGAAAACAATCTAGAGGTTAGCCAGATTGCAGCAAACATTAGCGATCGTTTGGGCATCACTCCCCCTAAAACACCAGCTTTGTTAATCCGCGATCACGGCATTACTGTTTGGGCAAATTCACTCTTAGCCGCACGTAACTACATCGAATTAGTGGAATATATCTTTCGTTACATGGTGGCTGCACGTCAGATGAATTCCTAATTCGTAATTATTCTAACTTCGGACTTTTATACATTTGGTGTGAGATGTCTAATCAAACTATTCGTGTAGTTGCTCGTATTGTAGCTATCGCGGAAAAACTGGATGCAGTGAGAGCAATTCTGATGGAATTAATCGAGCCAACCTGTCAAGAAGAAGGTTGTATAAAATATGAACTCCTACAAAACCAAGCTGATTCCACTGATTTTACTTTTGTAGAGGAATGGTCTTCAAACGCGGCCCTTGACGCTCACCTTGCTTCAAATCATATTGCCGCAGCGGGGGACAAACTAAAAGGCTTAATTGCCTTTGAGCCAGATATTCGTCGGTATAAGCTATTGGCTTAAAAGAAGTGTGGAGTATGAAGTATAAAACTTTATCCTTTAGCCTTTATTTTTTATCCTTCTAATGATGTACGGTTATTGAATATAAAAATGTTATCAGTGGTTGATTAAAACAAACTTTGAGTTTGGGAAGGGAGTTGCAGTAATGGTAACGGTGGTCGTAGTCATTAACTTAGCAATAGCGCTGATACTCCTCTTTTTAGCTTGGCAATTTTGGCAACTGCGGCAGCGACTAGCAAATGTAGCTGATATTTTAATTGCCGTCGAACGTAGTACTCATGAGGTTTTGCGCGGCGCACCTGCGTCAATTTCTCTCGGTCAACAAGGAATTCATCGACTAAGACAGGGTAACAAACCGTTACAATTACAACTGCAACAAGTACGACAGGTTTTATCTCTCGTTGTTTTCGGACAGCAAGCCTGGAGGCGATTCTCTCCCAGAACGCCATTGCTCAAACAGCCTTTAGCTAAATATAGATAAAGGCTACGCCTAAATGGCATGGCAGCAGAACCAGGGCAGTTCGGGGCATCGTCTTACAAGGAATTAAAACCTGCCTACAATGGGTGTAAGGAGAAAACCCTACATATGTCTAACAACCGTTCAGGAGTATTTATTGGCGGTTTCTTGTTAGGTACTGCCATCGGTACCCTTACCGGATTGCTCATGGCTCCACGCACGGGTCGAGAAACGCGGCAGATCTTAAAAAAATCTGCTGATGCTCTACCAGAATTGGCAGAAGATTTATCGACAAGCGTGCAGCTACAGGCAGATCGGATCTCAGAGTCAGCACTACGCAGTTGGGATGAAACTCTAGAGCGGCTCAAAGAAGCGATCGCAGCTGGGGTAGAAGCCACTGGGCAAGAACGCCAAGCACTAAAGCGGCAAGATGCCCTTCCCGTCGATAATCGTCCTTCTGTTAGCGATCGCTTATAGGTTCTATCTTGATGATCGATCCCCTGTTTTGGCTCGGACTGTCTCTTCTGCTAGTTGCTGTTAGTCTTACAGCAGTTTTGGTGGCAGCCGTGCCAGCTTTACAAGAGTTAGCACGGGCGGCTCGAAGTGCGGAAAAGTTATTTGATACTCTTAGGCGCGATTTACCACCTACTTTAGATGCCATTCGCCTAACTGGGTTGGAAATCAGCGATTTAACTGATGATGTTAGCGGTGGTGTCCAAAGTGCATCTCAAGTCGTTAAACAAGTCGATCGCAGCCTGGAACAAGCTAGAAACCAAGCGAAAAACGTTGAGGTCAACACCAAGAGCGTTTTTAGTGGGGTGAAAGCAGCCTGGAAAACTTTGACCCGTCCTACTTCCCCCCGCCGCACCATAGATCGTTTGAGTGCTAATCAAAAACAAACCATGCACTTGTATGCTAGCAATGGTGAAGCCGACAAAGAGGCTTTAGCAAATTTAGATAGAAGTCGTCTCAAGTCTCCACCTTCTTACTATGCCGATGACACTGAGGATGAGTCAGAATAATTCGTGGTTTCGTAATTCAGATTAATAATAATATTTGTAAAGAGTGAATCAAACAAACATATGGCAAAAGCAATTTGGAATGGGACTGTTATAGCCCAAAGCGATCGCACTGAAGTTGTCGAAGGCAATCATTACTTCCCGCCGGAAGCGATCGACAAGCAGTATTTCAAGGAATCTTCCACTCACACGACTTGTCCTTGGAAAGGAGTTGCTAGCTACTACAACGTCGAAGTAGATGGACAAGTAAATAAGGACGCTGCTTGGTACTATCCAACAGCTAAGGATAAGGCAAAAAATATTGAAGGTTATGTAGCCTTCTGGCGAGGTGTAAAAGTCGAGAGTTAGGGCGCACCTTTAACAAAGCGGGGGTGTTGTAGGAGATATTCCAGGTGGTCGCGTCCGAGAAATGACCAGACATTGTATAGGCAACGTTGGTTGTTAATCTTGAGATAAGCAAGGTAAGGAAGGCTTTTGCCTCCTTCGAGTCCATAATCAGCGCGGCTTCCATCAGCCCACTGGCGATCGAATGGAAAACCTGAATACGAGGGTTCGTTAGCGTCGCCACCTGTCCCAGCAACTCCGAAAGCACCTCTGCCACAATTAGCACAAAAGCTTCCATCTGGTCTTCTTCCGGGCAACCCAGGCTTATCGTAGGCGATCGCCCAAGCACCAGTGCCAAAATTAGCCACACGCGGCTTTGCCCCCTGTCCTTTTCCCAGGTTTATGGGAGCAAGCGCAGCACAGACTGACCCCCGCTTTCCTGTCTGCCGCCATTGCTCTATAAACACTTTGGCAACTTGGTTAGGGCTGAGTGGTGGTTTTGACCAAGGTGCTGGCGGTAGCTTCTTGGCGACACTCAGGGCAGGCGGGGGCGCTGCATCCGCTGCTGTAATTGACGACCAAATCGGCAGGATAGCAACAACTGTATTAACTGCCACTGCTACTTTGGAGAACTCTTGTTTCATTGCGATTAAAGGTGAATTATACACCAATAGACAGATGCAGCATGAGTAATAAGGTGGTGTGTCTACAATTTTTAGGGGCGATAGACAAGAGGTGAGAGGATCGATGTGAGAGTTTTGAACAAATGACAAATGACAAATTATGTGTCCAGTTTCAGTTCAATGGATTCTCCCGACTGCGGGTCAATTACCTGAGTTGATAGATTATTCTGGGCAAATTGCGATCGCAGTTCCTCGACACTACCAACAGTACGCAAAAGAGAATTCACTAATCCCTCATATTCCACATCACCACCAGCCGCTGTTGGTAGAAAAACTTGTGGGCGCAGCCATTGAGCCAGTTGTAAAGCTGTTTTACTTCCCTTGATAATCGCCCCCACCAGCGGTAACTCTAGGTTAACTACTGGACTAATAACCACATCCACCGGGGCATAATTTTTCACTTCAGCAGATGGAAAGCCATGCGGTTCGTAGTAAAGACTCGTACCGCTGTCTTTGTCCTTCAGCAGATAAGCGTTTTCTACCTGGAGTCCAATCGGCGCACCTGGTAAGGCACGGATTTCGATTTGATCGCCTAGGATGAACGTTTGACCGGGACTCAGGGTTGTTACTTGCGTATAGCCCAACTGCTGCACTACCTTTGCTGCACTAGCAGAAGCAACGATGGGAATTGTGCGGCTCAACTGCTCCAAGGTGGGGCGGTGGGCGTGATCTTCTAAGCCTTGAGATAACACAATCAAATCTATTTGGTCTGGAATCGCGTCCAGCGGTTTACTTCGTTGACCTTTGAACAACCAGTTGAGATTACCAAACACCAAGGAACCAACTAACCAGGGATCGATTAGTATTCGCTGCTGTCCTAGTTCAATCAGCCAGCTGTTGGCTCCAAAATAAGTCACGCGCATAGGACTAATACGATTTTAGATTTTAGATTTTAGAGCAAGGGGCGGTGGACGGGTTTCCCGGCATAAAGGAGGCAGTGCGGTGGACGGGTTTCCACAGCAGTAAGCACCTGCCGTCAAGTGGCGTGATTTTGGATTGTCTAACCCTTGCCACACGATAGTTTTAGAGTTTTAATTGCAACCACAAAACCAATTGTCAAAAAATATTTCAAGTAGGTGTAAAGAGGATTTCATCCCGCCTTGTAGCCCAAACTTGTCGCAGTTGTTGTAGCAAATAAGGAAATGGGGCAAAAATTGGGGCATTTTTCCGAATCAACTGTCCCACTGCATTCAGAGATTCGCGATCGCCACATTGTTGAATAATTGGTTTATAAGACTCTGTTAAGGCTTCTGCTTGACGAGCTGCTGCTGTTGCTAATTCAATCTGCGTGAATCTTTGCTCTACAAGCTGTTTTAATTCTACCTGAACTGCTTCTGAATAGGTTTGTTGTTGCGTTTGGCTGGAAAATTCTATTTCTAGGGCAGTTTTTAACTTTTCTATAGTTTCCAACTCTTGGCAAGCAGCGATCGCGCCTTTTATTGCTTGCACCCAGCAGGATAATTTCCGCAGGCTAAATATTACTGCACCTCTACCGCTTACTTTAAACCACAGAGCAAACGCCCAGAATTCACTTTTAAGAATATCACCAATATCCACTTGCAGATGTCCCGCCACTTCCTCCAGATTAATTGATTTAATGTATGGCTTAACTCTTTCAATCAGGCAAGTGGACATCTGACACCTCTTAATTACTCTAGTGGAAAATCTTTTCTATTATTTACTGTATATTACAGATATTATACAGTAAATAGTCTAAAATAAAAACATTTATTTATTCAGAAAACTGGAAGCAGTAAATCGAATAAGACAGTGATAAACTGAAATTGAATTTAACTACTAGTATCATGTATTCCGGTACACTAGCCAAACGAAACAGAAGTCGTAAAGAACGCTGGAAACTTTATCGTTTCGATCGGGCTGGTATTGCCCGTGTGGGAGAAATTTTACGCTGTGCTAGAGAGCAGGGGCAATTAAGTATGGATGATTTAGCACAGCGTTCAGGTGTCACCCATTCTCAAATCAACGACATTGAAAAGGGCAAACGAGATAAACTTTCAGTTGACGACTTGAAGAGTATCTGGGAGATTGTGCAACCGATTAACCCAGAAACTGGTAAGGTTTGGGGTTTTTATCAGCTTTACGACATCTGCGTGTGTAGGATGGAGCCAGAGGAGTAGGAAAAGCAGCTTTAGAACGCGATCGCGTGTGAGAGCTTCTGCAACGTGCTAGCTGCCATCATGTAGGAATTTGTCAGATCTGACAAATTCCTTAATCTAGCTATGTTATTAGAGTCGGCTTTGGCTGAAAATAATCATCTATCCTTCTAACCTTTAAGTTTTCTTGCAGGAACGAAAACTATCCTGTGTATAGCGCTTTGCACTTTCTCTGCAAATGCATTTTGACCTCTCCCCTAACCCCTCTCCTCGTAGGAGAGGGGAACCATTATCAGAGTTCCCTTAAAGGGAAGGGGGCAGGGGGGTTAGGTCTAGGATTACGTATTTTATCCAATTGAGAACCGCTATAAGTGCAGCCTGCTTATATTACCGAGCTTATTTAACTCTTGCTAGAAGCATAGATCTGGCGATCCTATAATTTCAGTCTTTCCTAATTTCGCCTTGTGCATCGCTAATTTTTCATCTTCCTAGGAATTTTAATAAAAACTATTGTCAACAAGCACGATAATGCTGTAAGCTGATTCGTCAGATTGTTGAATATATTTCTCAACAGAGGCTTATTGCTGTGACAACTGCTTCTATAAGTCCACTGCCTGTGGAACAAAACGCTGCTGACGTTCGTTGTTGGGCTGGAACAATTGCTGTATTTGAACTTGTTGGTTTACGGCAAAACTAATGACCTGCCGTGATCGTGTGTGGGTGCAGGCGGTGCTGTGGTAGACAATGACCTCGGTGTTTGCGATCGCTTCTTGCCGATCTGATTTGCATCTACAGCCTTTCCTGATGCCTTAATTCTATTAATTGCAACTATTTTGCAGTTTTTTACTAAAACAAAATGAAAAATATTCTCAAAGAGTTAAAAAATGACAGCAGCAGTTTGCGATCACCTTAACAAAAGTTAGACACGGGCAAGCAATTTCATCATTCACAATTCAAATGATTTTTCAAGGATTTTTGATGTCTAAATTACCGGATAGTTTGTGGTTGAGTACAAGCCCAAGTTTGCAATGTTTTGATCGCCTACTGCTGGGTTGCTTGGCTAAGGACATATCGATTGCTCGTTGGGAATATTACCAAACAGAGGATGAAGCTTGTTCGCTAAATATAGCAGGGGAACTGCTACACGATTATCTTCAAGCGCTAGATCGTCCCGTGCATTTGATTGGTCACAGCACTAGTGGTTTGCTAGGGCTACTATATGCGCGTCAATATCCAGAGAAAGTAAAGTCTTTGACTTTATTAGGTGTGGGCGTTCACCCAGGCATTGACTGGCAAGCACACTACTACGTTCATCGGCGGCTGTTG
>DATNQH010000307.1:0-2896 GCA_036704105.1 Leptolyngbyaceae cyanobacterium | reverse complement strand
GAACTTGCTTACGCGGTAATTGATGGGGTTGAAGCTAGAGGACAAAGAGGCAACTATAGTACACAACGTGTTAAGTTTAACTCTACGTGTAATAGTTAACATTCTGTTATATAGTTATATATTTTCCCGCCGACTTACTTAAAACGAGCAGTACGAATCGCCTCATCTAGCGACCTATACTGCTCATTCGTACCTCTTAGCTTTGCCTCAAATACCAGCATATTTTAGTTAATCTATGCTGTCTATTATAGCATAGATTATTGTTATTTAAGGGTACATTGAGTACCCTTAAATAACTTGAGGTGTCCATGTACTTCCACCCCGGTTCGCTGAGGGTGGAGTCCTATAGCCCCTCAAACTCCCCATTACGATAGAAACACAAACAAATCATACAACTTAGACATTAAGTTATACATTTTCTTGAACGCAAATGTAAACAAGCTGCTTGCATACTTGTAGTTATAGTGAATGTATAAAAAATTGGTAACCGAAACTCTTAGGCTAAGACTAAGATGTTTAGCAACTTCACACGATATTTTTAAAGAAATCAAATTATATATTCTCTTATTGAGTATTACTTACATAAGTAGCGCTGCTTAACTTAAAAGGAGAAGTTGACGTGCAAATGATTATTGATAGATACAAGCCGACCGAAACAACCAAAGAGTCAGTTGCTAGTGCGATCGCCACAGCTCGCCCCCCAACTACCGTCCTCAGTCCTGCTCCGCTTCTAGATGACTACGTTGCTTCTGTGCCTGGACTAGTAGTACATTCCTCCGCTAGCAGCCGTACCAAGCGTTTGATTGACATTCTCGGAGCCGCAGTTGGGATAGGAATTACTGCCGTTGTTGCCATTCCAGTGGCGATCGCCATGCAGTTAGATAGCCCAGGCCCCATTTTCTACGGTCAAGTTCGCTGCGGATTGAATGGTCGTACTTTCCGAATTTGGAAATTCCGCTCAATGGTGGTGGGAGCTGAGAAAATGCAACATCTAGTCAAAAACGAAGCTCAAGGGCAGATTTTCAAGAACTCAAACGATCCGCGCATAACCCGTGTAGGGCGGTTTTTGCGTCGCACCAGCTTAGACGAATTACCACAGTTTTGGAACGTGCTGCGAGGAGAAATGAGTTTAGTCGGCACGCGACCACCTACGGTAAATGAAGTCAAGCAATACGTACCCCTTCACTGGCAACGATTGCAAGTCAAACCAGGAATAACTGGCGAGTGGCAGGTGAACGGACGTTCTAGTGTCAAAGATTTTGAAGCGATCGTCGGAATGGATTTAGAATACCAACGCAAGTGGTCTGTTGCCTACGATCTATATTTGTTATTCAAGACACTACAGGTTGTTCTGAATAAACATGGCGCTTACTAAGTAGTAGCTGATTGCTGCCAAAGGCAATCTCTTGATAATTATTCAACTCCAAGTAAAAACATTGTTACCTAGTTAGTGCAACTTACTTACAACTCACTTTTGTAAACCCTGCTAAAAAAATCGGACAAAATTATGCAACTTCAAATTGAATTCAATAGCCTGTCTTTAGAACGCCAACAGTGCTGTATTTGCAAGCAACAGTTTGAAATGAAAGAAGCGAGAGTAATTGTTTGTAGCGAACAAAATGAGGGTTACGGCGAGGTTTGCTCCCATTGTATTGGTAAAGGTTTTACCTGGATTGAAAACCAGTTTCAAAACTTAAGCTACCAAAGAAATTTATCTGTAACGGGAATCGATATGAAATAGGCAATAAATTGTGCGAGAAGATCTTTAGCCTTTGATTGTACTCTATAGCTAGAGTTATATACCTATTCAATTTTTTCGTTACAGCTTAAATATACTGTGGCTATCAAGGCTATCTCGCACTTTTTCATCTACATCTCAGCACAATTCTAAATACTGTTGAAGCAATTGGAGTAGACTCAGGCTGTACCTATTACTAGTAGTCTAAAAGCAGGAAGTTAATTGTTGGTAATTCACTAAATTAGATATTACTAAATAAACCAAATTGCAGTAAAATTGCATCCATTACTGAACTAAGGCAGAGGCAGCTACAATCCATACAACTTATAGACTAGGTCTTATATATTTTCGGATGTAACTGCAAACAATTCGTTTGTATAATTGTATTTATGTATGTAAGTGTAAGATGGTATACCGCTATGGTCAGAGGAAATACAGCAGCTTTGCAATACTCTGTTCGCGCGCTCAAGTTAGCAAGTGCCAGCTTGAGTGCAGTTATTTTCTGTCAACTTTGCAAAGTATTGGAAATCACGAGTGGCAATGACATCAGGATAAGGAACTGACAAGTGTGGTGTAGCTTCAACGGCGTAGGGAACAGTTAAGCTAGCATTATAAACTGAAAGCCAGTGAAAGCAAACATAAGCACTGGTAGAGGTGAATCAAGATCGTAATCTGTTTCTCCTTCTAAGCGAATTTTTCTTAACATTTTCTTTGTTATTCGGAATTTTGCCATATCTATGTCTGTAGTAATTCCTAAGTTTTTGCCTAAATCAGCAGTTAAAAAAGGAAGTTGGCAACCTTACTTATTCCTCGGTTTAATTGCTAATGCAGCGATTTGGAGTTTAGCTTTACTTTATTTAAAGCTGGCTCCGGCAACTTATACTAGTCATTCCGCGATCGCAGTTCCCGGAGAAGGTGCAGCCACCAATGTTAATCTACCTAACATTGGAGAAGCTACCTATCAAAATTCTTCTCCTTACGCTATTACTACTCAAGATCCAAGAGAAAGTTATAAATTTATTGGTGAAAGTGAACCTGTATTAAAGGCAGCAGCTACTCAACTTAATATGCCTTTAAAAAAGTTCGGTAAGCCCCGAATGAAGACAATAGATAACACTCCTATTATGGAGGTAGACTTTCAAGGTTCCACTCCTGAAG
>DATNQH010000306.1:0-4249 GCA_036704105.1 Leptolyngbyaceae cyanobacterium | reverse complement strand
GCTTGTCGCCCCCTCAACCTCCTTACAGTGCGCAGATGAACCGAATTGAAGATCAATGGCATCAACTCAAAACGCATGAGATTGCAGGGCAAATGTTTGAAGACGAGTATGATGCGCGCAATGGCAGTGATCGAAGGCATGGAAGCACGTAGTCAAGCTGGGGGATTCTCTCTTGAGCGTTTTATGTTTAAATCCACTTAGCTACTTATCATCAAGTCTTGCTTGCAAGAAGTTGCAGATTATGAGATTGGCTCACGGGAAAAAACCCCACTTGCAAAAACTGTCCGTACCTGTCGCCAACTTTTTACAGTTGAACCGGCTTTATGGCTGTTTGTGTTTGCCCTGGGTGTGGAACCGACAAATAATGCGGCTGAAAGAGCCATACGTCCTGCTGTCCTATGGAGACGTACCAGTTTTGGTTCTCAAAGTGCGGCTGGTAGTAACTTTGTTGCCCGCATATTAACCGTTGTCACAACCCTCAAGTCCCAACGCCGAAATGTCTTGGAATTTATGACTCAAGCCGTTAGTGCTAAACGCCTTGGTCAAGCTTCTCCGTCTTTACTCCCTCAAATTCCTGTAGCTTCTGCTCCTGTTAAAAATGTTGCTTAAAACGCCCGAAATCATCCAGATTTTTTCTCTTATTTCATCAGCCCACTGTCTCCTTCTGTTGACCCATAGCTCTTCGATTTAGAAGGGTTTTGCTGTCTTGCAATTTGCAGTCCCCCCCGTGGTCGATTACATAACCACAAAGATTCGCTATTTGTCCCAACAGCCAATCGAAGAGGTTTTCGCTTACTTTAAAAATGACCTCTTAGAGCTTTCTGGCTCTAGTCCAGTTCCTCGTTAATATGACAAAATTTTTATTCTCGCCGTTAATAATTTCGCAAATGAACAAACAATTTGATGCCTGACAACTACTAACACTAGACACTTATATGTTACATGATGTAATATACAAGATGTGTAGAGGCTTTGAGAATTTTTGTAGCATAACCCCTTGTCCGGCTCATGAGCTAAAATCAGCGTAATTTTTCTGAAATTGTCACAGACAGTAACAAGTAACAAGAATAGATAATCAGCAAATTGTAGCTAGTAACGAGCGCGAGCGGCAACATTCAACTATTAGCAGATGAGAAAGTATGATTTTTTCTATTTCCAACTCATTCATTAGGCGACCTGTTTTTGCAACAGTATGTTCGCTCGTGATTATTCTAGTAGGAATTGCGTGTATGACAACGTTGCCAGTGGCGCAGTATCCTGAGATTGCGCCACCTCAAGTCAGCGTTACTTCAAATTATGTGGGAGCAAACGCCCAAGTCGTTGAATCTACAGTGACTAACATCTTGGAGCAAGAACTCAATGGTATTGAAGGTGTGCGATATATTAAATCAACCAGTGCCAATGATGGAACTAGTAGCATTAATCTGACTTTTGAACTTGGGAAAAATCAAGACATTGCAGCGGTAGACGTACAAAACCGCGTATCAACAGTGCTATCGCGCCTACCTGCCCCTGTGACTCAAACAGGGGTGCAAGTTACGAAAGCTAATAACAACTTCTTACTGGCAATCGGCCTTTACTCGGAGCGCGACGAAAGCAAGGGACAAGATATTTACGATGACACTTATCTGAGTAATTACGCCGACCTTTACATCGCGGATGCGATTAAACGGATAGAAGGAGTTGGCAATGTTGAAATCTTTGGTGAGCGTAAATACGCTATGCGCCTTTGGCTAGATCCGAATCGTCTTGCTAGCAGGAATTTAGCTCCCCAGGATGTAATTGCGGCACTGCAACAACAGAACCTGCAAGTTGGTGGGGGGCAAATTGGACAACCTCCAGCCAAAACCGAACAGCAGTATCAGTATGCTGTAAATGCTCAAGGGCGACTAAAGGACATCGAGGAATTTAACGATCTCGTCGTTAGAACTGCTGAAAACGGTACACTCATTAAGCTCAGAGATGTAGGTCGAGCTGAGTTGGGAGCAGAAAACTATAGTTCCTTTCTGCGGTTTACTTCCAGCGAAGGAGTAACGCACCGAGGTGTAGGATTGGGAATTAACCAGCAGTTTGGCAGTAACGCCTTGGATACAGCAGCCGCAGTCAAACAGGAAATGAAGCGATTAGCTGAAAATTTTCCCCCAGGCATACATTATGAAGTCGCTTTCGATACTACCACTTTTATTAAAGCTGGAACTGAAGAAGTTATCATTTCTTTGTTTCAAGCAATCGGGTTGGTCGTCCTGATTGTCTACTTGTTCTTACAGAATTGGCGCTCTGCATTAGTGATCTCACTAGCGATGCCAGTAGCACTAATTGGTACATTCATTTTCGTTAAACTGCTTAATTTCTCTATTAATACCCTAACTTTATTTGGTTTGACATTGGCGACTGGTTTGGTAGTAGACGATGCGGTCGTAATTGTAGAAGATATTACTCGCCGAATTCAGGACGAAGGACTGCGACCTGTAGAGGCAGCAATCTCATCTATGAATGCGCTGTTTAGCGCTGTTATTGCTACCTCTGTTGTCTTAATTGCAGTGTTTGTGCCAGTAGCATTTTTTCCTGGTACGACAGGGCAGATATACAAGCAATTCGCGCTAACAATTGCATTTTCCATCACTATATCCACCTTTAACGCTGTTACTTTTACCCCAATGCTGTCTGCCTTATTACTCAAGCGAGGGCAAGTAGCAAATAACTGGTTTTTCAATCGAATCAACTGGGCACTCGATCAAACTCGATTAAGTTACAGTCGCAGTATCATCGGGTTAACTAGGCGTAAGGGTATTATTCTGGCACTATTTTCAGGTGCATTGGGACTAACGTACTGGATTTACAACTTGGTACCAGCAGGTTTTATTCCAGACGAAGACCAAGGTATTTTTATTACACTTGTTCAAGCACCAGAAGGAATGTCTCTCAACTATACCGAAAAGGTAATGGAGAAAGCCGAGGCAATTCTCAAACAAGTACCAGAAGTCCAACAAATCTTCTCAGTCGGTGGCTTTAGCTTTAGCGGCGCGACACCCAATAACGGTTTGATATTTATCACTCTAAAACCTTGGGAACAGAGGAGGGGAGCAAATCAGTCGCTGCAAGCTATTATTGGTGGAGTTTTGCCAAAACCTGTGGGATTATTTCCGAAAATGTTAGAAATTCAAGAGGCAACTGTGATTCCATTCAACCTGCCTGCCATTAATGGTGTTGGGAATTTTGGTGGTTTTGAATTTCACCTACAAGACAGAACTAATTTAGGATTGGACGCAACAGCTGTTGCTTTGGACAAATTTATCGGTCGAGCCAGCGCTTATCCATCTGCCCAACGACCGCAGTTAACTGGGTTGCGCCCTAACTTCAACGCCAATACACCCCAAATTTCAGTTGAAGTTAATCGTGCTAAAGCTAATGCGCTAATGGTTTCGGTTGAAGATATTTTTAACACCCTGCAAGTGTTTCTAGGTTCAACCTACGTTAATGACTTCAACCAGTTCAATCGCGCGTATCGCGTTTACGTACAGGCAGATATGGAGTTTCGCTCAAACCCAGAAGATATTAGCAAGCTGTATGTGCGTTCTCAAACAGGTCAAATGATTTCGCTATCGGGCTTGGTTACTGTCAAAGAAATTATTGCTCCTTCAATTATTAGCCATTACAACCTGTTTCGTTCTGTCGAAATTAATGGCTCCCCAGCTCCTGGCATAAGTTCGGGGCAAGCTCTCAAAGCAATGGAGCAGGTTGCCCAAGAGACATTGCCAAAAGGATTTGGCTATGAGTGGTCTGGGCTTTCACTAGAAGAACTTGAGTCTGGTGGACAGGCAATCTTTATTTTTGGTTTGGGTGTCATCTTTGTCTTTCTCACACTGGCAGCTCAATACGAAAGCTTCGTCGATCCTTTTATCATCCTGCTAACGGTGCCGTTGGCAATTCTCGGTGCATTAATTGCTATTTTGATCCGAGGTACTGCTAACGATATTTATACTCAAGTTGGATTTGTCATGCTGATTGGGATGGCAAGTAAAAACTCGATTCTGATTGTCGAGTTTGCCAACCAGCTTCGTCAGGAGGGATTGAGTATTACAAAGGCAGCAGTTGAATCAGCTAAGGAGCGTTTACGACCGATTTTGATGACTGCTTTCTCAACGGTTGCTGGCGGCATTCCACTGATGGTAGCTACAGGACCTGGCGCGGCTGCTCGTCAATCATTAGGAACAGCAACTTTTGGCGGAATGTGCATCGCAACAGTACT
>DATNQH010000305.1:0-12162 GCA_036704105.1 Leptolyngbyaceae cyanobacterium | reverse complement strand
AGCAGTTCTATTACCCTTAAGTTGTATGCTGCTCAATAGCAAGCGTCGCAGAAAGGGAGTGTTATAAACTTGGCGCTTTGCCCAAACTTGCCATTTGTCTGGTTGGGCGATCTCAACTTCTATGCCAAAAGCACGCCATTGCTGGGCAGCATATTCAGCAGTTTCAAAGCTGCGGTGAGTGCTAAGAACAATTCGTTCATCTAATACTGGTGTAACTAAAGGTTGCATTTCTACTGCTAGCTTCACACTTTTTGCGCTAAGGAGTGTATCCTGCTGTCTATCAGTTTTAATCTTCAGGCTGAGGCGATCTCCTGGTGTTGCTTGCAAATTCAACTCGTCCGTCGGTTCATCCCCAAACCGCTGCACTACTCCTATTTTGAGTTTGCTCATCACCGCCGCTCCAGGTTCCGATCCGCGAACGTTGAGTTCCACATCATTGCTTTGTGCCGCCGCAGGCGATGAAGCAGCCATTCCCACCCAACTAATTATTGTTAATGTGGTGAAGGATAAGCGCCAAAACCTCGCCCCTAGTTTAATACTTTTCTTTGCAATTGCAGGCGTTGCAGGGGAGGTTGGGAGATAAATCGCTATTCCATCGCGGCAGAATTCAACTCGATTGGTATTTCTTGACATTGGTATGTGGATTGAAGCAGATTTTCTCAAGGTAGCTTTCGTGTCTTGACTGAATTTAGCTTGCTTTAGTTCTATTTCGCTGGGAATATAAATAAAAGTTGCAATCTGAAGTCATAACGAGTATGATTTATAAAGGAGGAATAAATAAGGCAATAACTTATGGTAAAGGTACAAGAGATTCCCCTGGGGCAGATTCGCCGTCCTCTACCACGCGCCAACGATCCAAACAAGGTAGAGGAGCTAATGGAATCAATTGGGGCGATCGGACAGCAAGAGCCAATTGATGTATTGGAAGTAGATGGAGAATACTACGGCTTTTCTGGCTGTCACCGCTTTGAAGCTTGCCAGCGTTTGGGTAAAGACACAATTCTTGCTAGAGTGCGTAAAGCTCCCCGTGCTGTTTTAAAAATGCACTTAGCCTAAGTAGGATATCACAAGAAAAACATTGCCAAATTTCAGGAGAATTATATGCAAATTCAAGACAGAGGTATGCCAGTTAATATCGGTATTGATGAAGAAAACCGCAAACAAATTACTGACGGACTGTCTCGCTTACTAGCAGATACTTATACGTTGTATCTCAAAACTCATAATTTCCACTGGAACGTCACAGGCCCCATGTTCCAGACCTTGCATTTGCTGTTCGAGACGCAGTATACAGAGTTAGCGACCGCGGTCGATCTGATTGCTGAAAGGATCAGAGCGCTTGGCTATCCTGCGCCAGGTACTTACAGCGATTTCGGCAAACTCAGTTCAATTGCAGAAACTTCTGGAGTTCCCAAAGCTACAGATATGATCCGCTTATTGGTGGAAGGACAAGAGGCAGTAGTGCGTACTGCTAGATCTATTTTCCCCGTTGTTGAGCAAGTGAACGACGAACCTACTGCCGATTTATTGACTCAGCGGATGCAAATACATGAAAAGAATGCTTGGATGCTGAGAAGTTTGCTGGAAGAATAAAGGAATAGGGAATAGGTAAAGGGTAATTCGTAGTTGATTCAATGACGAGGAAACCTCGCACTCTTAGCAACTGCTGTAATTCATAATTAAAAAACCAATTACCAATTCTCAATTACCAATCCAAAATTCAAAATCTGTATGGCTCAGGTGTCTCACCCAGATTTCACCCAATTGCTGCAAAAATTAATGCAACGGTTGGGTGTTTCCAGTTATAAAGCACTTGCCAAAACGGCTGGAGTTAGCGATCGCCAGTTGCTGCGGTTGCGACGCGGAGAATTGAATCGAATGCGGGTGGATGTTTTGCTCAAGCTGAGTCAGGCGCTACAGGTGTCACTGACAGAGTTAGTGGTAACTTTTTCTCCTGCTACAGAGCAACCCACACGCCAAGAGGAATCAACACCAGCAGTTGCCCAGTTAAAAAAAGAATACGAGCGATTACAAGCGCAGTTGGACACTCAGCGCCAGGAGCTTTGGCTTGAATTCCAGCAGTCGAGTCTACAAGTTATAGAATCGTGGTTACTGCAATGGCCTACAGCTGCGCAGAAAGCAAGGGAAAATCCCCAGTTGGCAGCAGTAAAATTATTACCGTTGGTGCGATCGATTGAACAGTTGTTGCAAAAATGGGAAGTGGAAGCGATCGCGCCAGTGGGAGCAGAAGTAGCATATGATCCCCAATTACACCAACTTTTAGAAGGAACAGCTCAGCCTGGTGAAAAAGTCAAGGTGCGTTACACTGGCTACCACCAAGGAGATAAGCTGCTGTACAGAGCTAAGGTAAGCCCAATTTGAAAAAGTCCAAGTACTGTTGCATATTTTTCTCTAAAACACGCTCAAATCGCCTTTAGATAAACAACTTGACAATCACACTTATGGCTGATGTCCCTTGCTGTGTAGATTTGTTGCACTAGTGATAGAGAGAAAAACGACAAAGAAATTATGCGTAAACTAAACATTGGTTTAACAGAAGAGCAGCGCGCAGGCGTGATTGACTTACTAAATCGTGACTTGGCTAATTCTTACTTGCTGCTGATCAAAACCAAAAAGTTCCATTGGGACGTAGTAGGCCCTCAGTTCCGTTCGCTACACCAACTGTGGGAAGAGCAATATCAAACCTTGACAGAAACCATCGATCAGGTTGCTGAGCGGGTTCGTACCTTGGGTGGCTTCCCAGTTGGTACAGCTAAAGGTTTCATAGAATATGGTTCTATTCAGGAACAGACAGACAATGTTCCCCTAGCAACTGAGATGGTGGCGCAGCTAGTGGACGATCACGAGTTGATTATCCGCAACCTCCGCGAACACATCGATACCTGCTCTGAACAATTCCATGATGAAGGTACCGCTGACTTCCTCACTGGTTTGATGGAAGGTCACGAAGAAATGGCGTGGATGTTACGTTCCTTCATCGAAGGTGAATCACTCAACCCAGATGGTAAGAAGTCTGAGCTAGATAAAGTTCCTGCAATGCGGTAGAGCTTCTAAGCTATAGTCTGTAAAGGCAAAAGGCAACAGGTGGAATACTTCCTGTTGCCTTTTATATTGATTATTAATAACAAAACTTATCGTTATTATTTGGTTTGGGCTGTTCTTGCCCAGTTGCGATCGCTCCCAAAATAGTATAAACATACACGCAGCGTAAGACTCTGCTATTGTCTTTAATACTTAGTGTTATTTGTCCTAATTCTGATATTCCTGCTTGTGAACGGCCTTTGTAGTCAAACTGAATTCTCCAAGGGCCAGTTGCGGGACAATTGTTATTTGGTTGATTTAAGGTAGTTTCACATTGATTTAGTTTATTTTTATCTTTGTAAACTTGGAGATTTTGGTCAAGATTATTCCAACTGATAGTAGTAGGAATGAAAGAGTTAGGATCGGCAGGGTGAACAGCCCATTGAACAACACCATTGTTTTCTTGAAAGCTAGTTTGCCAAGTAATCTTATCTCGCTTTGCATTGCTTTGTGCTTCACGCATGGCACGATATACTTGGTCAGAGGCAACGGCGAGGCGGCGAGTATTGATAAAATTTAACCAACTAGGAGTTGCGATCGCTGCTAAAATTCCGACAATTACGATCGCAATCATCGTCTCGATCAGCGTAAATCCCCTGTTAAATTCGTTACGTTCTTTTTCTCTAGCCAGCTTGCCCATTTTTTACTCACATTTCTATATATATTCCTCATAACCAGGCTCAGAGGAGTTACGATTTACCGCTTAGTGTCACCTTGCTTTTTACTTGTATTATTCCCACCGGAAAATAATCAGTTAGACTATCGGCGTAAGTCGCCTTTCGCTCTAATCGAGCTAAAGCATTTCCTCTTAAATAAACTTGTGCCAGGCTTTTATATGAATCTACACAAGCGTAGAAACTATATATATTTAGTGGATTTGCTGTAGAGTCGTTGGCTGGAACTTGTTGTGCATTTGGAGAAATAGCATTACAATTTTGTGGCACTGGAGTTTGCTTTCCAGTGCTTTGGTCAACATAATCAACTAGAGTTTCAATTTGATTGTTTCTGAAATCGTAAGCAGTTGAAACGTCATTTTTCCAAGCATTCATTTTGTCTTCAATCCTACCTGGAACTGTCAGATCGAATAGCTGAAAACCAGGATCGGGTTCGAGCAAGTAATTTCTGGAATTATTCGGATCTCTAATTCCATCTCGAATTTCAAATCTGCCAATTCGGGCAGTATTAGACTCGGTTGAGTCTGGATCTTTAATTAAGTAGTAAGTTACTAAAGAATATACAAAGTAATCTTTCTCATCACACTCATCAGTATCAGCTATTTTGCTTAAACAACCTGCTCTAGTTGTAGTACCATCGTTTAAAATCACTGGACGATCTTGAGGAAAAAAAGTGCGTTTCCAAAATACGAGAACAGGCACTTTATCTGTAGCTCTTGGATCGGGAAGTTGATTTTTAATCGCAGCAATTCCGTCTGCATTATAAATATAAACAGCTTCTTGTAGATCGTCTGCAATATAGTCAATTGCTGACTGGATTTCTAATTCAGTCGTGGCTTTGGCTTGTTCCCGGCGCTCAGAAGTGAGAATATTAGTCATAAATGACAGCAAAGTTCCCACAACGATGGATGCAATTACGATTGATACCAATAGTTCAACCAGGGTAAAGCCTCCACTTATACGATTTTGGATTTTAGATTTTGGATTTTGGATTGGGAAAGGCTTGCTAGTCACAGGTTTTAGCAAACCAAATGTATCAGCCATAAAATCAAATGGTATTATTTGAGCCAATCGAGATTTTAGCCGCTTGTGCAAAAGTAATTTAAGTAAATTCATCGTTTCATTCTATTGATTGTCTGCTGGCGCATCTTGACAACCAAGGCGATCGCAGAAATCTTGAAAAGAAGTTTTATTTGTTACAACTTCAGTCGTCATTTCTACTAGTGGTGTCTTGCGATTGCCAAGTCCCCCAGAAAAGGTTGACTGCGTTCTCTTATTTTCTGGAGTGCTTGCAAGTATAGGAGCATCATCAATAAAAGCATCAGAGCGGTAAACTCTTACTCCCAATAAATAACCGCGATCGGCAGCAGTTGAAATAGGACTAAAGCTTTGATTATCATCGGTTGTTGGAGAAACGCTGCGAAAAGCCTGAACTACCAAATCTTTAGCACTGTTAATACTGCAACCACCACCATCAAGATCGATGCAGTATAAACTTAAATTCAAACTATTGGAACAGTAGGAATTACCTGCTATGTTTGCCCTGCAAGGTAAACCTCCAGCAGCTGAAGGGGTAGCTACTCCAGCAAATAAAGTTCTTTGAGAAACAAAATTCTTGTTGTCATCCACTTCATTTAGGGTAACAGTTTGATTTGGCGGTTCGATTGTCCCGGCTTCAACTGCATCAATATAAGTTCTAGCAGCTTGGGTTGCCAATTCTACCCGTTTAGCTTGCACTCTGTTACCAACTGCAAGAGTAATTACTGGAGCAATTACAGTAATGAGGATGGAAACTATGACTATAGCCACCAAGGATTCAACGATTGTAAATCCAGATTCGCTCTGACTATTTTGGATTTTAGATTTTAGATTTTGGATTTGTTTTTCCATCTTCTTAGCCTCCACAACTTCCACAGTTTGAGACAAGGGAGATCGAGTTTGTGTGTTTCATGGTTTAACTGCCGAATCCAGTAGTATTGTCTGTATTATCTATTGCCACAATCGGATCGTCATTCTGACAACTAGCTGGACGCTGCTTTTTGTCAGTAACGGCATATTGAGTGTAAGCTGCTGTCGATTGTCCAACGCGATCGCTTGCAGCCGCAGCACACAGCAAAGTTTGAACCCAAACATCGTCTCGATTGACTTCTCTGAAGAACTCGTTAGGAGAACTCGTAGATGGTATTGTGAATTTTTGCGCAAACAGATCTGGCTCTTGAGACAACAGAGCAACATCAAACATCCACTGTCGATTAGGTGATGCGAAATACGGTACAGTTCCGCCTAGTGTAGTGTTGTTACTACCCCCTGGTATACCGTTATTTGTCATGTAGGCGTTGATGGGATAGTTAAATAGACTGAGGTTTTTATCCGAAGTAGCAGTAGTGTTTGCCGTCTCATTTAAAATAGTGGCGAAAGGTGCAGTAGCGTAAGCACTCCGCTTCATTTGAATAAAGCTACCTGCAATATTGAGTGTTTTGTCTTGCCAGTTTTCTAAGAGACGCACGAAGTTAGGCAACCCGGCTGATTCTTCTTGTGGACGAGTGGGACTGTTTCCGGATACAAACGTAGCGTTAACAGTCATATCCTTTTGTGGTGTTTGCAGCCAGTTTGTTGAACCGCGTGGATTTCCTCGATCTAGGTTGTTGCTGGGAGAACCGTTTGGACTGTGAATTTGCAAAACAGGCACTAACAGCGGTTGACCATCGCCTGGTAAGTACTCTTGAATAAATAGCGGGTTCTCTGAATTATATGTATCACCCCTAGTTGGATCGGGATTATCAGTTGTCTTGAACCACAGCGCGTTAGGTTGTATTCGAGGCAGGCGACGGCCTCCGTATAAAAACTTGTCCACTACGCCGCGATCGTTGATCCCAATAGCGTTTGCCTGCCGTATATTGCTAGCTGGGGTGCTTGGTTGATTCGCACCTGGTTGATTCGCCCCTGGTTGATTCGCACCTGGTTGATTCGCCCCTGGTTGATTTACACCTGGTTGATTTACACCTGGTTGTGTGCTACTACCTGGTTGAGTTGTACCCGGTTGAGTGCTACTTGGTGCGTTACCCCCAGATGGAGAACCAGTTGGCAAGCCAGGAGGGTTGAGTTGACTAATAATAAAGTTGAGATTTCGAGTGTTTGGTTGATTCGCACCAGGTTGTGTGTTAGGTGGTGCAGTGTTAGGTGGTGCGGTGTTAGGTGGACTACTTTGTAAGGGATTTGATGGATTATTTGGTGAGGGATTTGATGGATTATTTGGTGAGGTAGTTGATGGATTATTTGGTGAAGTTTTATCCGCGAATGCTACCCGACGAGGATAGCGTCGGTCTGCCTCCATTAAAGCAGGTCTGGCTGTTGTGCCTGCACCAAGCCTTTCAACTTTAGCTCCTCCTGGTATATTCCCTCCTAATAAATCTTTTGCCTGTACACCTAATTCGTTCTGTTGTGCTAAATTTTTCAGTATTCCGTCACCATCATTGTCATAGCCAGCCACCCAATCATTTGGCTTACACTCGGTAACAGGAATTTTCCGGCACATTTCCATCACGTACTCAGGAAAATTCGTGCGTCGCTGTATAGGTGTCACGCCATTAGTTAAGTAAGAACTGACATAACTATCGTTAGTTTTTTGATTGGGAAAAGCTATGTCGGCATTATCCCCGTTCCACCAGAAAGCACTAGTGACAAAGCTGTTATCCCAAAAGCCATTGTTCTTGCGATCGCGCTTAATCTGAGATAGATCTTTCTCAACTACGACATCATCTATATCTCCGTCATAATTTAGATCGATGCCAACATCTTTTTCGTCGATGCGATCGCTTAGGCTGCCATTGCCATTAAAATCATAACCACCGCCACTGCCTGCATTATTATTTAAGTCATAGTCTCCTTGATTACGAAATCCATCATTAAAAGTGTTTGACAGGAGCGTTACAGCATCAGAAATAATAGTTGCAGGTCGCCAGGTATCGCTTTCTTCTTCCCAATCTGAACAGCCTAATTTGCCAGGACGACAAGCAAATTTGGGATTGATATCTGGATTACGACTGTAAAAATTGTCCCATCTTGGCAACTGTAATTCTTCTAAAAATTCTTCCAGTTTCTCGCCTGATGGTGTTTGATGTAGGTTGAAGTCACCTTTAATATATACAGGCAAGTTACTAGCAAGAATCAAACCTTTTTCTGCTGGGCGGTAAGTATTTTCGCGTGTCCGCGATAAGTTACTACCATTAACTAACCGAATCCCATTAGGACGACGAGTAGGATCGAGTTTAAAATCAGTCGGGCTAAGGAGTTTTGTTTCAGTCGGCTGATCGCTTTCTTCACTTAGCGTATTATTAAATGAATCATCCAGTAATGCATCGTCTCTTGTGGCATAAATAATCCCACTGTTGGGCAATACATATTCATTCCTGACATTATTTAAATTTAACTCTTTTCTAGTAATTCCCTTCGTTTCATTGGTATCTAAATTAATTTCTGTCAGTCTAACTTCTAAAGGTTGACGCTGTTCTAGCTGTAAGTTATAATCTGTTATTTTTAAATATTGATTTGTACTTACACCAAGTAACGTATTATCAGAACTGCTTCCATCTGGTTGACTTTCCTGTTGATAAATTGCCTTAATTTCTCTGCTATCAAGGAAAGTTGATTCCCTAATTGCCCCATGAGGAATTACCGGATTATTCTGAAATTTAAGCGTACCATCAAGTATTTCCAAAGAGCAGATTGCTGTATCAAGCGCTGAATTTTCAGATAAACTGAGTGGTTTATCTAACTCAAGAATATCTCCGCGATTATTTAATTTACTTAGGGCTTTTTGTAACGGTTCATTCACAATTCGCCCGTTTGGAAATATCAATTTTGCTTGTGCTTTTAGCTCAGGCAAATAAGTTGCGATCGCCCTAACTCTACCACTATTAGTTGTATAGGGAGGAGAATAAACAACTCCGTTATTCGATCTAGCTACACCTTCAACAGGCTGTGCGGGAAGCAATCTAGCGGTTAGATCGCCACTGACATCAGGTAAACCAACTGGATTTCTAGCCGTCAAACTATCAGTAGGATCGTAGTAGCTACTAATACAGACAGTGGGAGTGCGATTAATGTAATTAGTGTCTGTATATAAAGTGTCCCTATAGTCGTATACTGCTGTAGCCCTCATCCTCAGATCCGGCGGTGCTATATCCTCTCTACCCTGTGGATCGACATTTCCTTTCATCGGCATTGTGTCATGCCAAACTAAAGCATATTTCTGATTAATGATTTCTTCATCTGCTAGTCTGAGATCTTGGGGGAATTCAGGAATATCTTCTCCTGAATCAAGCGTAGTTCGACGGGAAAGATCGGTAGATAGATATTTAGCTAGGAAAGAGTCATCTCGCAACTTAGGAATTTTTGATAATGTGTTTCCTTTGTGTTGATAAATTCCCGTTCCGGTAATAATACGCAATCCCCCACTATCAGCCAAAGAATTACCATCCGCTGCTTTTTCTTCCCAAAAATTATCTCGTTCAGCCATGTTTAAGTTATCAAATGGCTGAATTTGACTGGTGCGATAGCGAGGTAAATTGTCTGGTTCAGTCCAGTTAACACCGTCAATATATTGGCGATATGTAGTAATATAATCTTTACCGTTTTTCCAATAAGCCGGAAGATTGTTTCCTGCTACAATGCGATCGCCTAAATATTTCTCTATTCCTTGCTGCTGTTCTGGAAAAGTTGCTTCTAGCTGCAGGGTTTTAAGTTGAAGCTTTGTGTTAGTGACTGTAGGTTCTCTCCATTTAACAGGCGGTTCAATTATGCCATCCCCTGGAAAAATATTAGCTTCAGTGTAAAAATCTGTGACATCATCAGGGTTTTCAATTTCAGCATGAGGAACGCGACGAGTACGCTGTTTGAAATAAAGTTCAAGTTCCTCAGACAGAATATTGAAGGCATTTAAACTGGGATTTTGTTTGAGGCGATCGCTAAATGTATTCTTAACTTCTTGCGGATATCTATCTATATCTACAACAGTACTTATCCTAGGTGGATTTAGTTCTGAACAATACTTATTCTCTTCTCTACAATAAGAGAGTGCCTCTCGCTTCATTAAGGCAATGCGTTGATTGTAAGCATCATGGTTGTATGCTACCTCCTCACCGCCGCTAGTTTCTGTAGATTTGTTATTACTACCAATTTGAGCATTATCCTGCTCAGGATTATTGTCAAATAAATCGATATCTACAGTGTTAGCATCTAATGTATCGGTTACACTTCCATTCGCTACATTGCCACCAACTGTAATCTTGGCGTTTTCTTCTCGATAAAAGCAGGAACTTTTGTCGCTAACTTGATAAAAACGAACTTTAGCGTTATTGTGTCCTCCTACTAATAAATTGCCGTTTGTATGTACTCTGCCGTTTAGGCGAAAATCTGAATTTGGTGCCAATTGCAGATCGCCATCAAACAAAACTGCATAATTATTTTGCAAAATTCTACTTTGGTCTTGCTGATATTCCAAAGCATAAAAACTGCTGTTACCTGAAAACTTTTCAAATGCAGTTCCCGAACCAGTATTATCAGTAATTGGTACGCTAGCGGTGTAAACAAAAAAGCTTTTCTTCAGTTCGTCACCCGATTTATACCAACCCGAATCGCCTAATAAACTTGTACTATTGCCTAATAAACTTTCACAGCGCCTACCACCTACCTGAGTAGTAATTGGGGCAAGTCTTGTTTCTAATGGGCTTATCGAACGATCAAGATTTCCTCTAGCATCTCCAGTAGAGCTTCTGTTAGGACTGCGAAAGTAGATGCCATAGAGAGTATAACTATCAAACTTGCCATTATTATCTGTATCAACCGGAAATCTCCAGGCAGTGGTTAAAGTCTCGTCATTCTCTAGATTTGTATTGCTAGTTTGGATGAGATTATCTTTATTAATATCGAAAGCAAGTCTAAGGCGAGTTTCATCGCCAAAAGTATATTTAGGATTATTTTTAATTGCGTTATATAATGCTAACTCTGATGGAGTTTCTCTTTGTAATGTCGGTGCTTTGAGCAACTCCTCAATCTTGACTTCGGCACGAGATATCGCCGGAGTAGCAGCTTTAATCGCTGCTTGACTAGCTCTGACATTACTAGCATTTCTAGCGCGATCAAAAGAGCGAAGCATCATCGCTGTAGTGAGTAGAATTACCACCAGCAACACCATCATCGCAGTTGGTAACACAAATCCAGATGACTTGGAATGACGATAGCGTCTATTAATCGGCAGTAGGTTACGTGCAAACCACTTAATTAGCAGCAGAGTTAATCTGCTAAGTAGCTTGCTAACTCGTTTATAAGGATTACGTTTAGCTTTGAATCGCTTGCGTTTTAACATAAATATTTACGGGCAAATGTTCCCCCTTGTTAAAGGAGGGATCGGTATTTACCGAGAGGAGGTTGGCACAGTAATTCTATCGTGCCTGCCAGTGGTTTGACTTGCCACTACTGCAAAGACAGCATGAAGATTGCGATCGCTTTTTTTAGATCAGGCGATTGCGTACCCCACCATTTCCTCTCTTCTCGCCCCTAGGCTTAGCTTGGCAGCACCTCCTAGGAGGTTCTACCTCCCCAAGTCCAATTAACCCTACATCAGCCCTTCTGGCTCTCTTCAGCTTGAAAGCGATATTTGGAAGGTTTGGTTCTTCAGTTACAAATTAATAGACAAAAACCGAATATTTACCCACGCAGTTAACAGTCAATTCATCTTTAAAAGCTGCTAAATAAGAGTTATTACTGAAGGCTTGCTCAAGTCAGCGTGTTAACTTAGTCTTGCTATATTTTAATACTAGTAAACAGTATTTTGTTAATTATTAATTAAATGACAGCACTAGTATTGATAGCCAAGCAGCATATTTACTAGTTCATTATGAGATTGCCACATATACTCTATTATCCCCCTAGAAAGGTTTTTAAAGGAATTGTATGTAGCAAAATCACAGCAAATTGGCTCAAAAGTGATGAATCTAAAAAGTTTATAAAGCAAGCAAATTGCTCTATTTCGCTCAAGTAGTAGAAAATTTTATATGAATACAAAGTTGAAGTCTGCCCTAATACGTCGCACAACCGAACAAGGTTTTGTTATGCCCATTGCTATAGGACTGGGGCTAATTATCATTCTAATTGGGGCGACAATGATTATGCGATCGCACGGCGATCAGTTAACCGCCTCGGCTCAAAAAGCAACAACAGATAGCCTTAATGTTGCAGAAACAGGTAAGTAAGTCGGCGGGAAAATATATAACTATATAACAGAATGTTAACTATTACACGTAGAGTTAAACTTAACACGTTGTGTACTATAGTTGCCTCTTTGTCCTCTAGCTTCAACCCCATCAATTACCGCGTAAGCAAGTTC
>DATNQH010000304.1:0-4609 GCA_036704105.1 Leptolyngbyaceae cyanobacterium | reverse complement strand
TGAACTAGCGACCGATGCCAATGTTATGGCGCTCAATTCTGCCGTTTTGGCGGTTCTGGTTTACACCAGTATTGCCATGACCGTATTGATCGTTTAGACTATCTACGTTTTGATTAATTCTATCCCCAGTACGAGCTTCACGAGCAGGGCTGCCAATTCTAGTTTCTCTTTTTTGGATTTGTGCGTTTTGGTCGCTTTGGTTGACACCAGTATTATCAGTACCTTCTTGCTGGTTAGTTTGGAAAGCACCTTGATTGATTTCATCAGCTTTAGCAGGTAGGGTTAGCAACCCAAAGCCTGCTGCTGCTACTACACCTATTAGACCAGCTTTGAGTACTTTAGCAGTTGTTTTGATTGTGTTAGTTGTCATGTCAGTTACTTCCTTTACTCCTAGTTGTTCGTTTATACAAGGCTGAAATTGTTTTCTATGATTTATTACGTTTGCCTTGTTGGTTTTATACAGGAAATGATTTTGTTTGGTGTAAAACTCCTTTCATTTCTTCAGTACGTTGGCAAGAGTACTTTTATGCAGAAATTTGTTTGACCCAGTATAAATCTCCCTTCGTTTATTCAATATGTATAGCTAAAGGAGATTATGCACAGTTCAGTGTTAAGTAAAAATAAAGTATTTATAATGACAGCATGAAGCTGGTAATTCATTCAAGATTTCATCGCTCTTATTCTAGAATCAAGCACCGTAAAACGAATGGCACGGGCGTTAAGGTGAAATCGTGAACTAATAAGGACTTGAGAAAATGAATAGCTTCGAGCTTGGGTTCGGGTCGGGAATCAAGAAAATCTACAATTCCTAGAAGGCGATCGCTACTTCTATGCTCTCCATTTTTTCAAACATTTTTATGCCCTTCCTGCCCCAATACCGTTCGGATGAGTGGAGTTCTCTCGCATCTGTTTGGACAAGGGGACATGGGGACATGGGGTTTGAACGAAGTTTATAAATCCTATGGCTGTTTCTCCTTGTCCCCCTAGCCCCTTGTCCCCAAATCCTGCCAAGAGCGAAGAAATCCCAAAACCTACCCGTATTGCTTCCTGCCCCCAACGCACAGAGGTAGCAATCGCTACTTCTTATCTCTCCATTTTTTCAAAGTGCTGAAACACATGAAAACACTTCATTTGTGCGAAACTGCGCGTGCTATTCCACTTTGGCTCAATGCTAGGATATGAGCGCATAGTTTTCCAAGTTTTGTGGATACGAGCTTGGATTCGATTGGCTTGGCAAATCAACCAAAAAGCTTGGAAAAGAAGAATTTGGCAACTGCGACGGGGGTTGAGCCAAAAGTAAATTTAACAGCAGCAACTACAAGTTGCACCACTTGAGCTAACATCGCCGTCCCAGTTACAACAAACATCTTTACCCATTCACCCGATTAAAAGCAGTCATCGGGACACTGCCTTTTAAAGGTAGTGCCGCCGTTAAGCCTACATCGGATTCCGGCAGCTTGCGTTGCTAACTTTCTTCTATCACTCTGGCGAGAGTATAATGAAGATAAAGCTCTCAACTCAAGACACAGGCTATGGTTGAGCCTCGACCTCCATATCCGACAGTACAATTTGTTGATTCGTACTGCCAGTTGTATCAAAATCTATTTCCAGAAGTAAGAAGTTTTGAAGCGTTTAAGTATCTTCATGCAGGATTGATTGCCGATATAAAACGCAAAACTCTACCTGCAATAGCGCTCATTAGTTGGATTAGATAATGAACAATCATTGCATCATTTCTTATCTAAATCACCTTGGTCAGCACAGGAGCTAAGCTGGTTGACTGACAAAACTATTCAGTCGCGTACTGGTACGTGTGTATCTTAAATTCAAGCCGATAGCGTCGTTTCTCATGTTGTTTGCGTGATGCCATCGATGGATCAGGGTCATGATTATTGGTGAAGTGAACTTGACGAATCAGCGTCCAGGAGTTGACGAAGGCTGTCTTTATCCATTCCCAGCCAATGCGAAAATAGCTGTTCCCTCGAAACCAGTGAGTATCGACCCAGCGACGGAAGCCAGATTCCACCACTACAACACCCTGAGCGGTGACATAAAGAGTTGCCACTGCCAAGATAAACCATAACCGGGATAGGGCACAGACAGAACGAATTTCAGAGCGCTGCATATTCCATCCATTGGACTGGTCATCCAAGAAATTTTCTTCGATATCAAAGCGCAACCCGTATTCCCCGAAAGTTTGGAGGGTGGTCTTTTCATCACTCACAATCGCCCAGAACTCTCCATTGACATTATTACGACCGACGATCAGGTTCAATGGACCATACCATTGCTGCTTGTGCAAGCGAACGTTGTGCAGGCATATAGCTTCGCCTCGCTGAAAATGGAAGTTTTTGAGCTGGCACCACCCCTTGCCCGTTCGCCAAATCCAGCAGTCGCTTTTGACCCGAATCCGATAATGCCAACCAAATTCCGTCGTCAACGTTCTCATTAACTTGGTATGGACAAAGCCTCGGTCTGCCAGCACAATCACCTTTACCCCCTTTGGCAACCGTTCCACAGCCTGTTGCAGCATCTCCTCATAATCTGCAAACGAGACAGAGGTACTCGTATGCGCCATCACTCGCCAAACCACCGGTAAGGCTCGACCTCGATGCACAACTGCTAAACGCACTAAACAATACTCATCCCAAAATAAGGAGGTATCAAAACTCAAGTAAATGCAGTCTTCTTGCCAATCCGCTAAAGCTGTTTGAATCAAAGGTTTATAGAGTCGATGGATGTTAATCCGAGCGTTATGCAGCCATCGCTGGAGACGGCGTTGCTTGCTTTGGGCAAACTCACCCCGACACGGAATATAAGGCAACCATCGAGTCAAATTAACACTGCCCGTCTCAATCAGAGCGGTAATCATCCACAGGCAGGTCTTGAGATGGCTCAAATGTGCCCAAGCACACGGTTGACTCATCCAGAACATCAAGGCATTGTAGAGTTGGGAGTTTTTTTCACAGCGTTCTCAGGGTATGAGTGGTATCTATCCTTAGAATGCTGGCTCCCCAAGCTTTAGTCAATCCCCTGAGTTCCCCTTTTGATAACCGTTTGGCTGCGCTGATATCCAACTTTTGTCAGCCAACCAGGGTGTTGGGTGAACAGATTATTTATCGTTCTCGCACATTGATGTTATCGAAATATAAATCATACATCACCAGCGCTTTCAGTTGTTTATGCGATCGCCCACTTTAACTGTGAATCAGACGCAAAAAATTACAAATCTTTGAGCCGACTTGATTTTAACAGTTTATGATAACAAGAGGTAATTTGTTAAAACGATAAATAATAGCTCTATCCAACTTGCGGTGAAGTTGGGATACTTCGCTGATTCATCCAACATTGAGGCTGAGTTTCGGGCTAATTCAAAATCCTAAATTATCAAAACTGGTCAGAGTTTAAATAATCTGTTAACCGACACTTTTATCAAGTCTTGGAACAACTCGCTCAAACTAAAATTAAGTTATTTAGAGCTTGAAAAGAACTTAAGTATACCAAAGAAAAGTTAGCTACTAAAAACGCACAATTAAGTTCTATTCAACAACCGCTTAATTACACTTATAGTTTCCTATTATAAACTACATTTACTTGTCTGGGTAGCTCAACGCGGAAGGTTGAACCCCCACCTGGCTCACTTTCAACTATAATTTTTCCTTGCATCATCCGCACTATCCGGTCTGTAATTGCCAGCCCCAAACCAGTACCACCATGCTGACGGGTGAATGTTTGATTCAATTGCCGGAATTCCTGAAAAATCTGCTCGATATCAGCCTGGGCAATACCGATACCACTGTCTTTGACTGCGATCGCAATTCGATTTTTTGGTAATTCCCACACTTCTACTTCTACACTGCCAATATCAGTAAATTTAATGGCATTAGATAGCAAATTGATTAATATCTGCCGTAGGCGAGTGCTATCATTTATTACTATATAAGGATTTTGGATGTTTAATTTAACTCGTAATTCCAAATTATTCTGCTCAACTAAAGAACGCATTTCTTCAGCAGTTGCTGTTACTAATTCGCTCAAATTAAATTCTTGCAGATGAAGTTGTAAACAACCAACTTCGATTTTGGCAAAGTCGAGGATCTCATCAATCAACGTCAATAAGTGTTTACCGTTGTTGAATATCCGTTCCACCATATTTTTTTGCTGCTGGGAAAACGACTGCTGGGAGGGGCGTAATAACAGTTGGGAAAATCCAATAATTGCGTTCATGGGACTGCGCAACTCATGAGACATGATTGCTAAAAAATGGGATTTCAGTTTTGCTGCTTCTTGCAACTGTAGATTTTGCAATTCAACTTGGCGCATCTTCTCTTCTGTTTGCTTGGGTTTTGTGATATCACGCAGCAACCAACGCCAACCAATTGGCTTACCTTGCAAGTCTTGAACACTAGATACTGTTACCGCCGCGTCAAATATTTCCCCTGTGCGGCAAAGAATACGTATTTCCCATTCCTGCATCCACTCAGTTTGAAGTAGCTGCATGAGTTTTGCGCGAAAAGCGCGACGTTCTTCATAAGGAATGAAGTTAATCAGTGGTTTGCGGGTTAAAAACTTTGGCGATAAATTGAGTAGATTAGCCGCCGCTCGATTT
>DATNQH010000303.1:0-54546 GCA_036704105.1 Leptolyngbyaceae cyanobacterium | reverse complement strand
CCACTGGAGCTTGAGGCGCTGTATCTTCTGTTTTGGCTGTAATTGGTGCGATCGCTTCTGGGCTGAAATCTGGCACGTTTTCCTTGACACCAAAGAAACTTGCTTCATAAGCTGTTTTCAGTGCCAACTCAATTCCGTTGGAGTCTACATCGGTAGTGCTGGTGACTCCCACAGAATTGTTTTCATTCCAAACCCGTACTGTCACGCCAGAACGATTTGAGGCTTTGACTTGCTTAGGTTCTCCAGAGTCTACTTGTACGCTGGTTTCATCCACAGATGAGCCATAAATATCAAATTTTTCAATTCCAAGCTGCTTGGCACTTGCCCCAGCATAACCTGCAAGTTCTTGAATATTCGGCATAAATGATTTTGGATTTTGGGTTTTAGACTTTGGATTGTATATATTTTCCGGCTAATTATCTCGTTATCAGGCTCACCCTGATAACGAGTTTTAAGGGGCTGCTACCTCTGTGTCCGCTCTTAGTAATTAAAGGGTATGGAATTACCGTCCGCCGACTGTAATAGAATCGACTTTGATATGCGGTTGACCTACAGTTACATAGATACTGCCGCTAACAGAGCCACAAAAACCAGCAGCTAATCCTAAATCTTGCGAGGACATGGAAATCTTATTCATGATTTCCCGTGCATCACCAATCAGAGTTGCGCCTTTGAGCGGTTTGGTAACTTTGCCGTTCTCAATTAGGTAGGCTTCGTCTACGCCAAAGTTGAATTGTCCTGTTGCACCGACGCTACCACCGCCCATCTTTTTGCAATAGATACCTTTGTCGATGGAGGCAAATATTTCCTCAGTAGTATAATCTCCAGGAGCAATGTAGGTATTGCGCATCCGCGAAGCTGCAGCATAAGTATAGTTTTGTCGCCGCCCGCTACCAGTTCTGGGGTGTCCGGTACGCAGAGAACCAGCGCGATCGCTCAAGAAGTTCTTTAGCACTCCTTTCTCAATTAACAGCGTCCGCTGTGCTGGCATTCCCTCATCGTCCATGTCAATTGTGCCAAAGGCATCGCCTGATAACCCTTCATCCCAAGCTGTCAGGTTTTCATGGGCTATCTTTTCACCTTTTTTGTCGGCAAAGGGAGTTGTTTTCCTTTCAATTTGAGTCGTTTCCAGCAAGTGTCCGCAAGCTTCGTGGAAGATCACTCCACCGAACTGATTAGCCATGACGATCGGGTAAGTTCCCGACTCAACATAGTCAGCGTATAACATTCTTCCGGCAGATTCTGCCACATCAAGGGCTGTTGATTTATAATCCCAAGCGCGAAGGAAGTTTGGATCGCTAGTATTACCGTTGCGTTGCCCAATTGAGGCACGATTTGCACCGTCAGCACACAAAAGGTTATAACCTACCGATTGAGTCAAGCGAATATCTCTAGCAAAAGTACCGTCACTTGCTGCTACTAAGACTTCTTGCCAGTCACGAAAATATGTAGCTCGTCTCGATTGTACGTGATCGGCTTTAAGCTGCAGTTGATTGTTAGCGTCGAGTAACACTTCTCCCATTTCTCGGATCGAGCTGCATTCGGAGAACCAAGCATCTTTGCCTTTTTTGGTGGCGTAGTCTCGCAGTAGTTCCAGATTGATTGGCGGGATATATGCGTTCGGCGATGGAAGTTGCAATCCCAGAATCGAAAGACCTTTTTCTAGAGCTGCTTTTAGTCCAGCAAACGATAAATCATTGGTGCTAACGTAGCAGTCAGCTTTGCCACGAAATACTCTTACTCCTGCTCCGGTTGAGAGTCTGGGTGAAATGCTGGTAATGGCATCATCTTCTGCCAAACAGCTGATGTAGTTTACCCGCTCCAAGAAGAATTCGATGAAATCTGCACCTGCTGCTCTTCCTAAACCCAGCAGAGTGGAAAGCGGTGCTTCCCAAGTTTCATCAAAGCGATCGCGTGTCAAGTTGTAGTTGAGGTTAGGCAGTTCGCTAGTAAGCAGTAAAGTACTTGGGTACGTTGATAACATCATCTCAAGGAGCATCCTGGCTGAGGGTTGACTGACAAAGCAAGCCTTTCCTCAGTCTAACAAACTACACTCAAGCCCTATTTGTCATTGGTTATTTGTCATTCGTACGATTGATTTACAACAAATGACTTATGATAATAAGTCCCCTTCCATTTATGGCGGGGATAAGTTAAAGACTGTGTGGCGATCCCTTTGCTTTTATATACAGCCAAAAAATTAATTGGTTGCACATCAAAGTGCTTCAAATTATGAATATGTGTGCTAAAATAAGAACATTTAGAAAGCGCATTTGATTTTGCGGATCGTGCGCTTTCTAAATGAAAAACAAAATATACATTTTCTACAGCAATGCTAGCACAACAAAACACAGATGCGATCGCCCTCGACAAAAATTTTGATCGCATAGCCCAAAAAATAGACGAATTGAACGCACAAGAAATTGAAATCGCCCTGAAAAAAGGCGAATTATACAGTCAACGTCGCCGCAGCATGAGTCGGGACGGCTTCAAAATATGGCTGAATCAAAACGGATTTACAGGGGCGATCGCAGCCAAATACATTAATCTAGCTAAAACATTTGTCAACTTCTCGCCTCAGTGTATCGGCAAGATAGCGCTCTCTACGTTGTTTGCTTTGTGCCAACCGAAATATAAAAAGCTAGTGTGCAAGCTGCGAGGCTTTGCTTGGACAGAGGCAAAAATTCAAGCAGCAATGCAGCAAGAGAGAGAAACCCAAAAGGCAGAAAGAGAGCAACAGCCCAATGTCCCGAAAACAGGACTAATTAGCGTTCCAACGGGCGGACGGGCTTTTCAGTTCCCGCTGTTACACAACGATGAAGCGATTGCAAAACTGCTTCAGATTCTAGAAAATCGGAATATAACACCCGTGCAACTGCTAATCGAGGCGATCGCGTTGCTGTTTGAGAAGATACCGGACGAGTCAGCAGCGAAATGGCGACAACTAGTACGTGCAGGGTGAATAGATTAAGTCGTAAGTTATAAGTCGTAAGTCGTAAGTGCAAAGAGCGTCATTATTTATTGGCTTTGAACAAATGACAAATGACAACTAAGACTTCCCTCTCTAGAAAGAAAACAGGATTATTGGCAAAATTTTAAAATTAGTATTGAGCGGTGAATAAATTTTGGGTTTTGAGCTAGAAGTGGAAAGACGATATCTCAAAACTCAAATTAATCGAATAAATATGTCCTCTTTATCTGAACAAGTCGTATTAATTACTGGTGCTTCTGTAGGCATTGGCGCAGCGCTGGCGCAACTATTAGCAGAGCGATTTATGGGCATTCGCCTAGTTTTAGCAGCAAGGAATGCAGAAAAACTAGAAGCTGTTGCTACCCTTTGTCGCAAAGCTGGGGCAGAAGTTTTAGTTGTGCCCACAGATTTAGAAAAAATTGAGTCGATTGAAGCATTGGCGAAAGCAGCGATCGCTTCTTTCGGTCGAGTTGATGCCTTAATTAATAATGCTGGCTACGGGCAAATGGGGCCGGTGGAGTTGATTCCCCACTCTGCAACCCAAAGACAATTTCAAATCAATGTCCTCGGGCCGCTAGCCTTGATACGTGCCTTGGTGCCGATGATGCGCGATCGCGGCGGTGGTAGAATTATTAATATCAGTTCCTTGGGAGGAAGGTTAGCGTTTCCCTTTGGCGGGTTATACAGTGCCTCTAAATTCGCCTTGGAAGGACTCAGCGACGCTTTGCGGATGGAACTCGAACCATTCAACATTAAAGTCAGCGTCATTGAACCAGGGCCAGTTAGCACTAATTTCTTTATCAGTGTTGCTCAAGCAGTTGAGGAAACTATAGCTAAGCCTGAAAATACACCCTATCGAGTGGCATTTGAGAAATTAAAAGAACTAGAGAAACATACTAGTAGTCGTGCATGGACTTCGGAACGAGTCGCTGAAGTAATTTTGCAAGCATTGAGCGATCGCAACCCTCGACCCCGCTATATTGCAGCGACTGGGGGTAAATTTCTCCTATTTATGATGACAAAAGTTTTGCCAACTAAAATCGTAGATAAGTTTTGGCAGCGTTTTTATGGTATTAATCTCGTTGCGAAAGATTGGCAAAGCCGTCATGAATGATGAATTATGAATTATAAATGATGAATGGTGGATTGGGAAATGTATAAGTTTTAACTATAAAATTGCAGCATTCAGCATTCAGCATTCAGCATTCAAAAGATGGATTTATTAGAGTATCAAGCTAAGGAATGGTTTAGAGAGATGGGCATACCAGTATTGCCGTCTCAAACAATTGACCGCCCTCGCGCTCTCAAGGGTCTAAAAATTCCTTATCCAGTGGTACTCAAATCTCAGGTGCGCACTGGTGGTAGAGGAAAAGCTGGTGGGGTGAAGGTGGTGACAAACACTATCGATGCGATCGCAGCCGCGCAAACAATTTTTAACTTGCCAATCTTGGGTGAATTTCCCTCTGTGCTGCTGGCTGAGGCAAAGTACGACTCAGATCGAGAATTTTACCTAGCAGTGGTGTTGGATGCAGTAGCTGGTAGACCCCTACTGCTTGGCTCAGTCCAAGGGGGAATAGATGTAGAATCATCTCCAGAACTGTTGCAGCAAGTTGTGGTTGAGCAGGACTTTTCGCCATTTTATGCCCGACGCTTAGCCGTGAAAATGGGATTGCAAGGCCAGCTGATTCAACCTGTCAGCATAATTGTGGAGAAGATGTATCATTTGTTCGTGCAGAAAGACTTGGATCTAGTCGAAATCAACCCCTTGGGCGTGAGTGCTACAGGTGAACTGATGGCGCTCGATGGCAAAGTCACAGTCAACGAGCAAGCGATCGCCAGACATCCAGATATTACAGTAATGGCAGAAAAAATTGCCACTTATGGGCATGGGCAACAACCATATGCCAGTTATGGTAGATGGAATGAAGTAGAAAAATCGGGAAATATTGCAATTTTAGGCAATGGAGCCGGATTGTTAATGTCTTCTTTGGATTTATTAGCCGAAGCCAGCGACAAAAAGCCAGCAGCTTGTCTGAATGTAGGGCATGGACGCAACATAGATCCATCTACTCCGACCTTTGGCGATCGCATCGAACAAGGACTGGAGTTTCTCAGTGGGGATAAAAACATTCAAGTAATTTTAATTAATATTCTCAGTAGTGTTCCCACTGCACTAGAAGTAGCCGACGTTATTGCTAAATTTGTACAACGGCACGAATCCATTAGTACTAGTAAAAACCGTTCGCACCACCACTACCCCCACTTAGTTGTTCGTCTTGCTGGCTCCGATATAGACTCGGCTAGAGAGCGATTAGCAGAAGTACAACTGCCACTAATAGAAAGTTTAGATGAGGCTGTAGATCGAGCAGTCCGTCAAGCCAAACCATCTGCCAATAAACGGTAATGAAATTAACGCCTGAAAGTAAAGTTTTAATTCAGGGCATGACAGAACCACTCGTGTCAACCCATGCTGCTCGAATGAAAGCTTATGGTACAAACATTGTTGCCATAGTTAGTCCCAGCGAAGGTGGGCAGACTGTGGAAGATATGCCAGTATTCGATCTGGTAGAGCAGGCGATCGCCTCTGTTGGTACAGTTGACACCACAATAATCTTTGTCCCGCCTTACGAAGTACTGGATGCTGCCAATGAAGCGATCACCGCAGGTATCCGCCAGATAATCATCATTTCTGCTGGCGTACCTCCCCTAGATATGGTTCACTTACTGCGTAAAACAGAAGCAGCAGAAATCTTAATCGTAGGGCCAAATAGCCCCGGTATTATTGTCCCAGGCAAAATTCTCTTAGGTACTCATGCGAGTGAATTCTATACTCCAGGGAAGGTAGGAATTGTGAGTCGCAGTACTACCCTTACCTATGAAATAGCCTTGGAACTCACCAAGGCAGGGTTAGGACAATCGATTAGCGTTAGCATTGGCAGCGATGGAATTACTGGTTCTTCGTTTATTCAATGGCTGCAAATTCTGGATGAAGATGAATGCACACAGGCGATCGTTTTAGTTGGCGAACCAGGTGGTAATAGCGAAGAAGCCGCCGCCCGCTACATTGCTGAAGTAATTGATAAGCCAGCGATCGCTTATGTTGCAGGAAGACTTGCGCCACCAGGTAAACATTGGGGTCACACTGGCACTTTGGCAGCTATGGTTGGTAGAGGAGATAACATTGGCACTGCCCAAAGTAAACTAGAAGCGTTTAAAGCAGCGAAAGTGCCAATTGCCGATCGTCCTTCTCAAATTCCAGCACTAGTAAAAAAGGTGTTGAAGAAATAAATGCTGAATGATGAATGCTGAATGATAAAACATTATGATAAAACATTCATAATTCATCATTCATAATTCATCATTTCAGTAGTGGGCGGTTGGCAAACAAAGCTCTGGAAGAGGATTCTCCAGATGAACGCAATTGACGAGTCATCCGCAGTGTACATAAAGTAAATATGCTCCACTGACCCAGCAGTGCCAGGAAAATGGTGGATGCGCTAGCTTGTTCGATCGCTTTCCAAGCAAAAGGTGTAAACAGCCACAGCCCTGGAAATTTCTCAGGTTCAAGCGTCAGTAAGCTGAGAATAGCAGGCGGTAAAGCGATCGCACTACCTAGAGTGCCAGTAACCCAAAGAGATTGCTTTTGCGCCTTCATGAACATAAGCATTTGCGCGATCGCAGCATAAACCAAGATCGAGTTCGCGCCAATTACTACACTTAAGAAGGCTGGCTGCTTGTCAATATCTTGAACCACAAAAACGATCTGGAGAATTAACATTGTTGCAGCGATTGCTAGATTTAAAGCGATCGCTAAAATTGCTGGACTTTTTTCTCCCCAAATCAAATCTTTTACTAGCGATCGACTCCAGAAAATCTTACGATGAGAAACTCGTTCCCGGCGATAACGCGCCCAATCTTGCAAAGCTTGGCGTTGAGGTGTCAGAGCTACAATTAGACCTAAAAACAGCAGCAGATTATATATGAGTAGGTATTGAAAGTTAACTGATAGCTCTGTTGAGTTTGGGTATTTTGGTGAGGTAGCAGCGAATCCAATTAGCATGACTTCCAAGCTAGCCACGAACAAATAACTTTGTCCTTTACTAAACAAAGTCTTACCTGGATTCGGAAACCGCCGCTGCAAAGCTTGCCAACTCCAGTACGTCCACAAGCCAAAGTTGATGAGAGCAAAACTCACCACAGCCAACGTATTTGCTCCCAGTGGCAAGTAAAACCATTCCAAATCTTTTGTAATAGGCGACCCAGTTGAATAATCTAAGTTAGTTGCTTCAATCAATTGCCCCAGAATCACAAGCGGAGAAAATAGATTCGCCCAGTCAGAGGGGGTGTGAGCAAGTGGTTGAAAAGAAGCAATTGAGAGGAATATACTTACAATCCCACTACCTAACCAAGCTTGAAATCCACCGAGCCAATTACTTACTAAACCAAATAGCAGTGCGGCACTATAGAAGAAAGCACAACTAGCCAAAACTAGCCCATAGAAGCCCAAAATAAAACCTTGAGGAATGTGAGCAGATACCCCAGCCCATAAATGCAAAGGCAGAGCTAAACTTACCACAACATAAAGCAGAATTGGCACTCCTAGCAGTTTTCCTAACAAAATGCTTTGGGCTGACTGGGGACTGAGACGAATGAAATTGAGTGTATCTCGCCGCTCCTCATGTGCCAAATCGCCGATTAGCAGATAAGTACCACCCACTAACAAGGCAAAAACGCCAAACAAGCTCAGCCACACGAATACGTCTAACCACCACAACTGCCAGTTAATCTCAATATTTCCAAAAGCGTCTACCAGACAGTTAGGTAAACTGTATTCATTAGAAATATCAGTGCAATATCTGTTTGCAATCGGATGAACTAAGCCCGATTGAAAATTTTGCAGTTGATTGTGGAAATATCTAAAAATCAAAAATTGCCCCAGCAAAGAACTTGCTGCGGCAATCGATAAATTGCGCGGTTTGAATCTACCTTTGATTTCTCGTAATAGCTGAGGATTCCACTCTCCCAGTCGCTCAAACCACTTAAATCTCATACGAATAATTCTCCAAAAAGAAAACTTATTTTTAATTAACCAGCACTTAGAATTGCGAATTGTGAATTGATTTACGAGGCTTGCTTATGCCCCAGCTTGAGGAAAATAGTTTCCAAATCTTCCTGGGTACAATGAAATTCTGTGAGGGAAATACCTGCTGCAATAAGCGATCGCAACAAAACAGCACAATCTGACTCACTACCAGAAAATTCAACCCGCACCCGCTTTTGACCTGGTAACGCCTCCCAACCTACAACTAAGGGATGATGATTTAATTCTGCTGTGAGTGTATTTATTTCTCCTAAAGTTGATAAGAAAATTTGCTGGCGGGCTAGACGCTGGTAAAGTTCCTTTAAAGTAGTACTTTCCACTAAATAGCCTAACTCCATAATCCCTACGGAAGTACATAGTTCCGCCAGATCGCTTAGCACGTGAGACGAAATCAAAATCGTCATCCCAGCTTCTTGCAACACCTTGACTATTTCCCGGAACTGCATTCGAGCTATGGGATCGAGTCCAGAAACTGGCTCATCCAATAAAAGCACGATTGGCTCGTGAATAATTGTTCGTGCCAAACTCAGGCGCTGTTTCATCCCGCGTGAGAGGGTAGCAATTATGCTATGGCGCTTATTCCCCAGCTGCACTAGTTCCAAAACTTCTAGCAGGCGTTGACTGCGGCGTGGTTCTTTTAATTTATATAACCGGGCAAAATAGTCGAGGTAATCCCAAACACTCAGGTCATCATAGAGGGGAAAATCATCGGGTAAGTAACCGAGCCTTTGTTTGAGCGTACAGTTACTTCGATCGCGCAGCAAGCGATCGCCCATGAGATAAATTTCCCCCGTAGTTGGCTCTTCGGCTGCGGCTAACATCCGAATCAGGGTAGTTTTACCAGCACCATTCGGCCCGATTAGCCCATAGACTTCTCCAGCCTGGATTTGTAAATCTACGTCATTAACAGCAATATAGCGATCAAATTGTTTCGTCAGTCCACAAGTGCGAATTGCCAGTTCCTTTACCATGAGTGCTGAGGTTTGAGTAAAAATATTAGGTTGGCATTACCAGTGCAACTTTAGGCTTAGCTTAGCTTTCTACGATCTACTTTGTCAGCAGAATTTTTACCTTTGCACCGACAAAAATCTGCAAGAGTAATAATAAAGGGCAATTTTAGTAGTATCTCGAAGCTTAGCTAAACCAAAGGGGATTGATCGCTGCAATTTTGCCCAAAAAACATATTTATTCACACAAAAACAACAAGATGACACAGCAATACCGCATCACTCTTTTACCAGGCGATGGCATTGGCCCTGAAATTATCCAAGTGGCGGTAGAGGTGCTAAAGGTAGTAGGTAAGCAACTGAATTTAGGCTTTGAATTTCAGCAAGCTCTTATTGGTGGTGCAGCCATTGACGCTACAGGCGAACCCTTGCCAGGCGAAACCCTAGAAATGTGCCGTAATAGCGATGCTGTATTACTAGCGGCGATTGGTGGTTACAAATGGGACAACCTAGCCCGACATTTGCGTCCAGAAACCGGGCTATTGGGACTTAGAGCCGGATTAAGTCTATTTGCCAATTTGCGCCCTGCGAAGATTCTACCTCAACTAATCGATGCCTCTAGCCTCAAGCGAGAGGTAGTAGAAGGAGTCGATATTATGGTAGTGCGCGAACTAACTGGGGGAGTTTATTTCGGGCAACCAAAAGGCATTTTTGCTACGGAGACCGGGGAGAAGCGGGGGGTAAACACGATGGCTTACACCGAGTCAGAAATTGACCGGATTGGGCGCGTGGCGTTTGAAACGGCACAAAAAAGAAGTGGTAAACTCTGCTCGGTGGATAAGGCGAATGTGTTGGAAGTATCGCAGCTATGGCGCGATCGCATCACTGATTTAGCTAAAGAATATCCCGATGTGGAGCTATCTCATATGTATGTGGATAACGCCGCCATGCAGTTGGTACGTTACCCCAAACAGTTCGATACTATCGTCACGGGCAATTTGTTTGGTGATATTCTCTCTGATGCCGCAGCAATGCTAACTGGTAGTATTGGGATGCTACCTTCTGCTAGTTTAGGGGCTTCTGGGCCTGGTGTGTTTGAACCAGTTCACGGTTCTGCTCCAGATATTGCAGGACAAGATAAAGCTAATCCCCTAGCACAGGTTTTGAGTGCAGCCATGATGCTGCGCTATGGCTTAAATCAACCAGTAGCGGCTGAGCGAATTGAACGGGCAGTACTGCAAGTTTTAGATAGAGACGATCGCACTGGGGATATTATGTCACCAGGAATGAATCTATTGGGTTGTCGAGCAATGGGTGAGGCTTTGTTTGAGGTATTAGAAAAACTAGATACATAAAAGCGTGACAAAGCTTGTTTTGCTAGCTATAACTTAAGAGGCTTTAAAAAAGCATTAAGTTGAGCAAAAAAGCGCCATTTAGTGGTAGATGCTAAATGGCGACACCGCCAAATTCACATTCAATCCCCATATCTCCCAGTGTTAATTGACCCTGCCTTAATGAAAGCCGCGCTCCAAGTCTATCGTGCTTACTGTCAAGCACATCCCAGCGCGGCTAAGCGCCCAACTGGCGTGGCAGTTAATCAGTTAACTTATCAAGGGAAAATTCTTTTTTCCAGCCACCCAGTCCTGTTACCGCAAGAATATTTCATTCCGATAAGTCAGCTAGAATCTGAATTTTCTTGAGTTCAGCTTTTTTGTCATTTGTTTTTTGTTGTTTGTCATTTGTCATTTGTTCAAAACCAATTACTAACTATCAATTACCGCGTTTCTAATTACCAATGATTATGGAAAGTATAACGCTCAGCTTAGCTGCGGTAATTGTCTTTTGGTTAGGAGCGTGTATTGGCAGTTTTATTAATGTTGTAGTTTATCGCTTGCCTGCCGGATTATCAGTTATTCGACCCCGTTCTCGCTGTCCCCATTGCTTGCATCAGTTAGGTAATCGGGAAAATATTCCTGTCTTGGGTTGGTTGTGGTTAAGAGGCCGCTGTCGTCATTGCAAAAGTCCAATTTCTATTCGCTATCCGTTAGTAGAAGCAGCAACAGGCATACTGTTTTTGTTAGTGTTTTTAACATTTGATATATCAATTCAAACTTTAGGTTATTGGACGTTTGGTAGTTGGCTAATAGCTCTATCGTTAATCGATTTAGATACTATGACACTACCAAATCCATTGACAAAATCCGGTTTGATTATTGGGTTAGGGTTTCAGGTATTTGTCAGCTTTTTCTCACAATACAGCCAAGTGGAAGTTATTCACCAATTGATGTCTGGGGTGGTTGGTGCAGTGCTGGGAATATGGTTATTTGATGCAATCAATATCGTGGGTTCAATTATTGTTGGACAACCTGCAATGGGTGGGGGAGATGCTAAATTAGCTGCAATGATGGGAGCTTGGCTTAGCTGGAAATATCTGCTATTAGCCGGATTTTTGGCTTGTGCTTTGGGCGCGTTTGTAGGTGGAGGAGCGATCGCTTTAAAATTACTAAATCGGCGACAACCAATGCCTTTTGGCCCGTTTCTCGCCCTAGGAGCAATAATTACTGTCTTTGCTGGCGAACCAATTTTATCAGCCTACCTCAGATTTATGTTTCCAACTCCTTAACAGGGTGTAGCGTGTAGGGGTAAAAATTTAAAACTTAAAACTTATTACGAGTACGAGTAACTGGAGCGAAGCGACTCACCCCTCACTCTGGTAAGATCGGACTGTGAGATGGATTACGCTAAAAACTACAAGTACCCGTTGGGAAGCAGAACTAATGCAACAGTTGCTGGCAGCTCATAACATACCAACGCGGATTTTAGATATGGGAATTGCTTGCTATTTCGGTACAGGAAGTCCGGCGGCTTTGCAAGTACACGCAAAAGACCAATGGACTGCATTGCTAATTTTAAGTCCGATAGAGGAGGAGCAATAAAAGGATGAAGGATGAAGTGGCTAGTCGCTTCGCTCCAGTTTTAAGTTTTAAGTTTTGAGTTTTAAATTTAAAACTTATTACGAGAAACTTAAAACTCCGAAGGGAAGCCCCTAGGCCCCCTCAGATCTAAGTTAGCTCATCCCTGCTTGACAAAATAAGATAGAAATGAATAATAACGAAGAATCACGCGGTTTAATGTCTCTGTTTGATTGGTTTGCAAATCGACGCAAGTCTGGCCCCATGAGCCAGGAACGTCAAGAGCGCGAAATTGCCGATGGCTTATGGAATAAGTGTCCGGCTTGTGGTGTTTTGGCATATAACAAAGACTTGATGGTAAATCAGATGGTCTGTCAAGATTGCGGACACCATATGCGGGTTGATAGCAATGAACGGATACGCCAGCTGATTGATGCCAATACTTGGAAACCAATAAATGAGGATTTGCGTCCGTTAGATCCGCTGCAATTTCGCGATCGCAAAGCTTACAGCGATCGCCTACGCGAATATCAGCAAAAAACTGGTTTATACGATGCTGTCCAAACTGGTGAGGGTCAACTTGATGGTTTACCAGTCGCCCTGGGTGTGATGGACTTCCGGTTTCTGGGCGGTAGCATGGGTTCTGTAGTAGGCGAAAAACTCACCCGCTTAATAGAGCAAGCAACGCAAAAGCGCTATCCTGTCGTTATTGTCTGTGCTTCCGGTGGTGCCAGGATGCAAGAAGGTATGCTGAGCTTAATGCAAATGGCAAAAATATCTGCCGCCCTGGAACAACATCGCTCGGCTCAACTACTTTACATTCCAGTTTTAACTAATCCTACCACAGGAGGAGTAACTGCCAGCTTCGCTATGTTAGGAGATTTGATCTTGGCAGAACCACAAGCTACAATCGGTTTTGCTGGTCGTCGGGTCATCGAGCAAACTCTCAAAGAAAAGCTCCCCGATGAATTTCAGACAGCGGAAGACCTGCTAAAACACGGTTTTGTCGATGCGATCGTTCCTCGCACTCAGCTAAAGAAAACCTTGGCACAACTAATAGCCCTCCACCAGCCACTCACAACCGCACCAAATTTAGTACATTTCGAGCCAATGACTTTAAGTGAGGGGCGACGTGCTTGAGGCTAGCGGGTAGCGAAGTGTGAAGGATGAAATTACAAGTATGAAATTTTATCCTTCAGCCTTCGCCCTTGCCCCAAGGTTACAGAAGCTTAATTAATATTTCTTAATTTATTATTCATAATTTAGCTTTGCCCCGCAAGCCCTAGTCAAGGTAGTGAAATCAATGCATAATACAGGGTTTGGGAAACAAATTGTGCAGCAACATGGTATTCATATTAGAGCAGCTCAATCTCTAACTTGTTACTAAACAATTATTCATCATGGGTTTTGCAGACTTGTCCATTGCAGAAATCGCAGCGGACTATAACCTCCCAGTAGAGGAGGTACTAGGTTTGTGCGATCAATTGGGAATTGCTTATAAAAACCCTCAAACTCGTCTAGCACTAGAGGATGCCAAGGCAATTATTTCTCAAGTTTTGTCCCAAAAACATCACTCTAGCCCTGACGGCGGTAAAAAAAATGGTGAAGGAGATTGAGCAAGCTCGACGCAGCCGTGCTACTCATTAGCAGTGCGGAACGTTGAGAAATGCCCACTTTAGCTGTGTTGAGTATCCAAAACTTTTTCAGGAGAACCATGTTAAGAAGATTGATCGGGCTAGCAATGGCGACTATATTGTTAGCATTTGGGTTAGTAGTTGGCAGCGCCGCAGCAATCGAACTTAGTGAAGCCGTCCGAACAGTACCATTGAACGCTCAAGGTGACACTACGGTACTTAGCGTCAAACAACTTCAAGAAGGTAAACGCTTATTTAACTATGCCTGCTCTCAGTGTCATGCTGGGGGCGTTACTAAGACAAACCAGAATGTCGGACTTGACCCCGAAACCCTATCCCTAGCTACACCAAACCGTAATAATATTGAAGGTTTGGTAGATTATATGAAAAATCCCACAACCTACGACGGGGAAGAAGAAATCGCAGAAATACATCCCAGTATCAAGAGTGCTGACATTTATCCAGCGATGAGGAATCTCCGGGATGATGAGTTGGTGGCGATCGCAGGTCACGTCCTTGTGCAACCAAAAATTCTGGGCGATAAGTGGGGAGGTGGCAAGATCTACTATTAACCTATCAGCATGAAAGAGGTTAGTAGTTAGTGGTAACTGGGGAAAATGATGAATGATGAATGATGAATTAAAAGATTTCAGCATTCAGCATTCATCATTACCCATTACTCAACTTCAGCCTCACTACTCACTAAAGGTTACGCCTACAATGCCAAGTCGATTGTTCTGCATTCGCCGTCTGTTAGTAATCGTCGCAATAGTCTGGGCTTTACTGCTGCCCAGCTATCCGGCTGAAGCGGCGATCGATCCTTATGTAGTTCGATTTTTGCGCGTGACGGAGCCAATTGCTCTAGAGTTGGATGGAAAAGGTGAAACTCGCTCTGTTTCACCAGTAGAACTATCTCAGGGCAAACAGTTGTTTACAAACAACTGCATCGGTTGTCATGTAGGTGGATCGACTTTAGCAGATCCACTCGTGTCACTCTCTAGAGAAAAGCTCAAAGGTGCTAATCCTCCACGTGACAATATCAACAGCTTGGTAGCTTATATGCGCAAACCAATGACTTACGATGGCAGTGAAGAAACTTATAACTGCCGCGAAGTGCCAGAAAGCTGGATGTCACAGTCAGAACTGGAAAATTTGGCAGCTTTTATTTTGACAGCAGCGCAAAAAGCTCCTGGTTGGGGCGCAGAAACTTTTTAAACAATTTCGGTTATAGGCAGTATTTTTTCAAACAAGGTAGGTAGGTAGTATCTAGTAAGTGGTAAGTGGCTTCTCCCCCTGCCTCAAGAGCTACCTCAGCTTCCCCTGCTGCCGAAACGAGAAATCTATTTTTACAACCAGTCTCTTAGGGTTGGGTAAACACCATCTGAGGAATCAGTAATTCTGAATCATCTGAATTAACCAGATATCCAATGCCCAAAAAGCGATCGCTTTCATCGTAAACCCTTAAAGGTGTATTGAGCGAAATGCCATTGGGGCGATCACTCCAAACAATCCGCTGACCTTGACACCATTTTTGAGCAACTGGAAATGGCAAAATGACAGCTTTGAGATGCACTAAGGCCATAGTGGGCGAAATTGGCTCCCAGGCTCCTTGTTTTAGCCTCTCCTCTAATTCTTCTAAGCATAGACTACCTGCTAAGTCAAAACCACTGCTTTGAGTGCGTGTGAGGGCGGCAAGAGTACCACCAGTTTGTAAGGCTGCACCTAGATCGCGTGCGATCGCCCGAATATAAGTTCCTCCCCCACAGGAAATTTCTACATCCAATTGGGGATAATCTCCCGGTCGCCAAGCCAAAATTTCAATCTTGTATATCTCAACTGTCCGGGCTGGAACTTCTACTTCCTCTCCTGCCCGTGCCAAATCGTACAGTCTTTTCCCCTGTACCTGAATTGCACTATATTTAGGTGGAATCTGGACAATTTTACCTTGAAACTGCTGTATTACTGGTATGACTTGCTCTAAGCTCAACCCAGGTACTGCTTGAGACTTAATAATTTCTCCTTCCAGATCATCGGTTGTAGTAGCGATCCCGAACTGAATAGTTGCTCGGTAAGCCTTATCCTGAGCTAAAAACTGCAACAGTCGCGTTGCCTTTCCCACAGCAATTGGTAATACGCCGCTAGCAGCTGGATCTAAAGTACCACCGTGTCCCACCTTCGATAAGCGCAGTAGCCGCCGTACCCGCGCTACGCAGTCGTGTGAAGTGAATCCAACTGATTTGTTTAAATTGATAAAACCTTGCAAAGTAATTCGCAATTCGTAATTTGTAATTTGTAATCAGTTATCAGCTATCAGCTTTTTGCTGACAGCTGACAACTAGACACTCACCTCTTACCCCTTACCCCTTACCTCGTACCTCGTACCTCGTACCTCTTACCCCTCACCTCTATTTCGCTGGCTTTACTACCAAGACGGAACAATGAGCATTTTCAACAACTTGACTACTAACTGACCCTTGGATAATCCGTTTCACGCCCGTCAATCCGCGACTGCCAATTACAATCAGGTCAGCATTGTAAATATTAGCCAGGCGAATAATTTCTTCGGCTGGATCGCCAGTTACGATTTCTAGGGCGCTTTCTCTTGGTAATTGCGCCTGGTAAGATTGCAGCTGCTTTTCAAGTTGTAAATAAGGCGGACCCTCAAAACCAGTTTGGGGACGGTCAGCGACTAGTTCCTCGTTCAACTCCGGTGAGGAAATGACATGAGAAAAGATGATTTTTGTTGTTGGTTGGAGTTGCAGTTCTTCTAAAATTTGAATTACCTGCTCTGAAAGATCTGAGCCATCAAGAGCTACTACTACTGTATTTAGCACCGCCAAACCTCCCATGAATTATGAATGATAAATGCTCAATGCTGAATTAAATTCATAATTCATCATTCATCATTTCCTCATTTCTAAATCCTTGCATCCGCAGTCGAATTGACTGGGCATGGGAATGCAGGCCCTCTGCGGAAGCCAGGGTGTCAGCTGCACCAGCGACTTTCTGAAGTGCTGTTGGCGAGTACTGGATAATACTGGAGTGTTTGAGGAAAGTTTCTACACCTAAAGCAGAGGCGTAGCGGGCAGTACCAGAAGTAGGCAGGGTGTGGTTAGGCCCAGCTAGAAAGTCTCCCACTGCTTCAGGTGTAGAGTCACCCAAGAAAATGGCTCCAGCGTGGCGAATATGCTCAACTAGCGCCCAAGGATCTGCTACTTCTAGCTCCAAGTGTTCTGGAGCAAATTCATTTGAGAGTTCAGCAGCGGCGGTAAGAGAATCGACGATCGCAATTAAGCCGTAGTGCGCGATCGCTTTCTCGGTCAAAGTCCGGCGTGGGTGATTTACTAACTGCCGCTCCACAGATGCTTGTACGCTCTTAGCCAAACCCGCATCTGTTGTCAATAAAATTGCTGCCGCCATTGGATCGTGTTCTGCTTGCGCCAACATATCAGCTGCCACATACTCTGGCTTAGCAGTTTCATCGGCAATAACCAGCACCTCTGACGGCCCTGCTAAGGAGTCAATCCCAACTGTGCCGAAAACAAGTTTTTTCGCCAAAGTTACATAAATGTTACCAGGACCCGTTATCACATCAACTTTTGGAATGGTCTCCGTGCCATAAGCTAAAGCCGCGATCGCCTGCGCGCCACCGATGCGATAAATTTCTTCAATTCCAGCTTCTTGGGCGGCAACTAGCACTGCCGCATTAATTGACTTACCCATCCCTGGCGGCGTTACCATCACTCGACGCGGCACTCCAGCGACCTTAGCTGGAATCGCATTCATTAATACTGTACTGGGATAAGCGCCCCGACCACCAGGAACGTAGAGTCCAGCTCGATCTACTGGTGTATAGCGCTTGCCCAACACCACCTCATCATCTCCAAACTGAACCCATGATTTGGGTATCCGCTGGCGGTGAAACGCTTCAATTTTTTGACAAGCTAGCCGAATAGCGCTCAGCAACTCCTTAGAAACCTGCTGATAAGCAGCATCCAGTTCCGAACCGCTGACGCGCAGTTCTTCTGGACTAAGGGTTTGCTGGTCGAATTCTTCTGTATAGTGCAATACAGCTCGGTCGCCAGAGCGCTTCACAGCTTGAAGCACCTCCCGAACCGTCGCTTCTTTGTGAGCTACTTGTTCATCGTGAGTGCGATCGCAGATCCGCTGTAGTTCTGCTCGTACCTCAGCCTGCTGAGTAATGATTCGCAGCATGGAGTTCGCCGGATGCCAATCTAGGAATTGCCAATGTTAAGAACAAATATTTTAATTTACCCAAAAGTGGGCAAAGCCTATTTGTTCTCGTTTCTCTAGCTTAACCTGGATTTTTATGAGAATCGCAATATTGTCAAGATGAATGCTATATTGGTATATCTAGGATTTTGTCTAATTAAACGATAGTTCTTTTTAATCTAACTGTGGCAAATACAAAGTCTGCTCTCAAGCGCGTCCAAATTGCCGAGCGAAATCGGTTGCGTAATAAAACATACAGTTCAGCAGTGAAAACGCTGATGAAGAAATACTTCACCGCTGTAGAAGCTTATGGCGCTAATCCTACCCCAGAACAACGGCAGGTGGTGCAGCAGCATATGGCAGCAGCATACAGCAAAATTGACCGAGCCGTGAAGCGTGGAATATTACATCCTAACAATGGGGCGAGGAAGAAGTCCCGCTTAGCTAGAAGACTGAAACAATACGAATTAGCTAAGGCTGAAGGATAAAGGCTGAAGGCGAAGCGTTACCGTTCCCCGTAGGGGTTGCCGAAGGCTAGGCTGAAGGCTGAAGGGTAAATATTAAATCTCATGCTTCATACTTCATACTTTGGTTATGCAGCTGATTGACTCTCACGTTCATATTAACTTCGATGTGTTTGAGCCAGACATGGAAGCTGTGCGATCACGCTGGCAAGAAGCTGGCGTGGTACGTCTAGTTCATTCCTGTGTGGAACCGTCAGAATTTGGCAGCATTCAAGCCTTAGCAAAGCAGTTTTCCGAACTCTACTTTGCTGTAGGCTTGCATCCCTTAGATGCCGATAAGTGGACAGAGCTTTTGCAGCAGCAAATTTTCTCGCTGGCTCGTTCTGATGCCAAAGTGGTGGCAATTGGTGAAACCGGGTTGGATTTTTATAAGGCTGAGAACTTTTCGCAGCAGCTTTTAGTATTTGAAGCTCAGCTAGAAATCGCCGCCGCTCTCGACTTACCAGTAATTATCCACTGTCGAGAGGCAGCAGTTCAAGCGCGAGAAGTTTTGCACTCTGCTATGAAACGATGGGGTAAAAAAGTGCGGGGGGTGATGCACTGCTGGAGTGGAACGCCGGAAGAAACTGAATGGTTTCTCGACCTGGGTTTTTATATTAGCTTCAGTGGCATAGTAACGTTTAAAAATGCCCATTCAATTCAGTCCTCAGCGGTGATGGTAAAAAGCGATCGCTTACTAATCGAAACCGACTGCCCGTTTTTGGCTCCCGTACCGAAACGAAAAGAACGGCGGAACGAACCAGCCAACGTCCGTTACGTAGCTCAAGCACTAGCTGACCTGCGCTCGGTTGACATTGATGCGATCGCCGCCCAAACAACTGAAAATGCTTGTGAATTGTTTGGCTTAAGTATATAAAGATTTGTAAAGAATTTTGCTCAACTTGTCTATGCTTCCACCACAGATTTCTTTGTTCTCGCCGCTGCCACAAAGTCGGTGGAAAAGCGGCATAATAGTTAAGGAGCATATGTCAACTGCCATACTCACAAGGGAATGTGGGCAAGTGCCTTCGAGTTTGACTGCCAAGTCAAGCTTTTGTTAAGAGAACGAGGTGCAAAGAGGGTGATTGACAGCAGCCTGACTGAAAAAAGCCTAACAGACTTAGAGCATGGTGTATCGTCTAAGAGAAAATTGGATCGGGCAGTGGTAAGCCTCTCCTTTGCTTCCAGGGTTACAGGACGCGGCATCCAACGGTAAAATTCTAATGAAATTATTTTTCAGCCAAACCTTGAACTATTTCGCTTCACAATTTAACAAATTTAAATCTTCAGCACTTGACAAAAGTGTTTTAGAAGTTATGTGTATGTTTTTCCTTACTAAGTCGTTTCAAAAGTTGGCAGAAAAATTCAGTTAAATTGCCATCTGCCAGCAGTTGCTAAAAATGGATGGTTAGCAGTCTCTTAAGTCTTACTCTGCTAAATTCCTTGTTTCCACAACTAAAAAATTTACCAGAAAGATTATTGCATCTGCAAGCGTGAATAATTGCCGTTTTCAATTCTTAAAGATGAGTGGTGAAATGACAAAACAAGAACTGCTAAGAAGGCGGTATGTCAAGGGGAGGAAGAGGCAATAGTCGCACTCAATTGCGATCGCGCGATCGCTGCATTTATAACCGCAAGTAGCGAAGCTGAAAATCTTGCCTAAACACTCAAGATCAAAACGAACAAGTTTCTTTTTTGGCGCTTGTCCTTACCTGTTGTCAGCAACAGGTAGTAAAGAGGGGCGTTCTCTTCGATCAACACCTTCTAAACACTTAACAGCGAGCAACTAGACGCATGACTAACGAAACCAATATCGAAACAGCCTATCAGTTACCCGATCTAATTGAAATCCAACGTGCCAGTTTCCGTTGGTTTTTGGAAGAAGGACTGATTGAAGAACTCAACAGCTTCTCGCCGATTACTGACTATACTGGCAAGCTGGAATTGCACTTATTGGGTCAAAACTACAAACTCAAGCAGCCGAAATACGACGTAGACGAAGCCAAGCGGCGAGACGCGACTTATGCGGTACAAATGTATGTACCGACGCGCTTGATTAATAAAGAAACAGGCGAAATCAAAGAGCAAGAAGTGTTTATCGGCGATCTGCCCTTAATGACAGATCGGGGAACCTTCATAATTAACGGCGCAGAACGGGTAATCGTTAACCAAATTGTGCGATCGCCTGGAGTTTACTATAAATCGGAAATCGATAAAAACGGTCGCCGTACCTACAGCGCCAGCTTGATTCCCAACCGAGGCGCGTGGTTGAAATTTGAAACAGATCGCAACGACTTGGTATGGGTACGGATTGATAAAACCCGGAAATTATCAGCTCAAGTTCTACTCAAAGCACTGGGGCTAACAGACAACGAAATTTTCGATGCCTTACGCCACCCAGAGTATTTCCAAAAAACGATTGAGAAAGAAGGGCAATTTTCCGAAGAAGATGCCTTGATGGAGTTGTATCGCAAACTACGTCCAGGCGAACCACCTACAGTTTTAGGCGGTCAACAGTTATTAGAATCTCGCTTTTTCGATCCAAAGCGATACGACTTAGGGCGAGTTGGTAGATATAAACTCAACCGGAAGTTACGCTTATCAATTGCGGAAACGACACGGGTGTTGACTCCTACTGATATTTTGGCGGCGATCGACTACCTAATTAACTTAGAGTTTGACATGGGTAGCACCGACGACATCGACCACCTGGGTAACAGGCGAGTCAGAAGCGTGGGTGAATTGCTGCAAAACCAAGTCCGAGTTGGTTTAAACCGCTTGGAACGGATAATCCGCGAACGAATGACCGTCTCAGATGTAGACTCTCTGATTCCCACTTCCCTAGTGAACCCAAAACCACTAGTAGCGGCAATTAAAGAGTTCTTTGGCTCCAGCCAACTCAGTCAGTTCATGGATCAGACCAATCCTTTAGCAGAACTAACACACAAGCGCCGACTATCTGCTCTTGGTCCTGGTGGATTAACCAGGGAACGCGCTGGATTTGCTGTCCGGGATATTCACCCATCTCACTACGGACGCATCTGCCCGATTGAAACACCAGAAGGTCCAAACGCTGGTTTGATTGGCTCTTTGGCAACTCATGCCAAAGTAAATCAGTATGGCTTTTTAGAAACGCCTTACAGATTAGTAGAAAATGGCCGCGTCTTGTTAGATCGCCCGCCAGTTTACATGACAGCGGATGAAGAGGATGATAAGCGCGTAGCACCAGGAGATATTCCCGTAGATGAAAACGGTTATATCATCGGACCTCAAGTACCAGTACGCTATCGTCAAGACTTCACCACCACCACGCCAGAGCAAGTAGACTACGTGCAGGTGACACCAGTACAGATCGTGTCAGTAGCTACAAGCATGATTCCGTTTTTGGAGCATGACGACGCTAACCGCGCCCTAATGGGTTCCAATATGCAGCGGCAAGCTGTACCCTTGCTCAGACCAGAGCGCCCCTTAGTAGGAACTGGCTTAGAAGCCCAAGCAGCGCGAGACTCCGGCATGGTAATCATCAGCCGCGCCGATGGCGAAGTTAGCTATGTGGATGCTACCCGCATTCGCGTCCGCTCCAACTCCGGCGGGGAAATTGAGTATCAGATCTCGAAATATCAGCGTTCCAACCAAGATACTTGCTTGAATCAACGTCCCTTGGTTCAAAAGGGTGACAAAGTTGCAGCAGGTCAAGTCTTAGCTGATGGCTCCTCCACCGAAGGTGGTGAACTAGCGCTGGGACAAAACATCTTAGTGGCGTATATGCCTTGGGAAGGCTACAACTACGAAGACGCGATTTTGATCTCGGAAAGACTAGTACAGGAAGACCTTTACACCTCAGTTCACATTGAAAAGTATGAAATTGAGGCACGGCAGACGAAACTAGGCCCAGAAGAAATCACGCGAGAAATTCCTAACGTTGGGGAAGATGCCCTGCGACAGCTAGACGAGCAAGGAATTATCCGAATAGGAGCTTGGGTAGAGTCTGGAGATATTCTAGTGGGCAAAGTAACGCCCAAAGGTGAATCAGACCAGCCACCAGAAGAAAAGCTGTTGCGGGCAATTTTCGGTGAAAAGGCGCGGGACGTGCGGGACAACTCGCTGCGAGTGCCTAACGGTGAAAAAGGGCGCGTAGTTGACGTGCGCGTATTTACCAGGGAGCAAGGCGACGAGCTGCCACCAGGAGCCAACATGGTTGTGCGGGTGTATGTAGCCCAGAAGCGCAAGATCCAAGTAGGCGACAAAATGGCAGGACGGCACGGTAATAAAGGAATTATTTCCCGCATCCTCCCACTGGAAGATATGCCCTACTTGCCGGATGGTAGAGCAGTGGATATCGTGTTGAATCCCTTGGGTGTACCTTCACGAATGAACGTGGGCCAGGTGTTTGAGTGTCTGTTGGGCTGGGCAGGAGCCAACTTAGGAGTTAGGTTTAAACTCACTCCATTTGACGAGATGTATGGGGAAGAGTCCTCCCGAACGATCGTGCATGGCAAGCTGATGGAAGCTAGAGAAAAAACCGGACAGGACTGGTTATTCGACCCGGAAAACTCTGGAAAAATTCAGGTGTTTGATGGTCGTACTGGAGAGGCGTTTGATCGCCCAGTCACAATCGGCATGGCATATATGCTGAAACTGGTGCATTTGGTGGACGACAAGATCCACGCCCGTTCCACAGGCCCATACTCGTTGGTAACACAACAGCCTCTGGGTGGAAAAGCGCAGCAGGGCGGTCAGCGGTTTGGAGAAATGGAAGTGTGGGCATTGGAAGCATTTGGTGCTGCCTATACCTTACAAGAGCTGCTGACGGTGAAATCCGACGATATGCAGGGACGGAACGAAGCATTAAATGCGATCGTCAAAGGCAAGGCGATTCCAAGACCGGGTACGCCAGAATCCTTCAAAGTGCTGATGCGAGAACTCCAGTCATTGGGATTAGACATTGCAGTGCATAAAGTCGAAACTCAAACAGACGGTACTGGTAGCACTTTAGATGTGGAAGTAGATTTGATGGCAGATCCAGCAGGTCGTCGCACTCCTTCCCGACCGACTTATGAGTCCCTCAGCCGCGAAGCACTGGAAGAAGAAGAAGTCTAACGATTTTGGAGCCATAGATTTTAGATTTTAGATTGAAGAAAACTTGTTAGGAATGAGAAATTTTTGCCTCTGACCTGCTTTCCTATAATCTAAAGTCTAAAATCTAAGACTTCTAATCCAAAATCTAAAATCCAAAATCTAAAATTCTATGAGACAACCAATAGTAAATCAGTTCGATTACGTCAAAATTGCGATCGCCTCACCAGACCGGATTCGTGTATGGGGAGAAAGAACTCTACCCAACGGTCAATTAGTTGGTGAGGTGACAAAGCCGGAAACAATCAATTACAGAACGCTCAAACCAGAAATGGATGGGCTATTTTGCGAACGCATCTTTGGCCCGGCGAAGGATTGGGAATGTCACTGCGGTAAATATAAGCGCGTCAGACACCGGGGGATAGTGTGCGAACGCTGCGGTGTGGAGGTGACTGAATCGCGCGTCCGCCGTCATCGCATGGGCTATATTAAACTGGCAGCCCCTGTCGCTCACGTTTGGTATCTCAAAGGTATTCCCAGCTACATCGCCATTTTGCTGGATATGCCATTGCGCGACGTAGAACAAATTGTTTACTTTAATGCCTACGTTGTTCTTTCTCCAGGCAATGCTGATACTCTTACCTACAAACAGCTGCTGAGTGAAGACCAGTGGATTGAAATTGAAGACCAACTTTACAGCGAAGATTCCCAACTAAGTGGTATAGAAGTGGGAATTGGCGCTGAAGCACTGGCGCGGCTACTGGCTGACATTAATTTAGAGACAGAAGCAGAAAAACTGCGAGAAGAAATTGGTCTGGCTAAAGGGCAAAAGCGGGCAAAGCTAATCAAGCGGCTACGGGTGATTGACAACTTCATCGCTACAGGCTCTAAACCAGAGTGGATGGTAATGACTTATATTCCTGTCATTCCGCCTGATTTGCGCCCGATGGTGCAGCTAGATGGAGGTCGCTTTGCTACTTCGGATTTGAACGATCTTTACCGTCGCGTAATTAACCGCAATAACCGCTTAGCAAGGCTGCAAGAAATCCTCGCGCCTGAAATTATCGTCCGCAACGAAAAGCGGATGCTTCAAGAAGCAGTAGATGCCCTAATTGACAACGGTCGCCGGGGTCGGACTGTAGTAGGGGCTAATAACCGGCCGCTGAAATCGCTGTCAGACATTATTGAAGGTAAGCAAGGTCGTTTCCGCCAAAACCTGCTAGGAAAACGAGTGGATTATTCCGGGCGATCCGTAATCGTAGTCGGGCCGAAATTAAAAATTCACCAGTGCGGTTTGCCACGAGAAATGGCGATCGAACTATTCCAGCCGTTTGTGATCCATCGACTGATTCGTGGCGGTGTTGTCAATAACATCAAAGCAGCGAAAAAGCTGATCCAACGTAACGATCCCAGCGTGTGGGATGTGTTGGAAGAAGTGATCGAAGGGCATCCGGTAATGCTGAACCGCGCTCCGACGCTACACAGACTAGGTATTCAAGCTTTTGAACCGATTTTGGTGGAAGGACGCGCAATTCAACTACATCCATTAGTATGTCCGGCATTTAACGCTGACTTTGACGGCGACCAAATGGCGGTTCACGTACCCCTTTCTTTGGAGTCGCAATCAGAAGCAAGGCTGTTGATGCTGGCTTCCAACAACGTTCTTTCCCCGGCAACAGGCAGACCGATTATCACCCCCAGTCAGGATATGGTATTGGGCTGCTACTACCTAACAGCAGAAAATCCCCACAGTACTAAGGGGGCTGGAAGTTACTATGCTTCTCTGGACGATGCGATTATGGCTTACGAGCAAAATCAAGTCGAACTCCATGCAAAAGTGTGGGTACGCTTTGACGGGCAGGTGGATACGGCAGAGCCGGATAAAGAACCTTTGCAGGTAGAAAAGATGAATGATGGCACTGTCACCAAACATTACCGAGAACGACGGGTGCGGGAAGATGAAACTGGTAATCTCATCTCCCAGTTCATTCGCACAACTCCAGGTCGAATAATTTACAACAAGGCAATTCAAGAAGCAATTAGCTAGAGAAGTATGAAGTATGAAGGATGAAGTGTGATTTATCCTTCAGCCTTCAGCCTTCATCCTTTTAACCCTTTACTCATTACCCTACTTTTTAAAGAAAATGGCAGACGGCAAGGAAATGATTTTTCGCAACCGGGTGGTTGACAAGGGTCAGCTGAAAAATTTGATCGCCTGGTCATTTACGCATTATGGTACTGCTCGCACAGCAGCAATGGCTGACCTGCTGAAAGATTTAGGATTTCGCTACGCTACTAAAGCTGGGGTTTCGATTAGTGTAGATGACTTGATGGTGCCGCCAAGTAAAAGAGCGCTCTTGGAAGCAGCAGAAGCTGAAATTCGCGCCACAGAAGAACGCTACACGCGCGGCGAAATCACAGAAGTAGAACGTTTCCAAAAAGTAATTGATACTTGGAATAGTACCAGTGAATTGCTCAAAGATGAAGTAGTACAACATTTTAGGGCGACTAATCCCCTGAACTCGGTGTACATGATGGCTTTTTCTGGAGCTAGGGGTAATATTTCCCAAGTCCGCCAGTTAGTTGGAATGCGGGGACTAATGGCAGATCCTCAAGGGGAAATTATTGACCTGCCAATTAAAACTAACTTCCGGGAAGGGCTAACCGTTACCGAATATATTATTTCGTCCTACGGTGCGAGAAAAGGGTTAGTAGATACAGCCCTGCGGACGGCAGACTCTGGTTATCTAACTCGCCGCTTGGTAGACGTATCTCAAGACGTGATCGTGCGGGAAATTGATTGTGGAACCCAACGGGGAATTCCAATCGGGCCGATGAAAGATGGTAGTCGGACGCTGATTCCGTTAGGTTCCCGCTTGATGGGCAGAGTAGCCGCCGCTGATGTAATTCACCCAGAAACCAAAGAAGTACTGCTACAAAGAAACCAGCCAATTTCTGACGACTTAGCGATCGCAATTGGCAAATCTGGTGTAGCTGAAGTTATGGTGCGATCGCCCCTCACTTGTGAAGCGGCGCGATCGGTCTGTCAACACTGCTACGGTTGGAGTCTAGCTCATGCCAAAATGGTGGATCTGGGTGAAGCAGTAGGTATCATTGCTGCCCAAAGTATTGGTGAACCGGGAACCCAGCTAACCATGCGGACTTTCCACACCGGAGGCGTGTTTACTGGGGAAGTCGCTCGTCAAGAACGAGCAGCGCAAGATGGTACTATTCGCATTCCTCGCGCATTGCGGACAAGACCGTTTAGAACTCGTCACGGGGAAGATGCCCTCATAGCAGAAACCAACGGCTCGATCAATTTAGAGCCAGCAAGCGGTAAAACAGTCAGTATTTCCATTGTCCAAGGTTCAACCCTCTACATTAAAGATGGTGAAACTGTCAAAACCGCACAGCTACTAGCAGAAGTACCAGTTGGTAGCCGCACTACCAGAACAAGTACGGAAAAAATTACCAAAGATGTAGCTTCTGACTTGGCAGGAGAAGTGAAATTTGCCGATGTGGTGGCGGAAGAAAAAACGGATCGCCAAGGTAATACAACCACAACTGCGTCTAGAGGCGGCTTGATTTGGATCTTGTCTGGAGAAGTTTACAACTTGCCCCCAGGTGCAGAACCTTCCGTCAACAACGGCGATCGCGTCGAGCCAGGCAGTGTGCTAGCACAAATGAAGTTGACTAGCCAGCACGGCGGCGTAGTGCGGTTGCCTCAAGCAAGTGATGCAGCACGGCAGCGGGAAATTGAAATCATTACCGCTTCGGTAGTTTTAGACACGGCGACTGTACGATCTGAAAGTTTCCAAGGTCGTGATCACTACATCATTGAAACCAACAACCAGCAGTTTTCCCTTTTAGCCACACCCGGAACCAAGGTACAAAACAACCAAGTGGTGGCAGAGCTAATTGATGACTCTTATCGCACTTCGACTGGCGGGTTGCTGAAATTTGCTGGCGTGGAAATTGGCAAGAAAGGTAAAGCTAAGCAAGGCTATGAAGTCGTCAAAGGCGGCACTCTATTGTGGATTCCCGAAGAAACCCACGAAGTCAATAAGGATATCTCGCTATTGATGGTAGAAGACGGTCAATACGTCGAAGCCGGAACCGAAGTAGTGAAAGATATCTTCTGTCAAAACAATGGTGTTGTCACTGTCACTCAGAAAAACGACATTCTGCGAGAATTGGTGGTCAAGTCAGGCGAGCTTCTGATGGTGGACGATCCCGAAGCAGTAATCGGACGGGATGGCAGCTTTGGTCAACCTGGAGAGGAAATTATTCCCGGACATACACTTTCAGAGCTGCGTTACATCGAATACGTGGAATCTCCAGAAGGCCCAGCTTTGCTGCTGCGACCAGTGGTTGAATATGCCGTGCCAGATTCTCCCGCAGTCCCAAGTACGCAATCGGTGAATCAATCCGGTCGCCGGATTGAATTGCGCTCAGTCCAGCGCGTTCCTTACAAAGACTCCGAACGAGTGAAATCAATCGAAGGAGTGGAACTGCTGCGCACTCAACTAGTGTTGGAAATTGAGCAGGATAGTCTGGTAGAACACAGCGGCTCGCCAATTATAGCGGATATTGAATTGCTCCCAGATGAGGAAGATCCAAATGTTCAGCGTTTACAGCTGGTGATCTTGGAATCTCTAGTCATCCGCCGTGACATTGCCGCAGATGCTACCCAAGGAAGTACCTCTACTAAATTGCTAGTCGAAGATGGGCAAGAGATCCCGCCAGGAGCAGTAGTAGCCCGGACAGCAATTCAGTGTAAAGATGCCGGAGAAGTACGCGGTATCCGTGAGGGAGCAGAAGCAATTCGCCGCATTTTGGTGCTGAGAGAAAGCGATCGCTTTACCTTGACCACAAAAGAGCGTCCGCGTGTCAAACTAAACGAGCTAGTCGTAGCTGGCGCTGAAATTGCTCCTGGAGTTATTGCAGAAGATTCTGGTCAAGTGCTGAGCATTCAGCGATCAAATAGCGACGCTCAATCGTCAGCTACAGCCAGCGACGGACAACTGACAACCGAAAGCTACAAAATTACGCTGCGCACAGGTCGTCCCTATCGTGTCAGTAACGGTGCGGTATTGCAGGTAGAAGACGGCGAATTAGTCCAGCGCGGTGACAACCTAGTGCTATTGGTGTTCGAGCGCGCAAAAACTGGAGATATTATCCAAGGTTTGCCCAGAATTGAAGAACTCTTGGAAGCACGTAAGCCGAAGGAAGCTTGCATTCTCGCTCGTCTACCTGGAACAGTTGAGTTAACCCGCATAGAGGATGAAACAGTTGCCGTTAGGGTAATTGAGGACTCTGGCAACTTGACTGAGTATCCGATTGGGCCTGGACAGAACGCAGTAGTGTCGGATGGTACGACTGTCGAAGTGGGCAAACCATTGACAGACGGCCCTGCTAATCCACACGAAATTTTGGAGATTTTCTTCAATTACAATACTGGTCAAGGAATTTATTTCACCGCCTTAGAAGCGTTGCAGCGGGTACAAACATTCTTGGTGAATGAAGTACAGATGGTGTATCAATCTCAAGGAATTGACATTGCTGACAAGCACATCGAAGTGATCGTGCGACAAATGACTTCTAAAGTGCGGATCGATGATGGTGGCGACACTACCATGCTGCCTGGAGAACTGATAGAGTTGCGTCAGGTCGAGCAAGTGAATGAAGCAATGAGCATTACGGGTGGTGCTAGAGCGCAATATACTCCTGTACTCTTGGGTATCACTAAGGCATCCCTGAATACAGATAGCTTCATTTCTGCCGCATCATTCCAAGAAACAACGCGGGTACTAACCGAAGCAGCGATCGAAGGAAAATCTGATTGGTTGCGCGGTTTGAAAGAAAACGTGATTATTGGGCGCTTGATTCCTGCTGGTACTGGTTTCAATACTTACGAAGAAGTTAGTGCTACCACTAATGACGATTTAGATGTGATGAGTACCAGTATGTTTGATGATGTAGATGACCCGATGGACGTAGTTCTAGACGATCGCACAGCCCGTGCTTATAGTTTAGAAGGCGGTCTAGGTGACGGTTTCACCTTTGATCGCAGCCCAAGCGTCATAGATGAAGATGACGATTTGATGATTGATGATTCAGTTGATGATTTGGATGACGATGAAGACGAAGACGACGACTTCGACGAAGATGATGATGAATAAGAGGAGCGCTTAGACTAGTCTATAAGTCTTGTAGGGTGGGCAGCAATGCCCACCCTACTTTATATCGAGCCAGCGCTAGGGGAAATCGTATCCTAGCGCCTACTTAAGGAAGCGCTTTCCAATTCACCTGTACGCAGTGAAAATTGCTGAGTTTGATTTCCACGCCTGATTTTAATTTGTAATGCTTGTCCTATTTCAGTATCTTCAACCAAGCTTTGTAATTGTTCGGCTTTGGTAACTTTCTGCCCTTCAATTTGTACAATTACATCCCCCCGACGTAACCCTGCTGCTGCTGCTGGTGATTCCGGCACAACTCGCACCACCAACACACCATTAACTTCAGGAATCGAGATTGGAGAATTCGGATCGTTATTATTTTCCTGTGCTATCTGGGGTGTGATAGTACGCATCTCCACACCAAGATAGGGATGGGAAATTTTTTCCCCACGCATCAGCTTGTCTTTGATTGCTTTGGCTTTGTTAATTGGAATGGCAAAGCCGATACCCATAGCATCCGGTCGAATGGCTGTGTTAATGCCAATAACTTCTCCCCGATCGTTTAACAACGGGCCTCCGGAATTACCTGGGTTAATTGCAGCATCGGTTTGAATAAAATCAAGGCGTTTGTCAGGGATACCGACTTGGGCGCTGGAACGTTTAAGCGTGCTGACAATTCCCAATGTGACGGTGTTATCAAATCCCAAGGGATTACCAACAGCGATCGCCCAGTCTCCCACTTGTACGTTAGCTGAATCTCCCAAAGAAGCTACTGGCAGATCGCCACCATTAATTTTAACCACAGCTAAATCTGTGACTTCATCTACTCCTTGCACCTTTCCTTCCAAGATGCGTCCGTCTTTCAACGTCACTGTGACTTTATCAGCCTGAGCGACTACATGAGCATTAGTCAGCACCTCGCCACTGCGATCAATGATAAAACCAGAGCCTATACCTCGCAATTGCTCAGACGGCAGTTGCTGGGGGAAGCTATCGCCAAAAAACCGCCGGAAGAATGGATCTTCAAAATAAGGATCGGGGAGGCGACGAGTAACAGTGCGTTCTGTATCAATTCGTACCACTGCTTGTCCTACTTGATTCACTGCCGCCGCAACAAAGCTGTTAGGTTGAATCGGTGCCTTTGCGGTTTGTACTTCAGCAGTTTTGGGAGATACACGCGAAATCTCTGGTGCTGGATCTGCCTGAACTGGCAATACCCACAAACTGCTAACTGTTAAAATCACTGCTAAAACAATTGCCAACACATAGTTAATCAGTTGGCGTATATACTCAGAAAGTTTTACCAATCGCATAAAATCAATTAATCAGCTTAGATTTTGAACAAACCAGTCTAAATATTAGGGATATACTTATCCCTATCTTCAGACAATCTCTAAAGTTATTTTGGCAAAGCTTTCATCCTACTTAAAGCGCTCTTAAAGAGTGAAGTGCGATCGCCCGCTAGTGATACGGGATGTACAACTAAAATCATGGTGTTACAAACCGATCCTGCAACTTCGGCTCAAGCTTGCATTGATCGCCAGATCGTTTGCTCAGATTTAAGAGCCACAAACAGTCCGCCGCGAAAGACGTGCCAACATAAGGAGCGCCCCCAGATAGCAACGCGATCGCTTGTACTTCGCCAATTTTGCTAGTACTACCAAAAAATAATTTGCCACTGAGAAAACGTCGATTTACCCTCCCCCAGAAAGGCGTGATAGAATGAAAAATCGCTGCATTTTATCAAAACAATAGAGTAAATCATGGCACTGACGCAACAGCGCAAACAAGAGCTAATTTCCGAATACCAAGTTCACGACACCGATACAGGCTCAGCGGAAGTTCAAATTGCTATGCTGACGGAGCGGATTAATCGGCTCAGCGAACATCTAAGAGGCAATCAAAAAGATTTTTCTTCTCGACGCGGATTGTTGAAGCTAATTGGTCAACGCAAGAGTCTTTTGTCCTATGTTCAAAGCGAAGACAGACAAAAGTATCAAGCTTTAATCGCACGCCTCGGCATTCGCGGCTAGGGAGACTAGATATGGCATCTGAACCAGATCGAAATCCTTTGCCGTTTGAACCCGCTAAAAAACGTCAAAAACCTACAAAAACAAAATCTAACTCCACAGCAAAAGAGACTAAACAATCTCAGCCAGTAACCAAAAAAACAAAACTTAAGCCCACCGCAAAAGAGACTAAACAATCACAGCAGGTAAGGCAATTTACTAAAGAAGAAATGGCTATTCCTAAAGTTGTGAGCGATCGCATGGCACGGCGGGCAGCTGTGTTTTGCGGTACACCCACATTTTTGGGTATGGCTACATTTTTCCTCAGTTATTTCATTGTCACTCAAGGCTGGCTGAAATTGCCTAACGTAGTAGTAGTGCTAACAAGCATGGGCTTTTTTGGGCTGGGGGTGTTGGGATTAACTTATGGCATACTCTCTGCTTCCTGGGATGAAGACAGAGCAGGAGGAGCGCTGGGCTGGCAAGAGTTCAAGGTGAATTGGGGACGGATGGTAGAAACTTGGCGCTCAACTCGGCAAAAGAACGTCTAATGTTATTGGCGATCGGTTTTTACAGCAAACGATGAATAATGAATGATGAATGTTAAAAGAGTGAAAAATTTCATCATTCATCATTCATTTATTATTTAGAATTAAATTAATTATTAAATAACAACAAAATATCTCAGAGCTATAGTTAGACAAGAGTGTTTACTAAAATGGTAATAACAAATTCTATTGAAGTCAGAATTGCAGCAATTGCTAGAGTTAGAAAAAGCGGATTTCTAAATTTTTAATTCTGTATTCTGGATTATTGCCAACCCTTGAAATATTCATTTACCAGCAGTCTACATCTCGATTTTAGCAATCTAATAGTAATTTAGTAGCCCGGCAATGCCCACCATCACTAGATTTGGCGGGCAATACCACCCTAAGCTCTAAGTTTTTAATTCTGTATTCTGGATTATTCCCAACCCTTGAAATATTCATTTGCCAGAAGTCTATCGCTCGATTTTAGCGCTCTATTAGCAGTTTAGCCTTAGAAAGAAATTAATTGAGCAAGGAATATTTAGCATGATTGTAGTGATGAAGATTGGTTCGCCAGAGGTGGAGATTACTCGCATCAGCGAGGAAATGCACTCAAGAGGGCTAACACCAGAAAAAATTGTCGGCAAGCATAAAGTAGTATTGGGTCTAGTGGGAGAAACAGCCTCCTTAGATCCACTCCAAATTCAGGAAATTAGTCCTTGGATCGAACAAGTGCTGCGAGTGGAACAGCCCTTTAAACGGGCAAGTTTGGAGTTCCGTCACGGTCAAGCCAGTGAGGTGGTGGTAGAAACACCCAACGGGCAGGTTATTATTGGTCAACACCACCCAGTTGTAGTAATGGCTGGCCCTTGCTCAGTAGAAAACGAAGAAATGATCGTTCAAACAGCAAAAGTGGTGAAGGCGGCTGGAGCTAAGTTATTGCGGGGTGGGGCATATAAACCCCGGACATCGCCCTATGCCTTCCAAGGACATGGTGAAAGTGCTTTAGAATTACTAGCAGCAGCAAGAAAAGCAACGGGACTAGGTATTGTCACAGAAGTGATGGATACAGCCGAACTGGACAAGATAGCAGAGGTAGCTGATATAGTCCAAGTAGGCGCTAGGAATATGCAGAATTTCTCGCTACTGAAAAAAGTTGGAGCGCAACCGAAGCCAGTGTTGTTGAAGCGGGGAATGTCAGCCACGATTGAAGAATGGCTGATGGCGGCAGAATATATTATGGCAGCGGGCAACCCGAATGTAATTTTGTGCGAACGCGGAATTCGCACATTTGATCGCCAGTATGCTCGAAATACATTAGATTTGTCTGTAATTCCAGTGTTGCGAAGTCTCACCCACCTACCGATTACGATCGACCCCAGTCACGGTACAGGTAGAGCTGAATATGTCCCATCAATGGCAATGGCAGCGATCGCAGGTGGTACAGACTCGCTGATGATTGAAGTTCACCCCAACCCCGCCAAAGCTCTATCAGATGGCCCCCAATCTCTCACACCCCAGGGTTTTGATCGCTTGATGCAAGAACTAGGGGTAATTGGTAAGGCAGTAGGGCGCTGGAGTCAAGCAATTGCTATGGCATAGAAAGTAGGGTGGGCATTGCCCACCTACCAACTTATCTAACGTCTTCTACTACTACCAAAACCACCAGAGCGGCTTCTGCTAGCACCACTCCTACTACTACCAAAACTACCAGATGATGGCCCTCTGTAGGTGGAATTTGACCTACCCGAAGGTCTTAAGGTATTTGTGCCGTAGCCAGAACCAGTAGCGCGGCTGCCGGTGTTAATTCTGGGAGTACGTATCCCAGCAGAAGGCGTTCTAACCCGCCCAGTCGTGCGGAAGATCTGCCTATTTCTCACCGCCGCAGGTGGAGCATTATAACGTGTGCGGTAGCTATCGACTGCTTGACCGTAGCTGCTACCGTAACCGCCGTAACCTCTTAGTACTGACGTTCCTGGCTGATAAACAGGTGGTACATAGTACTGGGGTCTAAACAAGAGACTACCTATCGCTTGACCTGCTATGTTGCCTGCCACAGCTCCAGCAAACGGGGCCCAGAAGTTATTTTCCCGCCGTACTACCACAGTTTCTTGCTGTCCCGTTTGGGGATTTGTTTGAGTCTCGGTGACATTGTGGGTGTACTGAATTTTGAAGTCTTCCGTCAGGTACAAAGCTGGTTGTCCGTTTTCAACCTTCAGATGGGACTTTTCACCAGCCTTAATTTGCTCATCGGTTAGGCGAGCCATCTGCAAGTTTTCGGTACGAAACTCTGGAGGTGTACCAGCTGGTGTATTGAGCAAAAATAGGGTGTATTGCCCAGTACCATCGTCATATTCGGCCTGTTGTACTGGGTATTTACCGTCGGCGATCCGACTAGGAGCAGCCGCCGCAGGTGAATTTACATTCTTTGCTTGCGGAGTAGTTTCATTAGATCCCCCACAGGCTACGGTTGTCCAGCACAAAGTTAAGGTTAAAAACAGGGTTGTGAGTTTACGCAACATGAAGGTATTAAACGGCTATTCAAGCATTCACTCTATCTTTAGTCTAAGCTTTTAAAGGCATTAACTGCTGCTACTTAAGAAGGGTGTAGAGTGAGTGGCGAGTTTTTAATTTTGACTTCCAACTTCACGATTATAAAGGGATTAGTTCGGGGAAATTTTGTAACAACTGGTCGTTGGTGAGTTCGTCCCCTAGCTGAGCGGGAGAGAATTGTACTTGGAGCGATCGCAGCTTTTCTTGGTAATTTAGGTTAATCATAGCTTTTAGACCAGCCTTGAGAGCATTGATATCTGCCAGATTAGTTTCTAATTCTGGAACCTCTCCGACAAAAGCCACCGTAATCATGACAACTAAGTTCTGCGTTACTGGCAAGGAAAAAGGCTCTTGAACTCCGCCTGCGGCAGTACTTAAATCTGGTTCACTTAAATAGCGTTGAGCAGAGTCGGTGAATAATTCATTGAAAAAATCACTCGCTGCGCCTTCATCCCAAAATACATCACCTTCATTAGCAGCCGAAAGCCAGTATTCATCGTATTGCAGCAGGCTTTGGCAGATTTCCACTAATCCTTCGCTCAAAACCTCAAGATCGCCATCAGAATCAATCGCTTGTCGAGCAGCTCGGTTGAGAACTCCTAATAGCGGTGCTACGTCTTGTCCTGCTAGATGAAGAAATAGACGACAAACGACAAAGCGAGTGCGTCCGGTCATGCGATTTAGCCATGAACTCATAGTTATTCCTCTATAAGGCTACGTTGCTTTAATACCAAATTTAGCGCTGAAACTCTATATTTATAAGTCTGTGTTTAGAAAGAAATTGTGGCAAGATAGCAATCTTATTAGAATTGTGAAAAACTCCCATAAGGCTGTTAACGGTTCATAGTTGGCGTTTAAGTGTCTACTTATAGCAAGATTTAACAAGCAAAAACTATGAACATTGGTATTGTCGGTCTGGGGTTGATTGGCGGCTGTTTGGGATTAGACTTAAGAGCGCAAGGACACAAGGTTTTGGGGGTAAGTCGGCGCGAATCTACTTGTAAACGAGCGATCGCTCTTGGTGTTGTGGATACAGCCAGCGCCGAGCTGGCAATCCTCAAAGCGACAGAATTAGTATTTATCTGCACTCCAATCGCAACAATTGGCTCCACAGTCGAGCAATTGATTCCTCATCTCGATCCTGCTACGGTTTTAACTGATGTGGGTTCAGTTAAAGCACCTATAGTAGAAGCGATCGCTCCCCTATGGGCAAATTTTGTCGGCGGACATCCGATGGCTGGTAAAGCAGAAAGCGGAATTGAAGTTGCCCAATTAAATTTATTTGCCCAAAAACCCTATGTACTAACACCAATCGCAACCACTCCACCAGCAGCAGTGGAAATTGTCGCAAAAATTGCGCGATCGCTCCAATCTAATATCTACTATTGTTCACCCGACGAACATGATCGCGCCGTCAGCTGGATTTCCCATCTCCCAGTGATGGTTAGTTCTAGCTTGATTGCTGCTTGTATGAGTGAAACTAATTCAGAAGTTTTGAAATTAGCGCAGCAACTAGCCAGTTCTGGATTCCGGGATACTAGCCGAGTTGGTGGTGGTAATCCTGAATTGGGAGTAATGATGGCGCGGTACAATCGACAAGAATTACTGCGATCGCTGCAACAATATCGGCAGCAGATCGAAGAAATAACTAACTTAATCGAACAGGAAAATTGGCCCCGCCTAGAGCAACATTTTCAATCAACCAACTCAGCCAGAGCTAAATTTGTTCCCGACTGATAAATTTTACATTTATCTACTAGTAGTTATTGGTCATTAGTCAATGGTTGTAGACAAATCACAAAAAGCTAACTATTAAAAGTCAAAGCTTCACCTCTGACTTTTGGATTGACTTGTCCGCGATCGTAAACAACTTGCCCGCCAACAACAGTGAACGCAGGCCATCCGGTTAAATTCCAACCCTCAAAAGGACTCCAGCCGCATTTAGTTAACAATTCCTCCCGTAATACGGGGTGATAAACGTTCAAATCAACCAGGACTAAATCGGCATCATATCCAGGTGCGATCGCGCCCTTATTTGGAATACCATAAGCTTTAGCCACAGATGTAGACATCCATTGGGATACCTGCGCAACACTACACCGCCCCTGCATCGCCTGAGTCAGCATTAAAGGTAGTGATGTTTCCACCCCAGGCATACCAGAGGGTGTATTCGGGTATGTTTGAGCTTTCTCTTCTAACGTATGCGGAGCATGATCTGTAGCGATGAAATCAATTACACCATCGAGCAAAGCCTGCCAAAGTACCTCGTTGTCATGAGGTGATCGCAAAGGCGGATTCATCTGCGCCAAAGAGCCAATCTTCTCATAAGCATCGATGTTTAATAACAAATGCTGCGGTGTCACTTCAGCAGTCACCCAAAGCGGTTTATCCTGACGCAGTAACTCTGCTTCTTCGGCTGTTGACATATGCAAAATATGTAAGCGCCGCTGGTACTTTTTAGACAACTTTAAAGCTAACTGAGTCGCCAACAGCGCTGCTTGATTATCTTGAATTTGGGAATGAATAGCCAGATCGTGGATACCAGCAAATTCCTGTCGTCTTTGCTGGATACGCCCTTGATCTTCAGCATGAACGGCAATTAGGCGCTTACCATTAGCAAAAATAGGCTCTAGCACTGCTTCCTCGTCCACCAACAAAGCACCGTGCATTGAACCCATAAAAATCTTAATTCCTGGTGTGGGATGGGCCGTGAGCAAATCGGGTAATTTCTCTGCTGTTGCCCCGATAAAAAAGCCATAATTGACTAAACACTTTTGGGCGGCTCTTTGCAGTTTGTCATCTAACGCCTGCTGGGTAGTTGTTAGGGGGCGAGTATTGGGCATTTCCAAGAATGATGTCACCCCACCTTTAGCACAAGCACAGCTAGCTGTGAACAAATCCTCTTTGTGTTCCAAACCTGGTTCGCGGAAATGTACCTGTGGATCGATGACTCCTGGCAACAAAGTTAAGCCTGTAGCGTCTATTTCTCTTATACTCGTTTCATCCGCAGTCAGAGGAATCGACGGTGCTACTTGGACAATCTGGCGATCACGAGTTAGTACATCTCCCACTAGAAAGTCACCATTTGGTAGAAGAATACGAGCATGGCGGATGAGTAAGCAGCGACTGTATGACATGGTAAGCGAGGAGTGAGAGAAAGTGTGAAGTATAAAGTATGAAGTATGAAGTATGAAAAGTGAGTAGAGACGTAGCACTGCTACGTCTTTAGTGAAGTGTGAAGTGTAATGTTTACCCTTCAACCTTCAGCCTTCATCCTTCATCCTTCATCCTTTCATAGCTGTTACAAGCCCAATTTAATTGAGAATATAATTTCTATAGTTAAGATTAGCAAGTAGAAGTTGTTTGCACGAATCAAATTCTTCACTCGCTGTTTCTCTTAAATTAAGTCATTCAAAATCTATGTCTCGTGTGGAAAATCAAGCCCCCGATCAAAATTCCCCTCAAGAAAATGAAGGTTCTTGGCTAGGAGAACTCACAAGGACGATTGGCTTAAGTATAGTTTTAGCCTTGGGAATTCGCACCTTTGTTGCCGAAGCCCGCTGGATTCCTTCCGAATCAATGGTGCCAACGCTACAGAAATATGACAAGTTAATTGTAGATAAGTTAAGCTATCACTTTACTAATCCCCAACGGGGAGATATTGTAGTATTTTCGCCTACAGAAAATATTCAGAAAGAAAATCCTAATCTCAAAGATGCTTTCATCAAACGTATCATTGGGCTGCCAGGCGATAAAATAGAGGTCAAGGGGGAACGAGTTTACGTCAACGATCGCCCTTTGCAGGAGAAGTATATCGAAGCTCCAGCTCAGTATCAATTTGGACCAGTTACTGTTCCACCTAATTCCTATCTCGTGTTAGGCGATAACCGCAACAACAGCTACGATAGCCATTTTTGGGGTTTTGTCCCCCATGATAATATTATCGGTCGAGCGGTCGTCCGGTTTTGGCCCCCTAATCGGATTGGAGAACTAGACTAGAAAATTATGAATGATGAATTAAATATCTTTATTCAGCATTTAGCATTCAACATTCAGCATTCAGATAGCCAAGTTTTAACGACGCGACCGCTTAACTCTTGTCCCAGCCAAGGGGTGTTGTTAGAGCGGGATTGAAGCGTTTGGTTTTCGACTGTCCAAGGTTGGTGAGGGGAAAACAGAGTGAGATTGGCAGGCTCACCTGGAGCGATCGGCTTGGGAGTATGCTGTAAACATTCAGTTGGGCGGGTGCTAAGACAGCGCCACAATTCCAAGGCGGAAAATTCCTTTTCTTCTACTAGATGTTGCCAAAGCAGTGGCAAAGCTAGCTCTAAACCGATCGCTCCTGGAGGTGCTGACTCAAAAGCGACGGTTTTTTCTTCATAGGCGTAGGGAGAGTGATCGATCGCGATCGCATCTAAAATCCCCGCCCGCAATCCTTGCCGCAACGCTACTAAATCTTCAGGATTACCCAATGGTGGTTCAATTCGTAGTGAACTATTATAGCTGCTAATTGCTCTAGTGTCAAGTAACAAATGCATCCAAGTAGTACTTGCTGTAATTGGTAAACCGCGTGCCTTTGCCGCCTGAATCAACTCGACACCACGAGCGGTAGAAACGCGCATGATGTGAACTGGGGTGCCGATCGCGGCGACTAATTCGAGGATAGAAGCTAGTGCCGTTGTTTGGGTGATCGCTGGATTTCCCGGTAAACCAAACCGTATAGAGTAGGAACCCTCGCGCATCACACCATTGCCTGCTAACTCGCGATTGCAAGGATAAAGCGCGGTCTGCTTTCCTAGAGGCTTGACATATTCCAGCACGCGCCGCAGCAACGCCAAATTTTCCAACGGCTGCCCATCAGCAAAACCTACCACACCAGAAGTAGCGGCTAACTCAGCTAACTCTGTCATTTGCTGCCCCTGCACTCCTAGGGTGATCGCGCCCCAGAAAGAAAGCTGGGGGAGCTGAGTCAGCCCAGGAAGCCCCGTGAGAAAAGCCTGTGTGCCTCTTACCTGTTGCCACTGCTGTTGCAGTTTTGCCAAACCAGCAGGATTGTCTAATGGTGGCGTGGTATCCGGTAAGATGTTGAGTCTGGTAAATCCCCCAGCAGTGGCTGCTGCAAATAGCGTTGCTAGTGTTTCCCGCTCTTCAAACCCTGGCTCTCCAGAATGGCTGTACAAATCTACTAACCCAGGGCCTAAAACTAGCCCCCGACAATCTTTGATTTGAGTGTCAGCTGGGTAGTCAGAAATTTGTTGTGCAACAGCTTTAATTACTCCATCAGCAATTAAAACATCGCTTGAGGAGCGATCGCTTCCTGAAACTGGATCGATTACCCGGACTTGTTGTAGCAGTTCACTTGTCATTGGTCATTAGTCATTAGTCATTAGTCATTAGTTATTAGTCATTAGTTATTAGTCATTAGTTATTAGTCATTAGTCAAGAGTTGTGGATAAAGGACAAAGGATAAACAACAAAATGACAAAGGACAAAGGACGAACAACAAATGACAAAATTTACAACGCCCCTGCTGCTGTCTTGTCAAGTACGCCACCGCCCAAGTGAGTTGTAATATTCATCGCTTGCAGCACTGGCAAACCAGCTATGCCTTGGGGATAATCGATTACACTCACAGCACCATTACCTTGACGGAAATTCCAGAAATGGTCTGGTGCTAGACCAAGGATATGACAAAGTAAGACTTTATTGGTAGCATCGTGAGCTACGACCAAACCTGTTTTGGAATTAGCGGCTGATTCAAGAAGAGTTTGCCAAGCTTCTACAGCACGCTCCCACACCTGCTGTAAATTTTCTCCCTCCGGCATTTGCACCTGAGCTGGTACTGTCCGCCACCGATGCAACTCTCCTGGGTACTCCTGCTCAATTTCTGCTTCTAATTTTCCTTCCCAGAGTCCGTGAGCGATTTCGCGTAATCCATCCTGAAATTGTAGCTGCACATCAGAGTGAGACTGCAAAATAATCTCTGCTGTCTCCTTCGGACGCTGCATCGGGCTACTAAAAGCAAAATCTAACGGCACATTTTTGAGAAATTCAGCTGCCTTGCGGGCTTGTTCTCTGCCATTATCGTTGAGGGGAACATCAATTTTTCCCTGAAATCTGGTTTGGCGATTCCAGTCAGTTTCACCATGACGCACCAGCAACAAGCGCAGTCCACGATGATTTGGTCGCACTGAAGGTAAAACATCCCTACCCAAATGGGCAATTTGATTCAAAGATTCTAGTTGAACTGGTTGCCCCAATCCCCCAGAAAAATTCAGTACGCTAATGCCACAATTAGACTGCTGTATCGAGTGGTAGCGGCTGGGTGACATTCCTAGCGCCGTGCTAATTAGAGCGCGATTAATACCATTATGCCCGACAATCAGAATTGTTTCTCCCTGATGCTGGGGCAATATTTCCTGCCAAAACTGCCGTGCCTGTTCGTAGATGGCAACAACTGGAAAATGCTCTCTCGAACCCTGTGGCTGCGAGACTTCCATCGCAAATTCATCAGGATGATTATGCCAGTCGTGGTAGTCTTCGGGAAATTTCTCTTGGACATCCTGAACTAGTAGACCTTCCCATAAGGGTAGGTCAATTTCCAGCAATTGATCTGTAGGTGTTAAAGGCGTGGCTGTAGCAAAACTGTTGACAATTACTTCAGCTGATTGTTTGGCTCGCTGTAGAGGACTGGTGTAAACGGCAGCAAACTTAAGATTACTCAGAGCAGCACCTACTTTCTGGGCATCTTCACGACCTGTTTGCGTCAAAATTGACGCATCACTACGACCTTGAATCCGCCGCTCAGTGTTATAGCTGCTTTGACCGTGACGTACTATTACAACACGAGTGGTCATTCGATTTGAGACTTTTTTTAGATTTTCAATTTACGATTTTGGCTTGACCCTTCCCATAGATGGAAAAGTCTTGGGGATTATAGAATTACGATTGGTAAATTGCAATCCCAGCAAGGGATTAGCATTACTACCCAAAGTAAATTAATCTAGAATCCAAAAACCAAACTTCACAATTCCTTGCTGGGGCAATTTTAACCTGCGGTGATCGCAAAGGATGTGAAAATTTTTCTTCCTTTTCCTCTTTCTTGCGATAATTCCCAAAACGGGCGAGTGCAGTAATCATAGTTTCATGACAATTAAGCGAATAATTTTAAGTGTGCTGACAGTCTTGGCAATTCTACTTGCTGGGGTGTCTTTATGGGAAAGCTGGCAACAGCCTCAGATTCAAAGTCGCTTGGAACTCTACCAGAGTAATCTCTTGCTCCAAGCGTCACAATGGCAACCGCAAGAAAGCGAGGGTAAGAATCTCTCAGCTGCGCGTGACGCTCTGGTAGGAGATAAACCCCTAGCAGCGGCAGGTGAGCAATATCAAGCCGCACACGACTCAGCTGTAAAAAATTTAGACAAAGCGCAAGCACAACTCAAAGAACTGAGATCGCAACCAATTTCAACTCCAGCTACGCCTAAACCTCAGTCGGAAATCGCGCCTGCAACCGACACTTCCCGTCTGCGACAGCAGCAACTGTTGCAGAAGTCAATCAACCAGCTGGAAAAAGTAATTGCTGAACTAGACTTGCGCCTAGGAATTTTACAAGCGCAACAGGGACAAACGGATAAGGCGTTGAAGACTTGGGGGAATGTTGGGGGACAAGGGGACAAGGAGACAAGGAGACAAGGGGACAAGGGAAAACTAGCTACTGAATTAGATCAGACTGCTAATGTTTTAACCGGGTTGTGGAGTAATCCTGCGCGTTTATTACCTGACGCGCAACAGCTAATTCAAGCAAATTTAGATGGCTGGTTTCGCGATCTCGCCTTATCCCAGTTATACCAACTTCAGCAACGTCAAGCAGCGCTAGAAGAACTCCAAGCAGCTCAACAAGCCGCCGCTGAACAAGCTCTATTGAAATTAGCAATCATTAGTAGCATTCCCGCAGTTACTGGTTTAACTGGTATTGGGCTAATTATATTTTTGGTTGGTCAGCGCTTAAGCAAGGGAAAAGAATCTTTATTAGCTCGAAACGAGGATACTGCTTGGTCAACTCCTTGGACTGGGGAAACAGTTTGGCAAGTATTCATCGTCGGCTTTTTCCTCATGGGACAGCTACTGATTCCTTTAGCATTAACAATTCTAAAGGTCAAGCCAACAGCAGGTAATTTACGGCAGCAAGCATTCTACGTCCTAGCCAACTACCTGTTTTTAGCAGGTGGTGGACTAGGAGTGCTGTATCTCTCGATTCAGCCATATTTCCCCTTACCAGCAGATTGGTTTCGCCTCAAATTGCGCGGCTTCTGGTGGTTGTGGGGTTTAGGTGGCTATTGCGTCGCTTTGCCACTGGTGGTTGTGATATCGATAATTAATCAACAATTGTGGCAAGGACAAGGGGGTAGTAATCCACTTTTGTCATTGGCACTAGAATCGCAAGATTCGGTTGCCCTTGGCATATTCTTTTTTACAGCAGCGATCGCTGCTCCCTTTTTTGAAGAATTTTTGTTCCGAGGTTTTCTGCTTCCTTCCCTAACTCGTTACTTACCTGTGTGGGGTGCAATTGTGGTAAGTGCCTTATTGTTCGCCGTAGCGCACCTCAGCTTATCAGAAATTATGCCACTGGCAACATTGGGAATAGTGTTAGGGGTTGTTTACACGCGATCGCGCAATCTCCTTGCTTCCATGCTCCTCCACAGCCTCTGGAATAGTGGAACTCTCCTAAGTTTGTTTATCTTGGGTAGCAGTTCTAGTTAGTAGGGTGGGCAATGCCCACCTGACTAAAGCTTATTAGTAAATCTGATAAATAGACTATTTTATTCCTTTTTAAAGCTGTCCAGTTAATTATTACAAAGGGTGGGCAATGCCCACCCTACTAATTTTAATAATAAGTAGTACGCATTTACATTATTTTATAAATTATTGCACCAGTATCATGGTGATTTCCCATTTCTAGTAATCCTTCATGACACAAGGTAGCAAGAGTTTTCTTGACTTCTACAATAGGTTTTCCAGTCTCCAAAACACAATCAGCAACAGATACTTGACCACCGTTGTCTTTAGCTAGTTGAAGAATTATTTGAATATCAGATTTTTCCTTTACCGCTTTAGGATTACTGACACTTGGAGCAATTTGATCTGCTAAATTAATCACAACTGAATGATGATTTGAGGCAGTAGGAATACCATGAATTTGCCTATATTTAATATTTTTTTCTTCTACCATCCCAGGGATAAAAGCTAAGTCTAAGATTTGACCTATTCCAAAACAACCGAAAGTTAAAAAATATAAAACGCCACTAAAATACTTACCGCTGTAAAATCGTTGAACTCCACAAAAACCTAAAAAACAAGTACACCAAAAAGGTATGCAACTCCTGTATTTCGCATATATTTTATTCCTGAATAATTATAAAGCTAATACTAATATCTAAAATATTTTATTTACAAGCATCAGTAATAATGCGGATTATCTATGATATTAATGTAAACAATATAATATTTTTAATACATATATACTTGTATAAACGAGAGAAATATAATTACAAAGTAAATGCTAAAGCTTTGGGATTTACCATAGTATGATGAAAGATTCAACATTAACCTACGCAAATCAAAGCGAAAACACAATTAGCTAAAAATATACATGGCACTTATAAAAAGTTAAGCTAAAGCTATTATTTATTACATCTTCTATTTTTCTAAGTGGAGGCTTTAAAAACAGTATAGAAGTATCCTGTGAAAGAACGCATTTGTTACGTCCGATATGTAGGCTTATACGCTCATAGCCAGAAACGTTAGAGTGAATAAGTGTGAAGTTTTGTAGCCAGCCCCCAATTCTCTATGCAACTTGTCCCGAAAACAGAGTTGAAGCAGTCAGCCACAGGAAATGTAACCGCAGCCGCACCTGGATCTGAGACGATCGTCTTGGATGTGCAGGGAATGATGTGTGCAGGCTGTGTCAAGACAGTAGAAAAAAAACTAATACAGCATCCGGGTGCTCTAGCCGCCTGCGTCAACTTGGTAACGGAAGTTGCAGTAGTAGAGTGTGAAGCTGGTGCAGTAGAGCCAGACGCTTTAGCCAACGAGTTAACCGCAGCTGGATTTCCCACTAAACCTAGATCTGCTGATGTAGCAGGAGCGACAGCCTCAGATCCAAATGAGAAACATCGCCGAAAGATGCGGTCTGCATTTTGGCAGTTAATTATTGCAGCCCTTCTGCTTATCCTCTCCAGCGCGGGGCATTTCAGTCAGTGGTGGAATGGTCCCGATTTACCGCTTTTGAGCTACAATATCTGGCTCCACTGTGGTTTGGCAACAGTAACGCTACTAGGGCCGGGTAGAGAAATTTTGTTAGATGGTTGGCGGGGTTTACGGCAAAATGCGCCGAATATGAATACCCTGGTGGGACTGGGAACACTGACAGCATACACTGCTAGCTTAGTAGCTTTGCTCTTTCCCCAGTTGGGTTGGGAGTGTTTCTTTGACGAACCTGTGATGCTATTGGGCTTTATCCTCTTAGGGAGGACATTAGAGCAACAAGCAAGAGGTCGCGCCGCAGCAGCGTTTAGGCAATTGCTAGCACTGCAACCCCAAGTGGCAAGGTTAATTGCTAACCCAGAGAAAAATGCTGCCAATAAACAAAATTATTCTAGTGTAGAAATTCCCGCTGCTCATGTACGAGTGGGGGAATGGTTGCAGGTGCTTCCAGGAGAAAAAATCCCAGTTGATGGGGAGGTGAAGACTGGACAGTCAACAGTGGATGAATCGATGCTGACTGGAGAATCAATCCCTGTGATGAAGCAACCAGGGGATGTGGTAACAGCCGGGACGCTAAATCAAACAGGCGCGATCGCAATCCAAGCAACCCGCACGGGTAATGACACAACTTTATCTCAAATTGTCGCCTTAGTAGAAGCTGCCCAAACCCGCAAAGCACCAGTGCAGAGATTAGCAGATACAGTAGCTGGCTACTTTACTTACGGCGTATTGAGTGCAGCGGCTTTAACGTTTTTCTTCTGGTACTTTATCGGCACTCACATTTGGTCTGATGTATTAACAATGGGGCATTGGCAGAGTACAGAACACTTGACAATGCACACCCAACACCTGGCACACACAACGGATATAATACAGCCATCGCCCCTGCTTTTGAGTTTGAAACTGGCGATCGCGGTGATGGTTGTTGCTTGTCCCTGTGCTTTAGGACTTGCCACACCAACAGCTATTCTGGTTGGTACTGGGTTAGCAGCCGAACGAGGAATATTAATTAAAGGCGGCGATGTCCTAGAACGGGTGCACTACCTCAACACAATAGTATTTGACAAAACTGGCACTCTCACGACAGGTAATCCCACTGTTACGGATTGTATCTCGGAGCCAGAATTCGTACAAAAGTTGCATACAACGTCTGTACAGGAGTCAGAAGTTAGAATTTATAATTCTCCCTCAGCGCCCTCAGCCCTCCTCCAACTAGCGGCGGCGGCAGAAAGTGGAACCAGCCATCCTCTCGCAGCAGCAATTCAACAGTCAGCGCAAAAACAAGGTTTATCTATCCCAACTGCTAGTGAGTTTCACACGGAACCAGGGTTAGGAATATCTGCTGTCGTGGCTGGTGAACGAGTATTGCTAGGTAACTGTGAGTGGTTAACTGGGCAAGGAATTTCGCCTAGTGAAACCGCACAAGCGCAAGCACAGGCACTCGCTACGGCAGGAAAAACAGTGGTTTATGTCGCAGTGGGTGATAAACTAGCTGGATTAATCGCCGTGATGGATACCCTGAGACCAGAGGCATCAACAGCAGTCGAACGCCTGCGGCAAATGGGTTTACGAGTGATGCTGCTGACTGGAGATAGACCAGAAGCAGCAAAAGCGATCGCTGACAATTTAGGACTCAATTGTAATGATATCTTGGCTGGTGTTAGTCCCAAGGGCAAAGCAGCAGCAATTCAACAACTACAAGCTCAAAATCATCACGTCGCAATGGTAGGAGACGGCATCAATGATGCCCCCGCACTCGCCCAAGCTAATGTTGGAATTTCCCTGCAAGCGGGAACAGATGTGGCGATGGAAACAGCTGACATTGTATTAATGCGCACGCAATTAACTGATGTCGTAGTAGCAATCGAGCTAAGTAAAGCAACATTCAATAAAATCCGCCAAAACTTATTTTGGGCGTTCGCTTACAATGTATGCGGAATTCCTATTGCTGCGGGTGTTTTATTACCAATATCAGGATTTGTCCTTAACCCTGCTGCTGCTGGCGCTTTGATGGCATTTAGTTCTGTTAGTGTAGTGACAAATTCTTTGTTATTACGTCGTTTAAAAAAATAGACTATATGCCAGTCAATCGAGGTTAAACTAGGTCAAGAATGATTACTCAAGTGTGTGGTTGAGTAAAATAAACCTAATCAGGGTAAAAGTTCTAGCGCGTTAATGCCTTAAACAATATATACAACCCACATTCAATGGCATCACAACCAAACCAGAACCATCTACTAATTATAGAAGACGATCAGGGACGCAAAGAGTTTGTCCTAGATAGTCCTGTTTATTCCATTGGTAGAGACGCGCGGTGTGACATCCGCTTGTTTTCACAATTTGTTTCCCGCCGTCATGCAACATTAGTCAGACTACCACAGGAAGATGGTAGTTCTTACTATCGGATAGTTGATGGCGATGCCAAAGGCAAGCCTAGTGCTAATGGTTTATTAATTAATGGTCGCAAACTTGCGGCACACGATCTAGATGATGAAGATGAAATTGTATTTGGTCCGAGAGTACGGGCAATTTATTATTTACTCAAGCGAGATACCATTCCATCGGGGCCTCTGGATGAGTATGATGTAACGCTAATTGGGCCGAATATGATGCCCGATTTTGATGAGTAAATTCTTTAGAGAATATTTATTAACAATATTAGAGAACTGCGGCACTAATATTAACAATATTAGAGAACTGCGGCACTAATTAACTACCTGGCTAAATTTTCAGTTAGTTGCCAATTGTAGTTTTCTACGATTGACTGCTTTACTAAGTCAAATATACGGTGACAGTGATTGTCAATTTGAAGCGCTAGTTCTTCATTTTTAATTACTAAATTGATTCGTGTTGCCGTTTGCGTCGATGTAGTATTATCAATTAGTACTTCCACTGTCACCAGCTTAGAGAAGGAAACTTGACCGGGATGTTGCCGCGCCATCATATAATCATTGCGATCGCACATCAAGACTAGATTGCACGACTTAAAAATCTCTGCTAGCAATTGCCGCAGATGTTCAACACCAACTGCCACAGTGAAAGAACACGTGTAGCGAGCCATAAGCACTTCTCACATAGGAAAATAAAGTCTGTACTATAATAGCCAACCTCTTTCAAGATGGCAGGATCGAAATCTATAAAGGTATTGCCCAGAATAGGTGGCAAACTAATCGTGTTTGAAGGTGTGGAAGGCTGCGGTAAAACAACACAAATACAAAGAACGCTTGATTGGCTTCAGACTGTCTTCCCATCCAAGAGAGTCGTAGTCACCAGACAACCAGGTGGTACCCAGTTAGGTATAGGAATCAGGCGGTTGTTGCTAGACTACTCAGAAGGAAAGCCAATTGAGTCCTTGACGGAATTGCTATTGTATGCAGCAGATCGGGCGCAGCACGTCGAGGAAGTGTTGAAGCCAGAGTTGTATAACAAGTCAATTATTTTGTGCGATCGCTACACCGATTCAACAATTGCCTATCAAGGTTATGGTCGAGGTCTAGATCTGGCCTTAATTCATCAACTGAATCAGCTTGCTACAGGTGGATTGAAAAGTGACCTAACTATTTGGCTGGATGTTGATGTTGAGGTGAGTTTAGCACGGACACGCGGACGGGGAGTAGCCGACAGAATTGAACTTGAAGCGATCGCTTTTCATCGCCAAGTACAACAAGGATACACAGAGTTAGCCAAAGAACACCCAAACCGGATCTTGCGGGTTGATGCTAGCTTGAATGAAATAGCAGTGCAAGAGCAAATTCAGGCAATCTTGCGTCAACATCTAGCTGAACTGTTGAATATAAATGGATCTAGCAGTTAAAAATTCAATTAAACCTAAAACTGTAGAGACGCGAAATTTCCCGTCTCTACAGAATCATGCTGTAGTTGTTGGCGGTAGCATTGCGGGAATGCTTGCAGCTAGAGTGCTAGCTGACCATTTTACTAGCGTCACAATAGTTGAAACAGACAAACTACCTGAAAACGCGATCGCTCGTAAGGGAGTACCCCAATCCGTCCAACCGCACGTATTACTTACTAAAGGTTACAGGATATTAGAAGAATTATTCCCTAACATAGGTGACGAACTATCTGCTGCTGGTGCTTTAACAATAGATTGGGTGCGCGAATTTCACCATTTTATTCATGGTAGCTGGAGTGCCAAAGCCGACTCTCCCTCAGATCTTGTTTCCTTCACTTGCAGCCGTCCGTTACTAGAATCGGTAATCAGAAGCAGATTAGCCAATTTTGCTAACGTCCAATTTATAGAACAACACCGCGTTACTGGGCTGTTGTTAAATTCTAGTAATCATATAAATGGGGTCTGTCTGCGCCCAATTGGTGGGACTAATCAAGAGGAATTATTAGCCACATTGGTGGTAGATGCTGCAGGTCGTCGTTCTCAAGCACCACAGTGGTTGGAAAGTCTGGGTTTCACGCCGCCACCAGAAACCGTTGTCAATGCATACCTTGGCTATGCAACCCGCCGTTACCGCGAACCAGAGGGATTTGAGCCTGACTGGAAAGTAATGCTAATATCCCATTCTCCCCCAGATGGCACTCGCCTGGGATATTTGGCAAGAATTGAAGGCGGGGAATGGATTGCTACGCTTGGTGGTTATGGGAACGACTTTCCACCACTGGATAATGAGGGATTCTTGGAGTTTGCACGTAGCTTGCCTAGTTTAAAGTTTTATGAAGCTATTAAACAGGCTGAACCAGTATCACCGATTTATGCCCATCGTGCCACTGCTAACAGGTTAAGGCATTACGAAAAAGCGATAATACCTGAAGGATTTGTGTCTTTAGGGGATGCCGTTTGTGCCTTGTGTCCTGTTTATGGTCAAGGCATGACAGTTAGTGCCTTATCAGCAATGCTTTTGCAAGAGTGGTTAGGGAAAAAGCAAAGTATTGATTCCTCCTCGTTTCAAAAGGATTTAGCCAAGAGTAATTCTATGCATTGGTCTTTGGCAACTACACAAGATTCTGGTTTCCCAACAACTAAACGCCTGCCTGAAATTCCCAGTCAAAACAAAGCAGTCAGGCTGACGCAGTTGATGCAATGGTATAGTAAGCAGCTGTTAAGCGGGGCTAATTCCGATCCAGATTTGCACGCGCTGATGATCCAGGTAACACATCTACTCAAGTCTCCTTTAGCACTCTATCACCCAAAAGTTGTGTGGCAGGTACTAAAAGGAAGTCGGAACAAATGACAAATGACATTGGCTGTTTATCATGCTGAATCCTTTTGCCCAACTGGTGGGGCAAAACCAAGCATCTGAACTATTAACGCAGGCGATCGCTTCATCCCGAATTGCCCCAGCTTACCTATTCGCTGGTGCGAATGGGGTGGGAAGAAGTTTAGCAGCACGATGCTTCATCGAGCAGTTATTCTGTTTGAATCTGCCAGAATCTAAGCAGCAACAAATTCATCATCGCTTGCAGTTGGGCAATCATCCAGATTTACTGTGGATACAACCTACTTATTTACATCAAGGAAAACTACTTTCTGCATCTGAAGCTGCGGCAGCTGGAGTGAAGCGCAAAGCGCCGCCGACAATTCGGATCGAGCAAATTCGAGAAATTACTCAGTTTCTGAGTCGTCCTCCCCTCGAAGCAATACGTTCGGTGGTGGTAATAGAACAGGCTGAAGCAATGGCAGAAGCAGCAGCTAATGCCTTATTGAAAACTTTAGAAGAACCAGGACAAGCAACTTTAATTTTAATTGCCCCAGGAACTGATGCTTTGTTGCCAACGTTGGTATCTCGGTGTCAGCGCATTCCTTTTTCTCGTTTGGATCGCAAGTCAATGGTTGAGGTATTGCAAAAAACGGGTAATGAGGAAATTTTGAGCCAGCCGCAGATTATGGCGATCGCGCAAGGAAGTCCTGGGGAAGCGATCGCTTCGATGCAACAACTACAAGCAATTCCACCAGACTTAATGGAAAAACTTCAAAACTTGCCTAAATCTCTGCAAGATGCTTTGGAGTTAGCACGTCAGATCGACAAAAACCTTGACACAGAAGCCCAACTATGGCTAGTAGATTATCTTCAACATTGTTACTGGCAAAAGTTTTTGCAGAGGGAAATTGAGACTTCGCCCTTGGAAAAATTAGAAACAACTCGTCGGAATTTGCTAGCTTATGCTCAACCGCGATTAGTCTGGGAAGTTACTTTGCTGAGTTTGATTTCAACTGTTTTTGCCTAGGAGATTATTCAAACACTGGAGGCCAAATTTCCGCTACAGGAATTTCCCAACCTGGAAGTAATTCGGGAATTTTGAGTGTCTCTGTGTTACTTAATACAACCTGCTCGACATTTGGGCGGTAGACTGACACAGTTAGTTGTTCTGGGTCAATCAGTAGTCCAACTTGCGCTCCCAGAGCGAGGAATAGCTGAATTTTTTCTTGCAAAGGCTTGATGCGATCGCTTTGAGAATTAATCTTTACTAAGTAAGTCGGCGTTAAAAAATAAACCATGTAACACAATGTAAAGCAAATTAATACCCTTAAGAATAGGACATTCTAGAGTCTTTACAGAACTAAACTTACATTGGTTTTATCGTGCCGACTTACTTACCAAATCTGGAACCAACTCGGCAAAGTAGCGAGGACTTTGCCTCAGACGTTCAGCACTGACAAAGGAGACATCAGGTGCTTTTAAATCTGTATTTGGCAAAATAAATCCGCCACTGGAATCAAAAATACGCCCTAGACGGCGAGGAGCAACCCAATTCATCAGCAACCAACTCAAGCGGATACCTATTTCACTGGAATAAACGTCTGATGGCCCCATGACTATAATTTTCCCATCTTCCAGTTCCATCCGGTAATCAAGCTGCTTTTCTTGCAGTATTTCTTGCAGCTGCTCCAAATGTTTAATAGTTAAACTCATAAAAATACTCTCAAACACAGACTTGAAGCTATCGTTATCCTATCTTCAGTAAAGCCAGGAAAAACACAATTTTTAACAGTCAGAAATTATTTGCCGCAAATTTTGCCAAGATAATAAGATCATTTGCCAGCAAGTAATTTTGCCGAAATGGCTATGAATGAAAAATCAATAGATACTAGCGTTGATACCTTTCTGGTTATACTTTTGCCACTTGCATTTGTAATTGTTTTCCTGTTTGCAACTTGGCCAGTGCTGCTGGGACTACTATTGTTCAGCCTTGGTTACAAACTTTGGCGGCGCTACCAATGGCAGCAGTGGAGCCAACAAGTCAACCCGATCTTTCACCAGCTAATTCGGGCAACCCAAGGTCGCATTACCCCAATGGACTTGGCGATGAAGGCGAACTTCTCAGCCGCTGTAGCCAAAAGGTATCTTGATTATAAAGCGGAAGAATTCGGCGCGCAGCAGCAAAAATATGAAGACTTGGGTAGTGTTTATTACTTCATTACCTCTAGCACGTTGGGTAGTATGCTCGATGAAAGCGAACCAGCCAGCGAGTCAAAGCAGCAGAATCAAGAAACTGAAAATGTCAAGCAAATCGCCTCGTCAGCGATTGAAGACATGACAAAAGATGAACTTAGTTCTGCGGTGCAAGTATTAGTTCCGGAAGCTGAAACTTCAGTCGAAGATAGCTCTATTTCTCCTGCTTCATTAATCGTTTCCCCGCCTTCAGAGGCTCCTTTAGAGCAAGCTGAACCACCAACCGGGGCTAGCTCAGTGCCGCAATCTCTGATCCAATCAGAACTTGCCAAGCGACTCAACGTATATTCCAGCACAGTTTATAAACGCAGAAACGATCCAGATTTCTCGGAGTGGAGCCGCAGCAGAGATCCGGAGGGTATTGCTTGGAAATTCTCGCCAAAAACGAAGGAATTTCGACCAGTGAAAGAATGAGACTAGGGAAAAGGATGAACGATGAAGGTTGAAGGATGAAGGCGGGATGGATAATTCACAATGCGTGGGTTGAGCAATTCACAATTATTTCTACGAGACGATCGCTTTGGATCTCACTTCATACTATGTACAGACGTAGCAGTGCTACGTCTCTACTTCACACTTCAGACTTCACACTTTCTCCGGCAAGACGCGATATATCGCGTCTCTACATACTTCATACTTTATACTTTCCTACGGCTTCAGAGATAGAAACTAATCCTCGTTCTTCCAACTTTTGCAGCAGTCCTGCCAAAATTCTGCTTACCATCCCAGGACCTTCGTAAATCCAGCCTGTGTAAACCTGAATAAGGCTAGCACCAGCTGTAATTTTTTCCCAAGCATCTTCAGCTGTAAAAATCCCACCTACGCCAATAATCGGCATTTGCCCTTGAGTTTGTTGCCAAATAAAACGGATAACTTCGGTGGAGCGATCGCGCACGGGAACGCCGCTAATTCCCCCAGCTTCTTCTTGTACAAGTTTGCCAGTAGCCGCGATCGCTTGCGTTTTCAAATTATCGCGGCGAATAGTCGTGTTAGTAGCAATAATTCCAGCCAATTGGTATGTTTTGGCAATAGATATGATATCTGCGATCGCCTCCCATTCTAAATCCGGGGCAATCTTGACCAAGATTGGTTTTTGCCCCTGGTTATCCTGTTGCAGGGCATCTAAGATTAAACTCAATTGAGCAGAATCTTGAAGCGATCGTAATCCTGGGGTATTGGGTGAAGACACATTCACGACAAAATAATCTCCCCAATCTTTCAGCAGCCGAAAGCTACCAAGATAATCTGCTGCGGCGGCTTCAAGCGGAGTTACTTTCGATTTACCTAGATTAATTCCAATCACAGACGAGAAGTGAGCTTGTGATCGGGCCAACCTTGCAGTCATTGCCGCAGCACCACTATTATTAAAACCCATGCGGTTGAGGGCTGCTAAGTCTTGCGGCAAACGAAACAAACGCGGACGAGGATTACCTGGTTGTGCTTCAAATGTCACCGTTCCTAGTTCGGTAAAACCAAAGCCAAGACTAGACCAAACACTTGCAGCAACGCCATCCTTGTCAAATCCAGCTGCTAAGCCCAATGGGTTGGGAAAGTTGACACCCCATAGTTTTTGTGCCAAGCGATTATCTTGAAGGCACAAAGACTGTCTTAATTGAGCTAGCACCTGTTTGGCTGGAGGGCGATCGCGATTTTTCTCCAACCATCCCAGAAAGCCCATAGTTCGCTGGTGTAGCCATTCTGGATCGGCTTTCAAGCCATTGAATAAAAGCGGTCTAATCCCAAACTTATAAATATCCAATTCCTGTCCCCTTGTCCCCTTGTCCTTCTCTAGCCTAAGCGCCTAAGCGCCCCTAGCCCCTCACTTTCAAACCCACGCCCTTTCTGCTGTCCAATGTCTGTCCGATGACTGATAAACTTTAACGCCTTGTATTCCAGCTTGGGAGATGAGCTGGCTCACCTCATTTATTGTGAGTGCAGCGTGGAGAGAATCGCCAAACAACTTTTTTTGATGCTCGTTGTATTCAACACCAATACTCTCTACTAAATTATTCATTGTATTTTCATCAACAGGTCGGAGCAAATCCCGAATGCAGATAGCCCCTTGTGGTTTTAGCTTGAGGGGGCGACAAGCAGGATGAAAGCAAGGTAGGCTCATAGGTTCCAGCCGCAGACCCTCTTGAAAAAATAGAGAGACTTAGGGGGCTTATTGACAATAAACTATCGGTGGAGAAAATAATAGCCGCACAGGAGCAG
>DATNQH010000302.1:0-8453 GCA_036704105.1 Leptolyngbyaceae cyanobacterium | reverse complement strand
GTAATTAATACGTATAACTGAGTATTCAAAACGTTGCGAAATGGCGCGTGTGGCATACCACGCCCTCTTTTTTCTAAGGATTGAGGTAGTAAGTCTTCAAACAACTTCCACTCAAGATCTCTCAATCCCTTAAACCTACCTGCCATTTTCTCTTCTTCTTTGTTCTGTTTCAGCTTTATGCTGATTCTAGCTCGTATTTCTGAGTTAGTGGGATAGGCTCTTGGTTCCTTGCAGGACATCATTGGCATCAACTAGAACGGATGCGAATATTTCTATGTCTCCAATGGTTCTTGGTACGTTGTCCCCGTTATCAATCTGTCTGACTAGAATTTGCTTCTCGACGAATTCCAACTTCGTTGATGCGATCGCACTGCTGCTGGTGCCGACAATTAAAGCTGCGGCTAACAGGGAGATGTTTACGAACTTTGTTTGTGCTTGAGCCAAAAATGGTTTGCGCTTACTTTTTACTGCGGCGCTATTGTCTTGATTAAAAGACATTTGTTTGACTGTTGCTTGTTTTTGAAACATATAAATCTCCAATGTCAAATTTTGATTAAAAAAATTAAGACAGGTACACCCTGCATAAGCGAGAAATTTTCGCTCACAACTAAAGCCTGCTGATAATTGCAGCATTTCGGGCTGTATTAAAACATCTCGACTAGCGCTAGGAAAATTCAGCTACTATGCCCTTAAAAATGTATTGCCTATACGCCAGGCAAATGCATTTTCCTCGGTTAGTAACTTATCGATCTCTTCAATACCTCTACAAACAGATGACAGAGATGAACTTATCTTAAGAAGAAGGAATTTAGCTGTCTGTCACCAATTATACATAAATTGATGACACCACTTATACTAGATAAATTGCGGAGCGCTACATTGTCAGCGATATCTCTGTGTAGCTTCATACACTTGGGCTGCAAACAATCTGATTCTAGCTAATTAAAATAAAGTAAAAAAGTTTACAAAATAAAACTTATTATTTTGTTTGAGTTTATAAGCTGTATCAGGTGAAACGCATTAAGTTCAAGCGATCGCCATAGTAATTTAGTCAAACAGAAACAATGTAACTTTAAAGACTGCTAGAGTCAGATGGCTTAACCTCTGACTTGGGGCGATCGCGCCTCCAACAACTTTGTAGTAGCATTTACTACAAGCTGAGCAGATGCGGTAAAAAAAGATTTGTCTAAAGTCACTAGTGTATCGCTTGGCTGATGATAATGAGGTGTACGCAGATTTGCCGTATCCGTCAACAGCACTGCACCGACTCCTCGATACCAAAACGGTGCATGATCGCTGCGGAGGGTGTCGGGCATTAGCATACCTTTGAGAGGCACTGGTAAAGTTAATACGGGTAGTAGATTGTCTTGCCCAGATGGTTGAAAAGCATCAAGTAGTGTTGCGTGTTCCATATCGCCTACTACTGCGAGGAAGTCTCCTTTATCAGAAGGCGGTACAACAGGTAAACCTTGAGGATATTTCTGACAACCTACCTTATGGCAAGCAAAACCTACCATATCCATCACAATCGCACCTTGCAGGTTTTCTAAATGCTTCTCATCTGCTACAAACGCCCTGCTGCCTAATAATCCTAACTCTTCGCGATCAAACAAAGCTAATTGTAACGTGCGGGGAGTGGGGCGCGAACCCAATAGACGAGCAACTTCCAACACTACAGCAACCCCAGTTGCATTATCATCAGCACCGGGAGAAACCGAAACGGTGTCATAATGTGCGCCTACTAAAATTGAACCAGCTTTTGCATCGGTTCCCTGGCGTTGAGCAAAGATATTTACGCCACCCTCAAAGGTTTGTAATTCTGGTTTCCAACCGAGTTGTTTGAGGGATTTTATTAGGTAAGAACGAGTGCGATCGCGTTCCGCTTCAGTGTAACGTCTATAGTTTAATGCCCGTATGTGTGCCAACAACTTTTCGCGCGATACCTTTAAAGTAGTGACATACATAGATGCCGCATTAGTAGTACTAGCTTTTGACTGTTGTACAACAGTGATTTGCTGCTGAAAGCGGCGCGAAGATTGGTGTGGTAAAAACTTGCTGCTATTAACCGCTCCCACCACCACCAGCACCAACAAAGCTAGCCCAATCCATTTTTTCATACTTGTTCCCTAGATAACCGCGATTCATCCCCTCCTGATGTTGCCACGTAGCCACGTAGGGTGGGCAATGCCCGCCAGATTGGTAGACTAGACATCACCCACTAAATCGTAAATTTATAGCTAATACAAATTGAGAATTTCGCTTACCAAGTATGACAGCTTGTCTTTTGACATGGGAAAAAATTCGATCTAAATTTTATAGATAGAATCAAGCATTACATTTTAAAAGCCACTATTAATCAGAATGTTCAAAAAAATATTATCAATAAATATAATTTGCATCACTACCATAGGTAGTATTTGCGGCATAGTTAAAAGTGAAATAATTTAGCTGATAGTAAGCATTATAATAGAAAAACAAATCATGTTCGCAAAACAATATATATAACTGCAAGCTAACTTATACCATCAGTAAATCTAAGTTTGCATAAAGATTTGATAAAACAAGGTAACATAAAAGTAAAAATTACAATTTACAGAATCACCTCATAAAAATGTGATACACAATTACCAAAATGAAGTTGCGGGGCATTTTGATGTAAATAGTAAAAACACTCGATTGTATGAATGGTCGTACTATCTAGAAAATATCCAGCCTGATAAAAACGAAATTATTGTCCGTTTAAATGCACACAGTCATGAAACTTTGGCGCATAATGGAAAAATGATTCAAGATATTGAAATGGAAAAATGATTCAAGATATTGAAATTGTCGAAGTGCTGACATTAACTAAATAAATATAGAAGCTAGTTTAGTAGGATGCTTAAATATTGTGTATAGACTGTTAATAGTTAACAGCCATTACGAATTATTCATAACTTAAATAGAATTGCGAGAAGGATTGTGATAGATTTGTTGCTGATGATGACCCTAGGTTTCCTAGGGAGTTTTGGACACTGTGTTGGAATGTGCGGCCCCCTGGCAGTGGCGTTTTCCCTTTCGCATAAACAGGAAACTCCCAAATGGCAGCAGCAACTGTATTTTCACACTCTACTAAACTTGGGGCGGCTAGTTAGTTATATTATTATCGGTGCTGGAATTGGGGCGCTCGGTTCTGTATTAATCGCCAGCGGACAAATGGCAGGAATAGGCAGCGAACTGCGCCGTTGGATTGCAATTTTTACGGGTTTGATGCTGATTTGGTTTGGTTTAGGGCAGATAAAACCTGACTTTCTCCCACGTATTCCGATTTTGCATCCGCTGATTCAGGGTAGTTTACACAAGCGTCTAAGTGCAGGCATGATGAAACTGTCACTACGATCGCATTGGTGGACACCAGCGGGTTTGGGGTTGGTTTGGGGTTTGATTCCCTGCGGTTTTTTGTATGCTGCCCAAATTAAAGCCGCTGAAACAGGCAATATTTGGCGCGGTGCAGCAATCATGCTAGCTTTTGGACTAGGAACCCTGCCTACTATGTTAGGAGTGGGCGTGTCTGCATCGATGGTGAGTGGCGATCGCCGCAGTCAGTTGTTTCGCTTGGGCGGTTGGATAACGATCGCAATTGGAATAATTACCCTACTGCGGACTGGTGACACTATGGTAGACTACACCAGTCATGCTGCTTTACTCTGCTTGATGCTAGCACTGATTGCCCGTCCCATCAGTCGCTTGTGGTCATCACCATTAAAATACCGCCGCGCCTTGGGAGTAGGAGCTTTTGTTTTGGCTATGGCTCACACCGCCCATACAATCGAACATACCCTCAACTGGAACTTGGACGCTTTAGCTTTTATGCTGCCAATGCATCAATGGGGTATGGTAGTAGGTTTCTTGGCACTAGTATTAATGACACCAGCTGCTGTCACTAGTTTTGATCGCGTCCAAAGTCATTTAGGTAAGCGTTGGCGACAAATTCATCTGCTGGGAGTGCCTGCTGTAATTTTAACTGCGATTCATGCTGTGTTGCTTGGTTCCCATTATTTGGGTGGTGAACAAGGGAGTTGGAGTAATCAGTTATCGACGGTAATGCTAGGAATAGCAGTGCTAGCTGTATTATTGGTGCGATCGCCTTGGTTTTGGTCAATCTTGTCTTTAGGAAAATACTATGTTCCCCCTTACAAGTCCCGGTAAAAATGCTAAATGGTTATTACTCGGCTTGCTAGCTGCAACAGTAGCAATTTCACCAGTATCTGCCCATAAAGTGCAAATTTCAGGAGATGTAGGTGCTACTTTACATATTGAACCCGACGACACACCACTAGCTGGGAAAGCAGCATTAATCTGGCTGGCCTTAACTCGTAAAGGTGGGCAATCCCTACCACTCCAGCAATGTAATTGTCAACTATCTGTCTACTCAGAACCAAGCGCCAAACATTCCCCACCACTTTTAAAACCAGAACTTAAAGCAATATCAACGCAAGGATATAAAGATATTCCGGGTACAGTTATTACCTTTCCCAAACCTGGTGCATATCAATTAGAGTTAATCGGAAAACCCAAAGCCGGGGCGAATTTCAAACCGTTTGTGCTGAGTTTTAATGTCACTGTTGCCACTGCAAAGTAGTAGTCATCAGTTATTTTTTAACCCAGAGGATGACAGATAACTCTGCGTACCTCTGCGTAGTCCTCTGCGCCCCTCTGCATTTAAACTCTAAAGTATATACTCTCACGAGCAGGCGGATCGCTAAGCGTAGCTATAGCCAAGCGTGCTAATATCCATAACATCTGCGGGCTTAATGCTTAAAATCGTAGCTTGCCCATCCCAAGGATACATGAGGTCGTTGAAATTGTGTCCGGTTGGTCCATCACCAGTAGGTTGATATCCTTGGCTAGGGTTCTGAGCTTGCCATAATGCCCAGAGTCGATCTATGTTGCAATGATGTATAAAAAACACTGGATCGCTGGGAGAAGATATTTGTAACATATCCCCGCCCATCCATAAATGGACTAGGTTATGTAATTCTCGCGGACTACCAAGCCAGCCTTCCAGCCGATTTCGATGGCTAGGTTTGGAGCTGCTGGATGCATCCCAAGGATTGTGGTCGTAAGGATTCTCACTCAGCATGACATTCACTTGATCTGGTGTTGGTAGAAAGTTAACAGTTCTGCCAAACTGACGTATTAAGCCTCGATTTGCAACATTACCAGTAGAATCAATCACTTGCCATTGACCAACCGCAAATGGGCCTGTTTTTACTTGGTCTCCATCATTAGGATCGCCATCGCCTCCCATAAAGTCAGCAGCCCACATCGGTGAATTTAGTGGATCGGCTGCATCTTGCGTCCAGTCCCAGTAGGGAATTGTTACTCCCGGCACTTGATCTCGTAATCGCTGTTCAAATCTGTATAGATAATAGCGATGCCAGGGATTAAACGCCGGACCTTTATGAGCTGCATTGCGATCGCCCGGATTACCATTTGTGGGCGTGGCATAGCTTGCAGCGGCAATATGCCATCTGACATAAGTATCGTATATCGTCTGAGGAGTAGCTTTGAGTGCTTTGATGGCTTGAATAAAGTCTGCTTTTTCAGTACTAGTCAGATCGCGGATATTTTTTCGCAGGAGCGGCATATTTTTCCTCAGTCGTTAAAGATTAATCGCACATCAACTGAAAGCTTGAATTTTAGAACCAAAAAAATTTAAGCGTTGAGAATTACTAACGCAGACAAGGCCGATCTGGTAAGACTGCGCGATCGCAGCTTAAATGCATACGCGCCCCAGTTAATAGCCTGGATTATTTAACTGCAAATCACGAACAGGAACTTGACTAGTAGCAGGGTCATTAGGAAGCGCTACCCGCGCGTCAATTAAAGCTTTTGCCAGGTCGATTAGGGAGTCATAGTCAGTAAAAGGTAACAGGTAAGTTCTATACTTATTTGTGTCCTTAAGTTGGATGACGTTAACTCTTCTGCCATCAATAAATAGCTCTACTGGCGTAGTATAACGAGCTTGAAGTAGCCCAAGTGTGTCGTCGAGCAGCTTAGGAACAATTCTAATTTGCACATTTTTGTATAATAGTTCATTCAGTGTTTGAGCCTGAACTTTGTTACCAAAAAATTTGCCCAAAAATGGAATACTTCCTACCGCTGCGGTTCCAGCTATTAAAAAACTAATTAACCTTAAAAGTTGCCGTCGAGACAAGTTAGAAAACATAAACTTTTCCTCTCGAATAAACTTCAGTAATCTGTTGCTTCAGTGGAATTTAATTACTCAAGGTTTTTTTTATCTCTATCTTGCGGCTGAATTGTTTCCCTATTCTTGTGTAAGCTTTACTACATTTATCTAAATTAGCTAAATTTGCTGCAAGTATTTTTATTTACAATACATTCGCTAGAAAATTTTCCCAGTAGGGTGGGAAATGCCCGCCCTACATCTATCTAAGTTAGTTAAATTTGCTTCTAGTATTTTTATTTACAGCACATTCGCTAGCAAATTTTCCTAGTAGGGTAGGCAATGCCCACCTAGTTTACTAAATAGTTAATTTTCCCAGGGTGGGCATTGCCTACCCTACATCTATCTAAGTTAGCTAAAATTGCTTCTAGTATTTTTATGTACAATACATTCAGTAGGAAATTTTCCCAGTAAAAATAATATTTCTTAACTCTAGTGTTTTTTAGCATAATATAAAGACCCGATGCTGTATTCCTTATTAGAAAGCGTTTCGGGTCTTTATCTGATTTTAACCCCCAGCTATATTGGGGTTTTGATGAAATTACTCAAAGCCAGTCTTGCTATTTATGAGTTTGACCTATCTTATTTTGGTTCACCTCATAACAAGAGCGATCGCCTAGCTAAGAGAATACCACTGATTAGAGGCGATGGTTATCAATTTTAGCGATCGCTCCACCAAACGCAAAATCTTGCACCATTGAACTACTCAAGAAATCGTGCGGAAATCCAAGTTCAATTGCACTCACCTCGTTCAGTCGCTGCATATGTTCTGGTGATAACTCAAACTCCACACAGGCGATATTTTCCTCAAGCTGTTTGACTTTACGAGAACCGATAATCGGAATAACACCACCTGGTTGCTGTCGTAACCAGTTAAGCGCTACTTGCGAGGGTGCTTTACCAATTTCTGAAGCAACTTTACTGACTTCTGCCGCAATTTTCAAATCGTGATCGCTAATTTTTTGAGATGAATTCGGGTTGTTCAGCCGTCCCCCTTCTGTTGTCTCATCAGCCGGGCGATTGTATTTCCCTGTCAGCAAACCAGCAGCAAGAGGACTCCACGCCGTCACACCAATGTCAAACGCCCGCGCCATTGGTAATAAATCTCTTTCGGGTGTACGCTCTTTCAAAGAATACTCGATCTGCAAGCCAATAAAAGGTGTCCAGCCGCGCAGCATTGCCAAAGTATTAGCCTGAGAAATAATCCAAGCTGGAGTGTCAGACACGCCAATATAAAAAACTTTACCCATGCGCACTAAGTCATCAAAAGCGCGCATCACTTCTTCAACCGGGGTGGTAAAGTCCCAAGCGTGTAACCACAGCAAATCAATGTATTCCATATTCAATCGCTTCAAACTGGCTTCCACCGCTTGGATCATGTTCTTGCGATGATTACCAAAGGCATTAATTTCGCCGTTACCAGTATTGAGGCTGTATTTAGTAGCAACTACCCACTTATCGCGATCGCCTGCAACAAATTCACCTACATATTTTTCGCTCGTACCGTTGGTGTATAAGTTAGCAGTATCGATGAAGTTACCCCCCGCTGCTGCAAAAGTATCAAACATCTTGCGGCTTTCGTCGTAGGAACCTCCCCACCCCCAATCTTCACCAAACGTCATCGAACCAAGACACAGTTCAGATACACGCAGTCCGCTATGACCTAATAGTTTGTAGCGCATTAATATTCTCCTGCGGTTTGTTGAGTTATCTTGTGGAATAGTTATATTGCCTATTCACAATAACCTGTAGAAACATAGCATTGCTACGTCTGTACCAACAACAAAAAGCGCCCTCCGTTATGGAGAGCGCTTGTAGAGACGCAATGTGTTGCGTCTAAATTATTAATTAACCATTAAGCGCAGGAGCTTCGCTTGCGGCCAAGTCTAGTGGGAAGTTGTGAGCGTTGCGCTCGTGCATTACTTCCATACCCAGGTTGGCGCGGTTCAATACATCTGCCCAAGTTCCGATTACCTGACCTTGTGAGTCAATTACCGACTGGTTGAAGTTGAATCCGTTGAGGTTGAATGCCATTGTGCTGACACCCAATGAGGTAAACCAAATACCGATTACTGGCCATGCCGCTAGGAAGAAGTGCAAGCTACGGCTGTTGTTGAAGCTGGCGTATTGGAAGATGAGACGACCAAAGTAGCCGTGTGCTGCAACGATGTTGTAGGTTTCTTCTTCTTGTCCGAATTTGTAACCGTAGTTCTGTGATTCGGTT
>DATNQH010000301.1:0-12820 GCA_036704105.1 Leptolyngbyaceae cyanobacterium | reverse complement strand
TAAATATTGAGAATGCCAAAGTAAAGCGACGCAAATAACAACCCAATACCTAACACAATCAAAGTAATAGCAATACCAACTGGAAAAGAAGGTTTTTGATCTGGCGTGAGAACATTATCGCTGGGTTTAGTTACTTTCTCTTGTTCGGACGGCATAATCTGATACTCATTTTTCTACTATTACAATTTTTGAGAACTAAACGAATAGCTACATCAGTCCTTAGACTTAGTAGAGATAGTATATATTGCGTCTTTACAAATGACGCATCACTAGAAAGTTAGATTTCTCTAACTCACGAGCGATTGTATATTCTATAACTTATTTTTAAGATCGAAAAAATATAAAATCCCTGGAGTTCCGACAATGCAAGCTTATGATGTAGTCATTATTGGAGCAGGACATAATGGGCTAGTATGTGCATCCTATCTACTGAAAGCTGGATATAGCGTCTTGCTACTGGAAAAGCGATCGGTTCCAGGCGGCGCAGCAACTACCGAAGAATGCTTACCAAAAGAAGCCCCTGGTTTCAAATTTAACCTGTGTGCGATCGATCACGAGTTTATTCATTTAGGCCCGGTGGTGCAGGAATTAGAACTGGAAAAGTATGGACTAGAGTATCTGGAATGCGATCCAGTGGTTTTCTGTCCTCATCCAGATGGTAAGTACTTCTTAGGACATAAATCACTAGAGAAAACTTGTGCAGAGATTGCTAGATATAGCGATCGCGATGCGAAAAAATATGCTGAATATACAAATTACTGGCAGCGGGCGATCGGGGCAATGGTTCCCATGTTCAACGCCCCACCCAAGTCAGTTATAGATATTGTTGGTAACTATGATATTAAAAAGCTGAGAGATTTATTTTCTGTCATTGGTGCGCCATCCAAAACACTAGACTTTGTTCGCACTATGCTAACCAGTGCTGAGGATATCCTTAACGAGTGGTTTGATTCGGAGTTTCTCAAAGCACCATTAGCAAGACTTGCATCAGAACTGGGTGCGCCGCCTTCGCAGAAAACGATCGCCATTGGTGCAATTATGATGGCAATGCGTCACGATCCAGGTATGGCTAGACCTCGTGGCGGTACTGGTGCTTTGGTGCAGGCTTTGGTAAATGTAGTTAAAAGTAAAGGTGGTGTCATCCTCACTGACCAGCACGTCGAGAAAGTGTTAATTGACAATGGTCGTGCTGTGGGTGTACGAGTAGCTGGCGGCACAGAATACCGCGCTAATAAAGGCGTAATTTCAAATATTGATGCTAAGCGAGTCTTTTTGCAACTGATGGACGCTAGCGATATTGATGCAGCTGATCCAGATTTGCGCGAAAGATTAGAACGGCGGATTGTGAATAACAATGAAACTATTCTCAAAATTGATTTAGCAATTGATAAACCTTTATGCTTTGAACATCACGAACATAAAGATGAATATTTAATTGGGTCAATTTTGATTGCAGATTCTGTCAGCCACGTTGAACAAGCACATAGTAAATGTACCCTAGGAGAAATTCCAGATTCCGATCCATCGATGTATGTAGTGATGCCTACTGGATTAGATCCTTCAATGGCACCTGAAGGTAAGCATACTGTTTGGATTGAATTTTTTGCCCCATATCAAATTGCAGGTGCAGAAGGTACGGGGTTGAAAGGAACGGGTTGGACGGATGAATTGAAAAATAAAGTTGCCGATCGCGTAGTTGACAAATTAGCACAATATTCACCTAATTTGAAAAATTCAATTATTGCGCGTCGCGTCGAAAGTCCGGCGGAATTAGGAGAAAGACTAGGTGCTTATAAAGGCAACTACTACCACATCGATATGACACTGGATCAAATGGTTTTCTTCCGTCCTTTACCGGAAATAGCAAACTACAAAACTCCAATTGATGGCTTATTCCTCACAGGTGCGGGAACTCATCCAGGTGGTTCAATTTCAGGAATGCCAGGACGCAATTGTGCTAGGGTATTTTTGCAGACACAGCATCCGATCGCACAAACTTTCAGGGATGCGAGAGAGTCGATTAAATCAACTGTTGGATCTGTGTTTAAAAGCGATCAAGGATAACATCAAATCTACTTGAATCAACGTAAAATATAAACCTCCTCCCTCTCAAGTCTCCGTTATCCCTTTTTTCAGTAGGGATAACGGGATCTAATGTCAGAGGGGAGTTTATAAAGAAAAGTGAAATCTATGCGTTGCTCTCCACCGCCAAGCTTTCACTTACTTGCTCAGCAAACATACTCATACTTTCCTTTGAACTTTGATATTTAGGTAATAATTCTAAATAAGCAAATGGCACTACCAAGGGCCATAAGATTGAGACAATAACTAAAAATAATTTAGCCAGCATCCCCGATCTTATACGGTCATCTTGCTGCATTATGTTCAGCCACTGGGTAAATAAGCAGCAACTTACTAGTATGTAAAAAATTGTGCCAGAGAATAATAGCATTTCTAGTAACATATCCTTTTCCCAACCGATAATAAGTGTAAAGAAAGGTAACAGCCAAAAGAGATAAATGCGAATCGCCTTTGCCCTCCTCCCATAGTAATAAAAACACCCTGTAATTAGTTAACTTCTGAAAGTCAGGATTGACAAATTCACCGTTTAATCGCGCTTTTTTCCAACAGCATTGTTACAACGCGAACATAGAAGAAATATTACATCCCGAAGTTTCTAGTTATGCAAGTGATTTCTGCATTGAAGCAATAGCAATTGCCTCGCTTACTCTCCATTCTTCTTTTTCTTAGTTACCAGAAGAGATAACTAGACAACTAATGTATTATTACATACATATTTTTTGGCAACAATACGTGTATGTAAAATTTTGTACTAAGTTATGAAATTATCAAACCTTATACTAAGTACACTAAACACAATTAGAGTGGGACTTTTCTCAGCTAAAATCCGGTTAAACGAGTTACAATCTATTCTCCTTCAGGATCTGAACTTGAAGTTATTAAATTGTTTTAGTCTTGATTAATATAAAATTACGATGAAGAGACAAACAGCTATTTTGCTCGTTTCTTGTCCGGATCGGCGAGGACTGGTAGCAAAAATTGCTAACTTTATTTACTCTAATGGTGGGAATATTATTCATGCCGATCAGCATACAGATTTTGCCGCCGGATTGTTTTTGACTCGCATCGAGTGGCAGTTAGAAGGATTTAATCTACCACCAGATTTAATTGCCCCAGCATTCAATGCGATCGCTCAACCGCTGGAAGCACAATGGCAATTGCATTTTTCTGAGACTGTACCACGAATTGCCATCTGGGTAAGTCGGCAAGACCATTGTCTATTCGACTTAATATTACGCCAACGAGGCAAAGAAATTTCCTCTGAAATTCCCCTGATCGTCAGTAATCATGCAGATTTAAAGGATGTAGCAGCGCAATTTGGCATCGACTATCACCACATCGCCATCAACAAGGAAAATAAAGCCGAAGGGGAAGCAAAGCAATTAGAACTGTTGCGACAGTATAACATTGATTTAGTGGTACTGGCAAAATATATGCAGATTCTCAGTCCAGAATTTATCGCTCAATTTCCCCAAATCATAAATATTCATCACTCATTTCTCCCAGCTTTCGTGGGAGCAAATCCATATCATAAAGCTTATGAGCGAGGGGTAAAAATTATCGGTGCTACCGCTCATTATGTTACAGCAGATCTGGATGCAGGTCCAATAATTGAGCAAGACGTAGTGCGAATTAGCCACCGCGATGAAGTTGATGACTTGATTCGCAAAGGCAAAGATTTAGAGCGAATCGTGCTAGCAAGAGCAGTGCGATCGCACTTACAGAACAGAGTCTTGATCTACGATAACAAGACAGTCGTATTTGAGTAGGTGGGCAATCCGGGGTGTGGTGGTAATACCAAAACGAAGCCCACCCTACAATATTTATTTAGTGTTTGAGTAGGTGGGCAATGCCCACCATACAATATTTATTTAGTATTTATGAACCAAAAATCACCTTTAATTGTTGCTCAAATTACCGACACACATTTATTTGCTACAGACGAACAACAAATGTTAGGTTTGACTACTTATGATTCATTCCAAGCAGTGGTAGCTCATTTGCGTCAACTCCGACCGAAACCAGATATCTTGTTACTTACTGGAGATCTTTCTCAGGATGAGACAAATGAATCGTATCAGCGACTTAAGGAGATAATATCGCCGCTGGAGATTCCCGCCTATTGGATACCGGGAAATCATGACGATTTACCATTGATGCAACAAGTTTTGAATCAGCCGCCTATCTTTGCTGATAAATCTTTTACTGTAGGTGGATGGCATTTCTTGTTGCTGAGTTCTTGGATTTCAGGCAAGGTATATGGTAAGTTGTCTGGGGGAAGTTTAGAGTGGTTAGAACAACAACTGCAAATTATTGGTGACAAGCCAACTGCGATCGCATTACACCATCCACCCTGCGCGATCGCATCAGACTGGATGGATCGAATCAAATTGCAAAATCCAGAGGAATTTTTTGCAATTATTGATCGCTATCCACAAGTTAAATTAGTTTTATTCGGTCACATTCATCAAGCATTTGAACAGCAGAGGCGAGGAGTGCGTTATCTCGGTTCGCCTTCAACTTGCGTGCAGTTCAAACCAGAAAGTGTAGAATTTGCGCTTGATTCAACTCAACCAGGATTTAGACTTTTGACTTTCAATAGCGATGGCACTTTTGAAACCAAAATTGAACGGGTATATAATTAGACGATGATTCCAAAAGGGTTGGCTGTTCTAGTAATAGCCATTTCAACTTCAGACGGTGAAAGACTCGGATTAGCGCCAAGTAATAAAGCCGCAACACCAGACACAAAGGGAGTAGACATTGAAGTGCCACTCAACTGCTCGTATGTATTGTATGGTGTTGTAGAATAAATCCCATCCCCTGGAGCAACAACATAATCTATGGGTGCAACACCAGCAGGATTAGAGTAATTCTCTAATATATCTTGGGCGTTTACTGCTCCCACACCAATACCTAAATCGATCGCAGCATAGGAAGCAGGCTCAATTGGACGAGTAGCATTATAACTGGTTCTTTCATTGCCTGATGCCATCACGGCTACAACTCCCGATCGCTTTGCATTTGCCAATGCTTCCAATGTCTTTGGCATCAGGGGATCTCCAGGGTAGTTTCCTAAACTCATATTTAGGACATTTGCACCATTGGCAACAGCGTAATTAATCCCGTTAGCAAGTAATGTGTCTAAAGTTGCTGTAGTTTGAGGGCCGCCGGAGATCCTCACGGGCATGATTTTGGCATTATATGCTACTCCAGTAGTGCCAAAACTATTATTCTCTGCTGCAATTAAACCAGCAACGTGAGTGCCATGACCATTAGGACTTGTATCATAAGGCAAGTTATCGGCATCGACAAAATCCCAACCAATAAGATCGTCTACATAACCATTTTTGTCGTCATCTATAGCATTGCCATAAATCTCATCGCTGTTGATCCAGATGTTGTTGTCTAAATCGAGGTGAGTATAGTCAACACCTGTATCCAACACAGCCACAGTAATACCCTGCCCAGTGTATCCCTGCTGCCAAACTTCTGGGGCTTTAACCATATCTAGTCCCCAGTTAAATCCCCCTAAATTTGCTACTTCAGGAAAAAGACTCGTCTTTCCTGTTACAAATGCTACAGATGTTGCAGCATCAACTAATCCATAACCGAAATTGCTGTTAAAAGTCTTACTAGGAGGTGTGGCAGATAAATATAGATTGTAATTTGTGTCGCCACCAGAGTAATAGACCCCAGCATAATAAGTTCCTGCTGGCAAACTATTGATGTCAATTGTGTCTTTAGCAGTACCAAATCTATTAGATAAGCCGACATACTCATCTGCATCTATGACAGCATTAAGATTACGATCTTGAATCAACGCAACTTCTGCATTCGCACTCAAACCATTAAGTGATATATCGAAATCGCTAGCACTGTTGACGCTGAAGCGGAAAAAATCAACAGTGTCGGTGCTACCAACAAAGTTGCTAACAGTTGTGCTAGCACCAAGAGAACCAAGATCGAACGCTACTCCTAGGGTGTTTCCAGCAGTATCTACGATTGCCACTTACTTCGTTAACTCCTGATTGCTTGGATTTTAGATGCTATCGATGAGCTTATAACTTACGTATTTAGTACTAATAAATTTGTATTGTAAGATACAAATTTTTAAACCCTAGCTGGTACTAAAGCTTTAATCTTGTACCAATATCATTCTTGACCGCAACTCTTAATAACTTGTCAAGACAGGGAGGAAGGCTACAAGACTAACTATTGGCAGATAAACATTGCCTTGGAACTGAAAAATTTTGCATACATTGCCATAGCAATGCTCAAGCTGCCAATCTCATTTGCCAAAGGAAATTAACTAGAAAATATTGCTCTCAGCAAATATGACTAAAAATTATCTTCTTTCTGGCAATAAAAAGCCGTAATTATACTGGAGATAATCTGATTCCACTAAAACTACAATCAACGCAGTTGTTAAAAATCATCTAATAATTACCCTCTACTCTACTAAGGAAAACCTTATGTCACCCCTAGAACAATTCTTCGCTTTCAGCTTTATTTCCGTTTTCTCTGTAACCATCCTAGCTACTTGGTTACGCTATTTACCCACTTTGATTAAGCTATATCGCATTGTTACCTTTGATAATCAGGTTCCTTCAAAAAACTATTCATTTAAGGGATAATTTGAATTTCTAGGCTAACGCGGATTGAGTTAAATTCGTGCGATGCTGGTATAAGGCAAGTGGTATGCCAAATCAACAATAAGTCATGAATTTCCCTAGTGTAATCGCTTGTTCCCAGGCTTAAATAGTGGTAAATGCTGGTGCAAGCGCTGAATTTATATTATTTTTTTCCTCCTACTAATAAGAGCGCATTTATTTATTTAAATGCGCTCTTTTAATTTTTTCCTATAGCAATCCGCCTATCCTAATAAACAATAGATAATTTTGTCTGGTGGGCGGAACTGTGGTATTACCACCACAGTGCAGGGATTGCCCAGCCTACGCTCTTGCTCATCTATCTGTTTTTAGGAAGATGGGATTTGCCTTATATGAGCTTGTACTTGCAGTGTAATCTTACCTGGTTGCACATCCATTTCTTCAACGCGAAGCCTCATTTGTCCGATTTCAATATAAGGTAAGTGCGTCAGTTCTTTGATTTTTTCCAATAAAGCAACAGCAAAATCAATTGAAGTACTTTGTCCATCATGGCATTGAAAATTTTCTACCAATACTGGCTGATTCTTACTTCGTGGGCGAAAAGTGGCAGTAAAACCAAGTTGGCGAGTGTTCCCCATTTCACGGATCGAAGACTTAGCAATAAATACCATTTTATCCCCATCTGGCAGATGTAATTCCATCTGCTGCATTGACACCGTTACGGTTTTACCATCTACATCTAATTCATAATTTTGCGCCTTGCTAAGGACATAATTTGAATTGAGTGCGCGGTTAAGATCTGGTTCTGTGAGTACAATTCGCCCATTAGCATCAAATGGCCGATCTAATTCAATTTGCCCAAATAAAGCACTGAGCGGATTGATATTGACACCATTTGTCTGCCATTCCATTTCCTGAATGCGGATGTCTTTTTGCATTACCAAACCTTGTCCAGAGATCGTCACCCCTTCAGCCTTTCCCTGAATTATCTCTGACAGATCGGTTTGCACGTCTACTTCGATTTTTTCTGCTGAATCCAACTGGCTAGATAGTGTCATTTCTGCAGCTTTACTCACTAGCTGCTCTTCTAGATTGCGATCTTCGTGTGTCACTTTGCCCTGTCCTGTTGTCCCTACTACTGCTAAATTTAGACATTGATAGTTGGGAGCGAATCTACAGCACGAAATAGACAATTTGGTGTAGTACAGTTTACCCCATTTGTAATTAAAAAAAGTTAAGTTCTATCTCAGCATTAACTGCGATCGCTGTCTATATCCAGATGCGATCGCTGTCTCTACAATATCAGCCGCTCGTTTCACTCCCCCTGCTTGACAAATAGCCTGCTTTAGCCGCAATGCATTATCAGAATAAGAATCCTCTTTTAGCACTTGCTCGATTGTTGAACGCAACTTAGTTACACTAAGATCGCTTAAAGGAATCACTTCTCCAGTTCCCGTCCAAAGAATTCGCGCTCCAGTTCCCGGCTGTTCGTAGGTGATGGGGATAGCAACTAAAGGTACTCCGTTGCTCAGCGAATCCAGCACTGTGTTCAGCCCCCCATGAGTAATGGTTAAGCTGGCTTTAGAAATGACTTCCAGTTGCGGCGCATACTCTACCACTAGGGGAGAACCAGGCAGTTGTTGCACCGCTTCTGCATTCATTCCACCCCCGTGAGACATCACCAATTGGACATCCAATTCCTGACAAGCTGCGGCGATAATGTGAAAAACTGCGTGTTTGGTATTTTGTATACTCCCTAAAGAAGCATAAATCATCGGTTGCCCAGTCAACTTTTCATACGGAAAGGAAAGCGATCGCGGCGATGCATCGCGTAATGGCCCAACATAATGGAAGTGTTCTGGCAAGTTGGTACAGGGAAAATCAAAAGCTGCTGGTTGTTGGCTGATGTGTGCCAGCCCCGCCTCAGACGCATATAAATGTCGGTAAGTGGGTAGCCGCCACTGATGACGATAATGATTGAGAACTTGCAGAATTGGTTTACTATTGCGGTCTAATAGATAATAGGCAAGAGAATTGCGAATCCGCGCCCGCCAAGTATTCTGGTAGTTCCAGGCTGTGAAGAAGGGAGGAACGTCTGCTCTGCGGTGGATAGCCTGCGCACAAGATACGCAGACAAATGGTAGGCGCAGGAATTGGGCAACTGTTTCACCTGCTGGTTCCAACTGATCGATTAATAAGGCTTCAATTCCTGCTGCTTCAATTGCTCTGGGAGCATCAGAGCAAACTATCTCAGCGATCGTTTGGCAAAATTCAACTGAATAACGTAGCGCCTCCATATCGCTCAATTTGCCCAACTGCTCGAAGGTTTCAGCTAGTAAGCCGGGGCGATATTTAGACTGCCCGATCGCCCAAAAGTTCAATTTCTCTGATCGCACCCTCAGTTCTAGATCGGGAATTTGCAAAAACGTAACTTCATGGCCGCGCCGTTGTAACTCTCGCCCCAAGGCTGCCAAAGGATTAATATGACCAGGAAAAGGCGGACAAATTATACCAAAATGAGTCATGGATCGATCGAGCTAGAGATGCTGTCCAAGAAAATATTTACTGTTAATAAATACGAAGATTTGGGGCGATCGTTTGGCGATGTCTGACGAACAGGCTCCGCTATGTGTCCACCCACTTTTCTTATACTTAAATAAGCTACTAAATTCCTCTGCTAAAAGTTCTATTCAAAACTATCCATTTAGCAGATAAATACCACCACTAATTATGCATAGTTAAGTTGCGATCAACATAAAAATATCTACTTAAATATTAACAAATATATTTCTAACCCCCTTTATTAAAGGAATGGATGGAATTTTGGCTAAAATTTTAACTCACTCTATAGCAATCTCATTTGAGTCATGAAATAGAAATTATACGAAGGCGAGAGGCCAGAGGTAAGAGTTTTGGACAAACGACAAACGACAAATGACAAATGACAAAGTAGTCTTCTACTTCTAACTTTAGAATGGTATTTTTATTAACTTTTAGTGTAATTTTTAATACTAAGGAAATAGACAAAGATAGAAATTTTGTTTTTGCGATCGCTCAAAACAGATAAATTAAAATTTCAGCAATTAAACCACCAAGGCTTCAAGCTGTTGGAAATTGCTCGATGTAAGTATCAGCTTGTAAAGTTAACTTACCTGCTGTGACATCAACCTGCTGAATTCTCAGTGACATACCCTTTCGCTCAAACATTCGCAAGCTTAAAAGTTCGCTCACCTGCAGGAGCAAAGCTGCTGTTAATTCTGGTGCTATTGCTTCTCCTTTTAAATAATGCAGATCTTGAAGATAAATTTCTCGCTCATCATTGCTAATCCGAGGTACAGTTGTGAAAGCAATCTCAGCTTGTTGGGTATTACTTAAAATTAGCTTTGAACTTAAACTAATTTTACCATCTGCTAGCAGATCGCACTTTACTTGCTGCACATTAATTGTTACTGTTTTACCTATTTGGTGAAGATTTGCTAGGAAAGACTCAGAATTAAAGGTACGAGTGAGATCGTGCTGGTTAAAGACAAAGTAAATTGTTCCCGTTGAAGGATGAACTAATTTAATTTTGCCTAAAATGGCACTACGAGGTTTGACAGTAACAGAATTAATCTTTAGCTGTAGTTCCTCCAATATCAGATATGGCTGCATTAATAAACCATTGATATTGATATTGATGGAGTCAATTTTACCGCGCGCAAGTTTGTTTAGATCGGTATCGATATGAACTTTTAATTTTTCTACTTGCTTGAGTTGGCTGGCGATCGCAACTTCCGCTATTTTATTTATTGCCTGTTGGCTAAATCTGGCTTTTTCTGGTGGTGTCACGCTACTTTTCCTAGTGCGTTCTCACTCCCCAATTTTGACCATTTATTTCAAAGAGTTTATCTGCCAGATGGCATATGTAGAGACGCTATAGCGATCGCGCCTCTACAATCATACGCTAAACCTGCACTGGAGTTTTTGACATTTGGCGCTTGGCGAGGACAACCATTCTTACCCCGTTCTTTGAAGGAACTATCGTAATACCACGCCGTACTGGATATACTGGGCGTTTATTTGCCAGATCTAGTTCAAAATGCGACAGAACTGTAGCTAAGACGAGTTTCATTTCATACATGGAAAATGCTGCCCCGATACAACCGCGACTACCACCACCAAAGGGGAGATACTCAAACGGCGAAAATTTCTGTTGCAGAAATCTTTCGGGAATAAATTTATCTGGTTGATGATAAGTTTCTGGATTACGATGAGCTAAATAAATACAAGGCACTACGATCGCGCCTGATGGTAAATTATAATTGGTGACTTGCACTGTTTCTTTCACCATTCGTGGTGTGCAAATCAAGGCAATAGGATAAATTCTGAGGCTTTCCTGGCATACTGCACTGAGGTAGGGAAGAGTTGTGATCGCTTCTGCTGGTGGATTTTTTCCCAGACTGTCTAATTCCTGTCTTAATTGATCTAGTACCTGGGGATGGGAGTGAATTAAATAAAATAGCCAAGCCAAAGCCGCAGCTGTTGTTTCATAACCAAGTAGTAGCAGCGAAACTAACTGATCGCGTAACTCCATGTCTGTCATTTGTTGTCCGTTTTCATCCCGCGCTGACATCAACATGGATAGAATATCTGTACGTTGTAGAGACGTATCATGATACGTCTCTAGACGCCGTTGGGCAATTTCGGCATATATTAAATTATCAATTTGCTGTAGTCGTCTAATATAATGTCCCCAAGGACTCCATGCACCTAAATCTTGTTGTAGCGGCGGAAAAAAGAATAAGCTGGAATACCAGGGAGTAGTAATATCTTCCAGCAGGGAACTGAGCATTGTTTTTAGTTTTTCGTATCTCTCCCCAGGACTAATTCCAAATACAACCTGTAAAATAATTTGCAGGGTAATATCCGGCATAAATCGATCAATTGCAATTGATTCATTTGCTACCCACTGCTCGATTACTGATTGGGTAATTTGGCAGATTGTTTGCCCGTAAGCTTTCATGCGATCGCCATGAAAAGGTGGTAACATTAATTGCCGTTGTCGCTGATGACGAGTTCCTTCTTGTAGGATTAGCGATCGCTCTCCCATCAGCGGTTTAAATACCTGAGTTGTCTGCTGAAAATCGAATTTTTCTAAAGGAATGGCAAAAATTTCTTTAATTGCTTGGGGATGACTGAAAAATACAACTGGTGGTGAATTTAGCCCCATCACTCTAACAGTAAATGCATCTCCATAACGCTTCGTACAAGTTGCTAAAAATTGTGTCGGATTAGCAATTAATTGCAGAGTTTGTAGTAAAGCTGGTGTTTTAAGTTCCGCAGGTATCATTATTGATTTTTTTATCTTTTGGATGTTAATTATAGTCATTTTTAACGCAATAGGGGCGGGTTTTCAAGATTGTCTATACTACCAAAGATAGGCTGATAAACCCGCCATTACACATCAGAGTAACGCAGAGGTTTTTCTCATTCCTCGGCGTACCTCTGCGTTAAAAAAAAAGAATATTTTTCCAGATTAATATACTTGATATACACATACAGTAAAACTGAGTAAACAGTGACAACATTTAAATGTAAAATATTTTAAATATTCAATAAATACAGTTACAGAGATTAAAGAGGGATATCAGCATGACGGCATTGTCCCAAGAGGCAAAGTTAGCAATTCCAGATTTTTGTCAAGGAATTCAGTATTTTGGCGAAACTTTGCCAGGATTTGAGAAATATGGCAAGGAAGCAGCGATCACATCGGGTAGCACTTCCATTAGCAATCCTGAAGATCCGGCGGCTGTATTCCAAACTTTACTTTATGCTGATGCGTTGCGTTACCTGATCGTGCAAGTTACAGCAAGTAAAGCTTCTGGACATCCTGGCGGATTTGCCAGTCAAGCTGAAGCTTATGCCGCATTGGTGATGCTGGGATATAAGAACATCATTACAGAAGTTGGGCATCATGCCCCTGGTTTTTATAGTGCCATGTTCTTGGATCGGTCGTTGGAAGACATGGGAATTGCAACTGTGCAATCTTTGCGCGATCGCTTCCGCGAACATAACGGGCTATTAGGTCATCTTTCTGGTTTCATTCCTGGTATTCTCGCCCCAGCAGGCCCCCTCGGTCAAGGGCA
>DATNQH010000300.1:0-24886 GCA_036704105.1 Leptolyngbyaceae cyanobacterium | reverse complement strand
AGAAGCTCCTAGCATCAACGGTTAATTAAATCAACTAGAGACGCGATATATCGCGTCTCTACAATCAAAAGCGCTCTCCTTTACAGGGGGCGCTTTTTTGTTGGTTTTTGTGGTGAAAACAGACAGGACTGACACCGCAAGATCGCAACTCTGGGTATATCAACTGCTTTGGGTGGACTCACTTTGATTTTCCATGCAACGCCTGCATTATCAAACTGCAGTCATTCATCAACTAATACACATCAGCAGCATCATCATTCATCGCAGCTAGATGTACCTCTAGAGAAAAACAAAACACCAACGCTCACACCTAAACAACGCACTGCTGAGCGGTTTATCAATAAAGCGCTGGATAAACTTCACAAACACGAATATAAGGCAGCGGTTGTGGACTTTAACGAAGCAATTCAGTTCGCGCCAGAGCATTTCTTAGCATACGTCCACCGGGGAGATTTGCGTCGTCAGCTAGGGGACAATCGCGGAGCAATTGCAGATTACACTAAGGCAATATGCAACAACCCCACATTTTCCTATATCTACGTCAACCGAGGAATTGCCCGTGAAAATTTAGCAGACTATAAGGGAGCAATTGAGGATTACACTCAAGCAAGTGAACTTTATCCTGAAGATGGAATTGGATATAGCCTGCGGGGCGCTGTTCGCTCTAAACTGGGAGACAATCGAGGAGCGATCGAGGATTTAAATACAGCAATTGGGATCAATCCTGGACGTGCTGATGCCTACCTCAAGCGGGGAAATGTTTATATTAAGCTAGGAAATTCTCAAGTAGCTTTGGCAGATTATCAAAAAGCTGCACGACTGTTTTCTGAGCAAGGCAATGTTGCTGGCTATCTCAAAGTAAACAACTTGATGACAGTGCATTCACTTCAAACTAGAGGTTAATCGCTGGGGGTTAGGGGATGAGCGGATTTTAGATTTTGGATTGAAGGAACTTCCCCAACTTCCCCAACTTCCCCAACTCTCTTAAGCGCTCTTTTTCTATGTTAGTTTCCTTTTCCGTAAAGTTCATCATCAGATTTTTTCATCAGCGAATCATTATACGGATTAGAAGAAGTTGAATTTGAACGAGTGCTGGAATTTGTGGATTTTTGTTTACACAAGTTACTCAAGTTTAAGATGCTGCCGTTAACTGCTTCCATGTAGCAGATAGGAACATCGACTTTAGGCTTTATGACTTCTAAGGATTGAGTTTTTTGAGCTAGAGGTTTTGTAATACTAAAACTGGCTTGGGTTGTGAATGCAGTTATAATAATTGTGGATAAGATTGTCAACCGAAAAGATTTAAACATAGCTATAACGTATAAAATTATACTACTATAATAACTCAATTTGCTAATTTATACTGTTTTAAAAAAGCCCCTTGTTGATAAGTATTTAGTTGCAAGTACTAATTAAGAGCAAAATCACTTAAACATTTTTTGTCTAAGTAGCAACTGCTGTTGGATTCATATCTGCTCTAACTACTTGTGCTTATTCAAGCATAGAAAGAGAACGCTTAGCCTTAGCACGTAGCTAACAAATTAAAGGTAATAAGCAATTACCACTTCAAATAAGCCGCATCAATTCCTTGTTCGCGCCTAATCTTGCTATCTTTCTCGAACCAAGCAACGATTTGCGGCGCTGTTAAATCTTCTATCTTCACGCCGTATTCTTGGGCGATTTGCTGCAACAGCCTTTGGGATGATATTGTCAATCTAGCGAGAAATTTTTCTGGAGAAGAAAGTAATGCAGCGTCTACTTTAGCTGACTCTTCCAGGGTTAAAAATTGCGTTGACGGTTGCTGATTTAAATCCATAAATAAAGTTAAGAGTTAGAAGTTACGAGTTCGGAGTTAGGATTCAAAATGATGAATGCTGAATTCTAAATGCTAAAAAGGTATTTTTTCATAATTCATCATTCATAATTCATAATTTCCTATTCCCTCAGCTTTCTATACGTGCTTGTACTAAATATCCACAGCGGTGTTCGCCGTTAATTTGCCAATGAGTACGTTCTACTTTGCAATCTGGCAGAACTGCGGCAAACATTTCTAATTCATGGCCGCAGACAACAGGGAAAGATGCGGCAACGTTGGAGATGGCACAATTATGTTCTGTCAAAATAAAGCGATCGCAACTCTCTGTATCTAAATCTCCATCTACACGATACCACTCAGCCATAAATCCTTCGGCTTTTCTGAGTTCTACCAAATTCGCCACGCGCTCTTGTAAACAACCGTTCCCAACACTTTTGCGGTATTCCAGTGCTTTGAGTTCCCACTGTTTGCGTAAAATAGAACTCATTTGGTCATGCCCTACAGTTTGGGCTAACGTATCCAACAACGATACAGCAAATTGTCCGTGACTATCGCGATCGCTTGATTCTTTACGCAAGCGATCGCGCCCTTTACTGCTAAGTTTATAAAAGTGCTGCGGCCGCCCCATCCCCAACTGAACTGCTTGGTATGAGATTAACTCCTCCGTCTCCAGATCCTTCAGATGGCGACGAATTGCTTGCGGACTGATATTAAGTTCTGTTGCTAACTCGTGAGCAGTCGCCCCACCCTGCTTCATCAAATGTTGCAGAATATCCTGCTTAGTCGAGGGCTGCTGCGTTGTCACCATTGTCATTCCAAGTATTTCATCTGAAAATTCTACTTTGACAACATACTTGTTGTTAATGTAGCTTAAAATGGAGATATATAAAACAACATACCCGTTGTTTTAATCTTCTAAATAAATTGTAACAGCGGTTTAACAACAAGATCCAGTCAGATGGACAGTGGCAAGCCCCCGCCCGTCTTTCATCTTTAAAGAGAGCCCCAGAACACAAGAGAACACTACCAATGAGTGCAACTGTCAAAACCCTAGTCAACCAGCCATACAAATACGGCTTTATTACCAACATTGAGGCAGACACAATTCCGCGTGGACTGAGCGAAGATGTCATCCGCTTAATCTCGGCTAAGAAGAACGAGCCAGAGTTCATGCTGGAATTTCGCCTCAAAGCCTACCGCCAGTGGTTGAAGATGACAGAACCCACTTGGCCTAGTGTCAAATATCCAACAATTGACTATCAAAATATTATCTACTACTCAGCACCGAAACAAAAGGCAAAGCTGAATAGCTTGTCAGAAGTAGATCCAGAACTTCTAGATACCTTTGAAAAGCTGGGTATTCCCCTATCAGAACAGAAGCGGCTTTCTAACGTTGCAGTCGATGCTATTTTTGATAGCGTGTCGGTGGCAACCACATTTAAAGAAAAGCTAGCTAAAGATGGAGTAATATTCTGTTCTATCTCTGAAGCGCTGCGGGAACATCCAGAGTTAGTGCAGAAGTATCTAGGTAGCGTTGTACCAGCAGGAGACAACTACTTCGCTGCGCTCAATGCCGCAGTTTTCAGCGATGGTTCTTTTGTCTATATACCTAAAGGCGTAAAATGCCCGATGGAACTGTCTACCTATTTCCGAATTAACAGTGGAGATACGGGACAATTTGAGCGGACGCTAATTGTGGCGGAAGAAGGTAGTTCTGTTTCCTACCTAGAAGGCTGCACCGCACCAATGTATGACACCAACCAGCTACACGCTGCTGTAGTCGAACTGGTGGCGCTTGACAATGCCGAGATTAAATACTCCACCGTACAGAACTGGTACGCTGGGGATGAGAACGGCAAAGGCGGAATCTACAACTTCGTTACCAAGCGTGGTTTGTGTCAGGGAGTCAATTCAAAGATTTCTTGGACGCAGGTAGAAACTGGTTCTGCAATTACCTGGAAATATCCTAGCTGCGTGTTGGTGGGCGATAACTCGGTTGGTGAGTTTTACTCGGTAGCGCTGACAAATAATATGCAGCAAGCCGATACGGGAACCAAGATGGTTCATGTTGGTAAAAATACCCGCAGCACGATTATATCTAAGGGAATTTCGGCAGGGCGATCGGCGAACAGCTATCGGGGTTTGGTGAAAGTTAACCCCAAGGCTGAAGGGGCGCGGAATTATTCTCAGTGCGATTCGATGCTGATTGGGGATAATGCGCGTGCGAATACTTTCCCTTACATTCAGGTGCAGAATAATACTGCCAAGATTGAGCATGAAGCTTCTACTTCTAAGATTGGGGAAGATCAGCTATTCTATTTCGCGCAGCGTGGTATTTCGGCAGAAGATGCAATCTCGATGATGATTAGTGGTTTCTGCAAGGATGTGTTTAATCAGCTGCCGATGGAGTTTGCTGTGGAAGCAGATAGGCTGTTGAGTCTGAAGTTGGAAGGTAGTGTGGGTTAAGTAGGGTGGGCAATGCCCACCTTACTATACGAACCGCGAAGACGCTAAGAAAGCCAAGGAAGAGAAGAAAGAGAGATGATTGTTGAGAATAGTGATGTGATGCTGTCGGTACGAGATTTGACGGCTGAGGTTGATGGAACGCCCATTTTGAAGGGGGTGAATCTGGAGGTTCGCTCTGGGGAAATTCATGCGATTATGGGGCCGAATGGTTCTGGTAAGAGTACTTTTTCTAAGGTGTTAGCGGGACATCCGGCTTATGAGGTGACGGGTGGTGAAGTAATTTTCCAGGGGAAGAATTTACTGGAAATGGAACCAGAGGAACGGGCTATATCAGGTATATTTCTGGCGTTTCAGTATCCTTTGGAAATTCCTGGTGTCAGCAATTTGGATTTCTTGCGCGTGGCTTACAATTCCCGCCGGAAGCAGCAGGGATTGGAGGAGTTGGATGCGTTCGATTTTGATGAGTTGGTGCAGGAAAAGTTGGATGTGGTGAAGATGAATCCTGCTTTCCTGAGTCGGAGTGTTAACGAAGGGTTTTCCGGTGGGGAGAAGAAGCGGAATGAAATTCTCCAAATGGCTTTGCTGGAACCAAAGGTAGCAATTCTGGATGAAACTGATTCGGGGTTGGATATTGATGCGCTGAAGATTGTTGCTAATGGGGTGAATCAGTTAGCTAGCCCTGAGAATGCGACAATTTTGATTACGCACTACCAGCGGTTACTTAACTATATCGTGCCGGATTTTGTCCACGTAATGGCTAACGGGCGCATTATCAATAGTGGTGGTAAGGAACTGGCGCATGAGTTGGAATCTCGTGGTTATGACTGGTTGCTAGAACAAGCTGCAACTGAGGTAGGAGTGTGATGAGTATTCAATCTCCTAGTACAATTTCTGATCTGAGTGAAATTTTGCCAGATAGAGATGCTTATCTGACAGAGTTGTTAAGTCAGTGCCAAAAGCTTAATTTCTCAGGAATTGAGCCGGAAACAGTCGCTTGGGTGCAAGAGTTACGCGATCGCGCTGCTGATGCTGTGCGTCTGTCTACTCTCCCTACTACGCGAGATGAGGAATGGCGATTTGCAGATCTGTCTGCTTTAAAGCAAGTTAAATTTCAAGCAGCTGCTGAAAAAGCAGATTTACCCCAGTCTCTTGTTGCACCTCTAATTCTACCAGAGGCTGCTAATAGTCGATTGGTTTTTGTAAATGGAGTTTACGCGCCGGAACTGTCAGCAGTTGCAGATTTGCCAGAAGGTTTGGTAGTAACTAATTTGGCTAGTTTACCGTTAGCCTATCGCGATCGCGTTCGGGATTATCTGGCTAAAACCGAGGAGGCGCAAGAAGTATTTACTAACCTCAATACAGCCGGGTTGACAGATGTGGCTGTAGTATGGGTGCCGAAGAATTTAGTGGTGGAAACGCCGATTCATATATTATTTATTGCTAATTCATTCAGAACACCTACTGTATCTCAGCCCCGCTGTTTAGTAGTCGCTGAAACTGGTAGTAGCGTGACGCTGATTGAAGATTATTTGAATCAGTTCAACATAGAAGATCCAGAAGAAGGTGAAGCGGAAGTTGAGGAGACGGTTTACTTCACCAATGCCGTTACGGAAATCCAGATTGCAGAAAACGCCGCTGTCAATCACAATAGAATTGAACGCGAAAGTGTAGAAGCATTCCACATTGGCAAAACTGCTGTTACCCAAAGGCGCGATAGCCGCTATACCTGCAATGCCATTAATCTAGGATCGAAACTGTCACGACACAACCTAGAGATTTACCAGAAAGGCGAACAAACTGAAACTATCCTCAATGGCTTAACCGCGATTGCCGGAAAACAACTTTCTGACACTCACAGTGCGATCGCACTCAACTACCCCCATAGCATAACGCGCCAACTGCATAAATGTATTGCCGCTGACCGCGCCCACACAGTCTTCAATGGTAGAGTCTTTGTAGCCAAAGCAGCCCAAGAGACAGACGCAGGACAACTTAACCGTAACCTACTGCTGTCACCTAAAGCCAGAGTAGACACCAAACCCCAACTAGAAATCATCGCCGATAACGTCAAATGCACGCACGGCGCAACAGTTAGCCAACTAGAAGACGAACAACTCTTCTACCTCCAAAGTCGCGGACTCAACGCCACTGATGCTCAAAATCTCCTAGTCAACGCCTTCGCCGCCGAAATCATCAATCAACTACCACTAGCCTCTCTCCGAGACACACTCACAAAAGCCGTCAACCGCGAAACCTCACAACTCAACTCCTAACTCTGTGTTCTCTGTGTCTCCCTGTTCGTCCCTTCTCCCTTCTTCAAACCATGATTACCCAAGAAAGAACCCTAGCCGATCGCGTCCGTGCTGACTTCCCCATCTTACACCAGGAAGTCAACGGCAAACCCCTAGTTTACCTAGACAACGCCGCCACCTCCCAAAAACCCCTGCAAGTCCTCAACACCCTGAGAGACTATTACGAACAATACAATTCCAACGTCCACCGAGGTGTTCATACCCTCAGCGCCAAAGCCACAGATGCATACGAAGCGGCGCGAGACAAAGTAGCTGCTTTCGTCAATGCGGCTTCCCGACAAGAAATTATTTTTACCCGCAACGCTACTGAAGCAATCAACCTAGTCGCCTACAGCTGGGGTACGAAGAATCTACAGCCAGGGGATGAAATTATCCTCTCGGTGATGGAACACCACAGCAACCTGATTCCTTGGCAGTTTTTAGCACAGAGAACGGGTGCAGTATTGAAGTTTGTAGAATTAACTCAAACAGAAGAATTTGACTTAGAACAGTTCAAATCTCTGATTTCAAACAAAACTAAACTGGTAAGCACAGTACACGTCTCCAACACCTTGGGTTGTATTAACCCAGTGCAAGACATTATTGCGATCGCTCATCAATACGGCGCTAAAGTCTTAATTGATGCTTGCCAAAGCGTACCACATATGCGCATCGACGTGCAGAAGATGGACTGTGATTGGTTAGTTGCTTCTGGACACAAAATGTGCGCCCCTACCGGGATAGGCTTTTTGTATGGAAAATTAGATTTGCTCCGGGCTATGCCACCATTTTTAGGCGGTGGTGAAATGATCGCAGATGTATTTCTAGATCATGCCACCTATGCAGATTTGCCCCACAAATTTGAAGCAGGAACACCAGCAATTGCTGAAGCGATCGCTCTTGGTGCTGCAGTAGACTATCTTGGTAGCATTGGTATGGATAAAATCTATGCCTACGAAGCAGAATTGACAGGGTATTTATTCGAGCAACTAGAAAAGATTCCCGAAATTCGCACATATGGCCCCAAACCAAAAGTAGCAGGTTTGGGTAGGGCTGCACTAGCTGCATTCACTGCTGGAGATGTCCACCCCCACGACTTGTCTACAATCTTGGATCAAGCTGGAGTTGCCATTCGTGCCGGACATCATTGCACTCAACCATTACACCGCCACTTAACAGCCCAGTCAACCGCACGCGCAAGTTTATCTTTTTACAACACTCGTGAAGAGATAGATGTCTTCATCACGACATTGAAGGAAGCTGTAGAATTTTTTGGTAGTATCTTCGGTTAATTGTAGGGTGGGCTTCGTTTTGGTATTACCACCACACCCCGGAATGCCCACCTCCCCTAATTTGTTCTCAAAATATCTAATTTTTAGATGATTGCTACTTCAACACCAGCAGAACAAAGAACTGTGCTACATAACATAAGCTGGGAAACCTTTGAAACCTTGCTGAGAGAAACAGGTGAGGACAGAGGCTCTCGATTTGCTTATGACTGTGGCATTCTGGAAATTATGACCCCACTTTTTGAACATGAAAACCCCAAAATTCAGTTTGATCGTTTCATCTTTGCTTTAGCTGAAGAAATAGAAATCGAAATTAAAAGTGCTGGTTCTACAACTTTAAAGCGACAAGTAGCAAATCAAGGCATAGAACCAGATAATTGCTACTATATCCAGAATGAATCAGCAATCAGAGGTAGACAAAAATTAGATTTAGAAACAGATCCACCGCCTGACTTAGTTATTGAAATTGATATTACTAACAGTTCTGTTAACAAATTTGGAATTTATTCAGCATTAAAAATACCAGAACTTTGGAGATATGACGGAAGAAATTTAATATTTTATCAGTTACAATCAGGGCAATATATTGAATGTGAATCTAGCCTGGCTTTTCCCTTAATATCAGTAAACGATATGAGTGGATTTATTGAACAAAGTAAATCGATGGGAGAAATTGCTTTACTCAAATCATTTCGAGCTTGGGTAAGGGATAAATTAGTAGATTTAAGTAATGAATAGGTGGGCATTGCCCACCCTACTAATTGATCGTTATGACTATTAGATTTAGAGGAGATAGTGGAATTGTTGTTAAGACTTGAAGAAGCGAAAAAGAGTGAAAAGCAATCTTTCAAGCTGTTTGTTTACCAACTAGTTCGCGATCGTGTGATTTAAGCAGATTGGTCATATCGGGGCCAGAGGGAATTATACCACCAGGATTCAGCGGAAACAAATTGCCGTAGTAGTCTTGCTTCACAGCTTCCAAGTTGCAGGTGTCAGCAACACCAGGAAGCTGATATAAGTCACGCAGATAAGCCCCCAGGTTCTGATAGTCTTGGATTCTGCGGCGGTTGCACTTGAACAGCCCGTAATATGCAACATCAAAGCGGAATAATGTTGTAAACAGACGCACATCCGCTAGCGTGACATTTTCCCCACATAAATATCGATTTGTCTTTAATGCTGCGTCAATTTCATCTAGGGTGGTGAATAGTTCATCGCAGGCTTGTTCGTATGCTTCTTGTGTTTGAGCAAAGCCACAACGATACACGCCATTGTTTACTGAATTATATATTTTCTCATTCCACCAGTCAATCTTTTCTTTCAGTTCCTTTGGATAAAGATCCAAACTGAGATGCTTGGCAAACTCGTTGAATTCCGAGTTGAGCATCACAATAATCTCTGCACTCTCATTGTTGACAATTGTCTTCGTCTGTTTATCCCACAACACTGGAACTGTAGAACGCCCATTGTATCCAGGTTTTGCCAACTCGTACAATTCTGCCAGCGTGCGGCAGCCTTCTTCTTCGCGATCAAGTATCCAACCGCCTTCGATTGGAGAGGGAGAAACATTTGATACAGATATTACATCTTCTAGTCCCTTGAGCGATCGCACGACAAGAGTTCGGTGCGCCCAAGGACAGCCAAGTCCAACAAAGAGGTTGTATCGCCCTACTGCTGGTTGGTATAAGTTTCCTTCCTCCTTCCCTACGAAGTTCCGAAACTGGCTGCTGGGACGAATGTATTCTCCTGACTTGCTGGGGGGTGCAAGTTTTGACATCATCAGATGCCACATAGTTGTCCAGACAAATTTTCCTAACGCGATAATAATCTTGGGAGGCAGCGACTTGCCCTTCTTTTTTCCGGGAGTTGTCGGGGTAATGGTAGGTTGTGTCATAAGAAAGTCAAGCATTCAAAAGTTTTACTGATCGCCAATCCGCTCATCCAAAATCTAAAATCCCAAATTCTATGGCGCAGGTTCACACCTCAAAGACTGTCCGAAAATTGCAAGCGCATCTACGTACTTTAGTAGGACTTGCGATCGCTGACTATAACATGATTGAAAATGGCGATCGCGTCATGGTATGTCTGTCGGGTGGCAAAGACTCCTATACTATGCTCGATTTGCTGCTGATTCTCCAGCGCCGCGCTCCAATTGACTTTGATATCCTTGCCGTGAACCTAGATCAGAAACAACCAGGCTTTCCAGAACATATACTACCAGAGTATTTGGGCTCTCTTGGAGTACCATACCGCATCGTTGAACAAGATACATACAGTGTTGTTAAACAAGTTATCCCAGCCGGGAAAACCATGTGCAGTCTATGTTCACGCTTGCGCCGGGGCATACTCTATCGCGTGGCAAGCGAAGAGGGTGTAACTAAAATTGCTTTGGGTCATCATCGAGATGATATAGTGGAAACCTTGTTTCTGAATATGTTCCACTGCGGACAACTTAAAGCAATGCCACCTAAGCTCTTAAGTGATGACGGTCAACATATTATTATTCGACCGCTAGCTTATTGCTCTGAGTCTGATATTCAAAGTTACGCCCAGGCAAGATGCTTTCCTATTATACCGTGTAATCTTTGTGGTTCGCAAGAGAACTTGCAGCGATCGCAGATTAAACAACTACTACGCAGTTGGGAACAGGAATATCCAGATCGAATTGAAAGCTTGTTTTGTAGCTTGCAAAATGTCACGCCTTCCCATCTTGCCGATACTAGTTTATTCAATTTTGCTAGCTTAGGTGGCGAACGCTTCACTCATCAACAAATAGAAAACTAAAAACGAGGTAGATCGTGCGAGATTGGATATTGCCGACATTGGGAGCGATGATGTTTTGGGGTTTATGGGGTTTTATCCCGAAAATTACAACGGGATATATTGCCCCGCAAAGTGCAATTGTTTATGAAGTGCTGGGAGGTTTATTACTTGGGGCGATCGTCCTATTCCTGTTGAATTTTCAATTAGACACCCACCCAAAAGGAATTGCTTTGGCAATAACAACTGGAATGCTGGGATTTCTAGGTGCTTTTTGTTTTCTTACTGCTGTTTCCAAGGGGCCTGTTACGTTAGTCGCAACTGTATCAGCACTCTATCCAGTTGTAAGTATCGCCTTGGCAAACTTTTTTTTGCATGAAACAGTAACACTTAGGCAAGGAGTTGGTATTGCCTTGGCGCTATTATCAATGATCTTAGTAGCAACCTAGAGATAATAGCACTCACGCTCAAGCAGCGTTACTGACCTTGGGCGTGCTGCCGCAGTTCATTCAAAGAGACATATTCCAGCGTTGATGCATGAGTTGATGACAATACTACGGGTGGTGCAACACCAGCATCAAGCGCCTCTTTCCAGCGAGAAGCACACAAACACCAGCGATCGCCAGGTTTCAAACCAGGAAAATCAAACATTGGCTTGGGTGTACTCAGATCGTTACCCTGCGACTTGGTGAATGCAAGGAACTCTTCAGTTACTTGGGCGCAAACAATGTGTGCGCCGAAATCGCCTCCGCCTGTGTTACACTTTCCATCGCGGTAAAATCCGGTTATGGGAGAAGTACAGCAAGTTTCCAGTTCTCCTCCAAGCACGTTTTTAGCTTGTGTCATAATAGCAAGTTCTCGATAAAAGCCTTTCAATTCGTAGCTTACAGAGATATGCTGCTGTTCGGCAAGATGTGTTTATTACTAGGGCAAGGGCGATCTTGAAAACAATAAACATTTTAGTCAGCAACAACGTCACTAGTGCGAGAATAGTCTCTGCACAACCGAGGATGACATAATGCCATTCACGCTGATCGAAGGTCGTTTTAAGCCGAAAGTGGGTGTTCCCGATGGAGATTCAGTTCGTTTTCAGGCAAATAACTCGAATCTTTGGCGCAAATTGCAGGGAAGATCGGTAGAACTGGGAACAGGTGCAGAGACAGAAAACACTGTTCAACTTCGGTTTGAAGGTATTGATGCAATTGAAAAAGGCGCAACCAAGCCGCTTTCTACCCAATCTAGAGAAAGTATGTTTAATCTGATTGGCTTCGATCAAGAGAATAACCCGGAACCAACAGGTTATATACTTTCGCGCATGACGGATGACTCTTCTGGACGACCGATTTGTTTTGTGTTTGCAGGCAATACAAATCAGCAGGATGGAGCTGACGTTTTCCTAGATCCAACAATGTTACGTGATTGTGTCAATTACCAACAAGCACAAGCAGGTTTTGCCTATCCACTATACTACAACACCTTATTTGCCAATTTGCGACAAGAATTCAACTCTGCGATCGCACAGGCAAAACAGAACAATCTCGGTTACTGGCCGGATGATAAGACTTTAGAAGGGGTGACAGTCAGGAGTAAAAATGATCTTGCGACTATCCCACCGATCTGGCCGAAGCTCTGGCGGCGACTGGAAGAGTTCTTTCGCAATGCCAACTCACTTGCAGGTTTTATCGATTTTCTGGAGCAGCGCAACGAGCGGATAGACATCTTATCCATCATGGAAGAGCGCGGATTGCAAGACTTAGTTGAGGTAAGAGGCGATACAGTCCGAATGACCGAGCCGCCGGAAAATTTAAGAGTGGTTGGAGAAGCTGGTCGTCGTACTCGCTAAATGTTTCTGTGTTGGCTGTTTCACGCGATAAAGCTCTAAGCGCGATCGCTTTTCTATTTCACAGGTGCGATCGCTTTTTCATAGTATAATTCCAAGGGTTGCCTAACTACTGCATTGCTCTTTTAAAAATCCTGCCACGCAAGAGTTAAACGCTGTTGGTGCCACCAAGAAGCACCAGTGATTGCCTGGAATCTTCTGAATCTGCAAGTTTCTTAAATAAGTGCGATAAGGCTGTAATTGCCATGCAGTGCGGTTCACTCCCGCTTCTGGCTGGAGGAATAGAGTTGGGATATCTAGTGGTTTCGTCAACCCAGCCACTTGCATCACATCTTCAAATATCTCATCTCGCGCTTGCACGACAAACTTACTACCCCAACTTCCATCTGGCTTCTGTTCCATCCCAGCCTGGAATACTGCTTGTTGTAACTCACTCCATCCCCGATACTGTTTAAGCTGACGCGCCTGTTGTTCTGCTTGTTCGTAGCTGACAAATGGCCCCATCATTTTCAGGAACGGTAACACCCGATAAAGTAGGGGAAATGTCAGCTTCATCCAATTGGGCATTGTGGCAATGAAAAAAGGATCGACCAGCACAAGACTAAGAAAGCGTTGCGGCTGTTGTCTCGCCCAGATTGCAGCCACTTTGGCAGACCAGGAATGAGCTACAATATGAGCCGATTTCCAGCCTAAGCTATCCATCAAAGCTGTCAAATCTGCAATGATATCTTCACAACGATAGCCACTGTCAGGCTTGCTGCTTTCTCCATGCCCGCGCAAGTCTGGGGCGATAATGTGGTAGCGATCACCCAAAAATTCTGCCAAGCTTACCCATACGATACCACAATCAGCTAAACCATGCAGCAGCAGCAGCGGCTCACCTTTGCTGTTCCACTGCAAATAAGTTAGGCGGAGTTGAGGCAAATTAAGAGTTTGGCGATGGGCATTGATTTGAGCCAGTGCTTGTGATGAAGTCATAGAGGATTTACCCCCCAATCAACTGCGCAAAACGCTTGGTTTTTGCTAGTTCTTCAAATTCTGGCTCAGTTTTTGCCTCTTCTCGATACCTGGGATTTAGTTCGATCGCCTTTTGCAGGTTCTCAAGTGCTAATTTGGCTTGTCCTTGGAGTGCATAACACATAGCTTTGTTGTAGTAGGCTGGTGCATATTTCGGTTCAATTTCTATGGCGCGATCAAAGCTTTGAATAGCTTCATCATCCCGTTCTAGTTGAACTAGCAAGTATCCTCTGGAGTTCAAAGCTTTATGAGATTGAGGATTAAGTTCAATTGCTTTTTCAAACGAAGCGATCGCATCTTCATATCGTTCTATTACTTCCAAAGCCATTCCCCGATTTAACCAAGCTACAGCATCATTGGGCTGTACTTGTACCGCTTTGTCAAACGATTGAAATGCTTCTTCATGTTTTTGCAACTTCCCTAAAGCCACGCCGCGATCTACCCAAGCTTGATGGTAATCTGGCTTTAATTCCAGTGCTTTGTCATAGCTTGCGATCGCATCTGCGAACCGTTTCAATCTGTTAAGAACAATACCTCGCACAAACCAAGCTTTGTAGTCATCGGGCTGAATTTGGATTACTTTGTTTAAAGCTGCGATCGCGCCTTCATATCGTTGTAATTCCTTCAGCGCCAGTCCTCTATGATACCAACTACTCGGATCGTCTGGCTTGAATTCCAGCACGTGGTCGAATGAGGCGATCGCTTTTTCATACTGCTTTAATTCCCATAATGCTATGCCTTGCTGATACCAAATATCGGAGTTTTCTGGCTGAAGTTCTAAGGCTTGTTCGTAAGTTGCGATCGCTTCTTGATAACGCCCCTGTGAAAATAGATTATTACCCTGATTTATATAATCATTTGGATTCAAAAACAACTTGGGATTGTTTGCTTTGAGGCGTTCGAGTTGTTCCGTCAGGGTTTGTACTTTTTGATTCACTTCTGAAAATGCAGACGAGGCGATTGCTGTTGGTGAAATCTCACTTAGTTGCTGCAAAATTTGCTCTTTTTCGGTTTGAGCATCTGACTGCACTTCATTTAAAATGCCAGCCAGCGTATTTTCCAATTTTTCGATATTTTCAAGTGTAGCATCTTTGCGACTTTGAATTTCTGACTGTAATGCCGTAACTTGAGTCTTCACCTCAGTTTCTAATTTTTCCAGGTTTTGAACAGTTTTATCTTTTTGGTTTTGCACACCTGAGTGTGAATTTGAAACTTGATTGGCAAACTCAGACTCTAACTTTTTCAAATTCTGGAAAGCCTGTTCGATTTGCGCTTGAATCTTTGACTTTGATTCGGTAATTTGAGCGACTATCTCCTGACGCGATCGCTCTAAATTTTCCAGGGCTAAATCTTTTTGTTGTTGAGCTTGTTGTGTAACATCAGCTTGAATTTGAGATAGTTGAGGTGCAAATTCAGTCTCTAGACTTTGCAGATTTTTTAGGATTAAATCCCGTTGCTTCTGCACTTCCGCCCGCAGCTTAATTAATTGCTGTGCAAACGCATTCTCTACTTGTTTTATGTTTTTTAATACTGTTTCTTTTTGCCCTTGAATATCAGATTTTATTCCAGATGCTTCTTTCTCTAAATCCTTTTCTGTTTCTTTCAAGCTTTGTAGAACGGCATCTTTCTGTCCTTTTACATCCGCCTGAATTTCTGAAAGCTGTGGAGCAAATTCTGACGCTAATTTTTTTAGACTTTGAATTAGAAGATTATGTTGTTTTAAAGCCTCTTGTTGCACTTGAGCTAGTCGAGTAGCAAACTCTGTTTCTGAGGAATTCAAATTTTGCAGAACGGCATCTTTTTGTCCCTGCACATCCGCTTGAAATGCTGTCAGTTGTGGGGCAAAACTCGATGCTAATGTTTCTAAACTTTGAATAATTAAATTTCGTTGATTTTGCGCCTCTTGTTGTAGTTGAGCTAGTCGAGTAGCAAACTCGGTTTCTGAGGAATTGAGATTTTGCAGGACGACATCTTTCTGTGCCTGCACATCTGCTTGAATTCCTGCTAGTTGTGGCGGCAGATCTGATACTAATTTTTCTAAGTTTTTAACGATTAAATTCCGTTGGCTTAAAGCTTCTTGTTGCAATTGTGAGAGTTGAGCCGCAAACTCAGTTTCCGAACGGTTCAAGTTTTGTAAAATTGTATCTTTCTGCCCTTGCACATCTGCCTGAAGTTCTGAAATTTGGGGAGAAAATTCAGAAGCCAACTGCTTGAGGTATTGCAGAATTAGATCCTGTTGCTTTTGCGCCTCTTGTTGCAGTTCGGACAATTGAGATCTAAACTGCGCCTCTAGTGTTGCTAGTGCTGCTTGAGAATTTATTCTTTGACTGTCTAAATCTGCTAATACCTGTTGCTTAGACTGAGACAATTCTGATTGCAGTTCGGATAAACCTTGTCTTTTAACGTTTATTTCCTGTTGTAAATTTCCTGCTTCATCGTTGATATCATCTACAATATCTTCTGCTTCTTTGAGGATGTTATCAACTTTTTGATTAGCAGTGTTAAGTTTAACTTCCAATTCTCCTAGTTCTTTGAGGTTGGCTCTGACAATTTCTGCAACCTCTCGAATTACAGAGCGTCGTAATAAAATTAAAGCAACGATCGCAGCAGCCAAAAGCAGGGCCAGGGTAGCAAGCAAAATATTGAATAGGGACATTGTGCGATTAAATATCCTATTCGCTTCGGCTTGCACCTGCTGTTGAACTTGCCTTTCTTGTCGCAACTGCTCTAGTTCTGGCTGCGCTTGAGCCAATTGTATTGATGCTCCCTTTGGTTGTAGCGTGTTGGGTTTGATAGCAGCGCTAGCAATACCAATAGACAATAGGAAGGTTGAAACGACAATGCCACCTTGCGACACTAATGGGAAGATATAAGTATTCTTGTGCTTCATCACTACTTCCTTTGCCTGTCAGTCTTGTTTTGCGATCGCAATTCTTCTATTATGCGGCGATCGCGCCCTATACACTAACTGCACGAGCGTGATCGCCAGAAGCCTATCTCCAATCTACCAGCAGAGATGAGAAAGTTGAGTTATCAGTAACAAAGGTGTGAGTTGAGCGCTGCGCTTGCGATTCGCAAACGAGGCTAAGCTTAGCCTCGCTTCACGTACTATCTTCAAACTAGAGAAGCACCAGGAGCGCCCACCAACATCAGAATATTATTAAACGGTTTAGATCGTGTCATTTGAATGACTATTCCTGATGTTTGTAGGCAGAAAATTTGAGAAGTAACTGATATTAAAGGATTATGACAACTCGTATATAGTTCTTAATTATTGCCTATTTGACTTTTAACGGTTAACTGTTAACTGTTATACCGTTTTCACTTCTCAAACAAAACCGTTATCACCAAGATTGTATAGAAATATTGCAGCTTTTCTCAGAAATAAGCTTCTTCACAGAATCCTCACATTTACCGACTATTCTCAAAATAACAACAGTTGATAGCTCAGTTTCTAGAGAATTGACAACTAACTGCTGTGTTTTATAAATCACACTTTTAACACCCAAAACCCTTAAAACAATGAATAACTGCCCTTGCTGTTCCGATATACTTTTATGTCATGTCAACAGTCATGGAATTTACTGGTTCTGCCCAAACTGTAGACAAGAAATGCCAGTGTTGAGTATGAAAAAAAGCAATGTATCTAATGTATCTTTAGAGGTTGCCATTAGAAGATTACCGCGTAATCTTCAGCAAGTATAAACAGCCAATAAACCAACACTATCCTAAGATTAGAAAACAGCAACAGACGTACAAGTATGACGAGGAAGATGAAGTGATGGCTCTTGCTTCGCTCTCCTTTTAAATTTCCCTACAGGATGTATACAACAAGTATGAAGTAGGTAATTTATTAAGCGATCGCGCTGACGTTGAGGAAATCGGTTAAAACGAGCGATCGTCAAAGACAGATTTTTATTAGGATATCTACTCGCTGAGCTAAGGCGATCGCTTTGGAGAACTAAAGCGTTTGCCTTGTTTGACTTTAGCCCAATATTGCGAACATAAGCGTTTCTCGGATGATGTTGATTCTGTGACATTCATCTGCATCTGCATCGGTACAGCTTGCATTTGCGTTCCCATTTGCATCGGTTTCATCGGCTGCATACGTGGGACTTCATTCTTACTATTTCCACAGTTATATAGTCTAATACATAATTCCGATATACAAAGCGTAGATTAGGTACTTGCTTTTTATCTCCAATCTGTGACATACTACAGTTTAATCAAACTACAGTATCTCGACCGATTAACCGTAGATTATATGTAGCCACCTGCTGGGGCGCTCTTTGTATTAGGAAGCGGAAATGTTAACGGACTCTCAAGGACTCGAAGTTACAACAGATTCGGCAGTTGCGATCGCAGCCATAGATGCTTTTGCCGAACAGTCTCTGGGTTATGGTAACGATGTGCTGGTAATTGACAAAGCAATTGCAGCAGATCCAACTTGCGCGATCGCCTACGCTCATGCAGCAGCTCATTATCTCTCGTTGGAAAGTGCGGAGGCGAGGTTAGAAGCGTTACCTTACCTGCAAGCAGCGAAAAAGTATGCGGTGCAGGGGAACGAACGCGAGAAACTTTATGTTGAAGCGATCTTCTCTTGGGCGCGGGGGGATATTCATCAAGCGATCGCACACCACGAAGCGATCGCTTCGATGTATCCTCAAGATCTAATTTCCGTCCAAAGAGGACAATATCACTACTTCTATTTGGGAAATAAACAAGGGTTGCGGCGAATTGCCCAGAAAGTTTTAGCGGATAATAGAGGAAATCATTATTTGCATGGTATGCTTGCCTTTGGTTTAGAGCAATGCCACCGTCTAGAAGAAGCAGAAGCAGTAGGAAGACGGGCAGTAGAAATCAACCGTCACGATCCTTGGGCGCAACACGCAGTAGCTCATGTGATGGAAACCCAAGGGCGGTTGGATGAAGGTATTGCTTGGATGGAAAGCTTTGCTGATACGTGGAATAATTGTAACTCGCTGCTATATACTCATAATTGGTGGCACGTCGCTCTTTACTATCTCGAAAAGCAAGAGATTGAGAAAGTATTGGAGTTATACGACACCCATATTTGGGGGCGTGCTTGCAAGGATTCTTCTAAAGATCAAGTTGGGGCGATTTCACTGCTGTTGCGGCTGGAATTAAGAGGAGTGGATGTAGGCGATCGCATTGTGGAACTCGTACCCCATCTCAAAGCTAGAATTCACGAACATTGCTTACCCTTTCAAGATTTGCATTACATCTATGCGTTAGCACGGGCGGAGAGGATTGAGTTAGTCAACGAAATGTTATTTAGTATGCAAGCCTACGCCAGAAAAGCATTACCCGATATTGAAAAAATCTGGGCTGAGGTAGCAATACCAGCTGCAATCGGGATGGCGGCGTATGGAAAAGGAGATTGGGAAAAAGCGATCGCCTTGCTCAAACCAACTTTACCCCGCTTACATGAAATTGGCGGTAGTCACGCGCAACGAGACTTATTTGAACAAGTGTATCTTGACTCTTGGTTGCGAAACGAACAGAATTATGAAGCGTTGCGGCTGCTGGAAAAGAGGGTTGCAGCCCGTCGGTACGTTCCTTTAATGTTGGGGCGACTCAAGGCGAGTTAAGCATCCGCCCAACCGATGTAGGGGCGGGTTTTATCAACACATTTGTTGGGAGTAGATATTTTAGCAAAACCCGCCCCTACTAGCCGATAACTTCATATCCTGCTTTTATAGCATTATCGTACATTGTGGCGATCGCATCATAATCTTCAAGTTGCACCCGAAGGTAGCGGCGAATGTGCGATCGCTCCATTGCAGATTGTAAATCTGCATCTGGCTGGCACAAAGCAGACTGAATTAATTCTATGACTTCTGGTTTGAGTCGCCGCGATGCAACAACAGGGGGGATCGGGCAAGCTCCTATTGACTCAATTACCCGTATATGCATTGCTAATTCCGGCGCATCACGTAACTCTTGTTCTAAAACCGTGCTATCGATCGCCGCACAGTCAGCTATGCGATCGGCAACCCATCTCATCGATCTTTGATGCGAACCCGATTGAATCACCTTACCAAAAAACTTACTAGAATATCCACCCTGCATCAGCTTTTGGCGTACCATATTGTAGCCACTGTTCGACCCAGGATCGTTGTAGCAAAGTGTTTTACCATTCAAGTCATCAAACGTCTTGAAGTCACTTTCTGCGCTGACAATAATATCGGAGAAATAAACAGGGCGGTTTTGATAGCGGCTAGCTTGCATTACTGGTGCGACTAGCGGTTGCAGTTGATTTGTTTTATTTCGGTTAATCTGTACTAAAGGTAGACCACAGATAAAAGCAATATCCAGTTGCTCTTGCAGCATCACCGGATCTTCTAAAGGATCGTATTCGCTTTGTACTATATCAGTTTCTACACCCAAAACCCGATTCAGATAAGCCCCCACTGCTTCGTAAAACCAAAACATATTGGGAGCTAAATAAGAAACTAGTTTGAGCTGGTTTAGTTTACTCATCAATTCGATCAAAAAAGGCTAGGGAATATGCTGAATTTATCATTCAGCATTCATCATTCATCATTTCCCTAGTTTCTAAGCCGATCGCCTTGTCTGCTCCCACCCGCGTTGTTGCAACTGATGCATATGATTGAACAACTTCCAGCAATATTGTTCTGACAGTCCACAAGTGACAGCACCGCGCAGCACAACGTTGAAATACCAGTCGTTTGGGGGGATTTCTTCAGTTAATTTATTCACCACCACATAAGTACGAACATTGTTGTATGCACGACTGTGGCTATGGATATTAACTATTTCGTGACGATACCAATTTTGGTGAACGCCTTCACGCTCATCTAATGCATAACTCAAGCGCAAGGGTAATTGATAAAGCACCCCTTCGACGCTGGCATTTTCGTCGGGAATGACATCGAGAACCCCGCAGTTACGCAAGGGTGAATATGAATAAAAACCGAGTCGATAGCCTTTGAGTTTGGCGGGGCCGATCGCATAAACATGAGTTTTTTCACCAAGCGATCGCTTCAAGTCCACTGGACACATACAAGAACCATAGGCAAAGTAGTAAAACATTGGCTCTATGGGTTGCTGTTGTTGTCTCCTGGTCGAGACTTGGTACGAACAGTCTTGAAAATGTCCAGCCTGAACGTTCATATACCACTGGTAATATTTACTATGAGATGAATTGTAGCAGAACTCCAAATTTAATTCAACATATCCCGACCGACAAACCGTAGATTTGAAATAATAAATGCTGAATGATGAATTACGAAGCTTTAAGAGGCGCAGCTAATATTGCGCTCCAGCACGACGCAATCGCTGCTTGCGAGGTTTCCTCGCAAGAGCGCTTCTGCTGAATGTGTTTAATTCATAATTCATCATCCATAATTCATTCTTCTTAAGGCTGCAACTTACTCCAAGCTCTGATTACATTTTGTAAATGGCTGGGTAGACTATTTGAAGCGATGTCAGTGTAGCGAGTTGTTCCAGTGCGGCTAGTTAAGCTAATAGTAGTATAATCGGCAGCATTACTAGGTGGTGGATAGTCCAAACTGCTGAAGCGATCAAACTTCTGTTATTCTAACAACTGCTTGAACTGTTGCAATTTTTCCCTGGATATCCGAGATGTCTGAGTTTGGGAAGTATTGCCATTTTTATCCTGCACTCGAACTAAGCTACCATCGTCTCGTAGGATAGTTTCAATCGTCAGTCCAGCAAATCCACCACTACTGATTGAACGGAAAATCACTCCAGGTTGTAAAGGTTGTGGTAGTTGATTTGTAGGAATTGGTACTGGTATAGTACTAGCAGCTTCATCCAAGTAGAACCCTTTAGATTCATCGGTGCGATAAACCAAGATTTGTTGTCCAGCTTCTACGGCTACCAGCCAACCAGGTATTGCTAGTGCAATGCAGCGAACGTTAGGAATAGATAGACCAAAACAGCCATTAGGCCAAGTTTGCTTTTCTGCTTGAATTATCCGCAATTGAGAGATTGACAATTGCGATCGCACAGAAGCATCCTTTAAAACAGTATTGGCAACTGTTGCGGGTAATTGAGCCGAGTTATTCTCATTTTCTAAGGCGAAGGTACGTCCCCTTCTATCGGTGCGATAAACCCAATTTTGACGGCCATCAGAGACAACCACACGCCATCCTTCAACTATAACTTGGGCGCAGAGTTCATTAAGTTTTCCCAAACCGAAGCAACTATCAGACCAAGTTTCCCGGCTATATTCAGCAATCTTAAGTGAGCTTGCGGGGATTTTTTCGCGGCGCGACAAATCTTTAATTACAGCATCAGCTACAGTGCGGGGTAAGAGATCGTTACCATTGAGCGTTTGACTATTAGTGTTTTGAACCAACTTAATCGGAGCAGCTATAGCACCGTGCATCAGTGATAAACCAGCAGTTAAAGATAAAGATAAAATGCTGGTCAAAGCCAAGGCAAAAACAATTTGCTGTGGCTGTTTTTTCAGATGATACTTACCCTGCCATTCCATATCAAAAGAGCAAAAATAATAATTTGCTAGCAGAGGCTAACACAACAAAGATGCTAACGTCATCTGAATAACTGCCTCAGTTAGCCCGAAAAAATGTTAATTTTCATAAATTTCTAGTGGCAAACCATCTGGATCGTTAAAGAAAGTAAAACGTTTGCCTGTAAGCTCATCGGTTCTGATATCTTCAATCTGCACACCTTGAGATTTTAAGTAGGAGGCAGTTGCATCTAGATCGTCAACAGCAAAAGCTAAATGCCTCAAACCACAAGCTTCGGGTTTACTAACCCTTTCTGGGGGATGGGGAAACGAAAATAGTTCAATTTGAGCATTGTCACCAACTCTCAAATCTAGTTTATAAGAGTTTCTGGCTGCTCTAAAAGTTTCTTCAATAATCGAAAATCCTAAAATTTCTACATAAAACTTTTTTGAGAGTTCATAATTAGAGCAAATTATAGCTACGTGATGGATACCTGAAGTTTGCATCAGAGAAATAACACAGATTATGTAATCGTTGCGTTGATGATGGCACGTAATTACTACAAGTTACAAGCAAAGTTAATTTACAGAGAAAATAAATGTTAAAAAAATTGCTTCAAATACCGCAAAAAGCCTATTTTAGTTACAAACTAACTAAGCGATACAAAGGAATTGGCTTGGCTGTGCTATTTGCCTTGAGTATAGCAACAGTCATATTTGTATCTCCAGTATCTTACGCTCAAACACCAAGGCTTGAGGTAACAGGCTTTTCTCCCTCCGCTCCCTCAGCTCCACGCCACTTCGCTCAACGCAGGGAACAGGGGCACGCGAGTGGCTCCTCAGCCCCCCCTGCTCTAATTCCCTCACGCAAGAACTCAACTTCCTACGAACTCCGAGGTGTCTGGTTGACGAATATTGATAGTAATGTGTTGTTTGGGCGCGATCACCTCAGCGCAGCATTGGAAAGACTGCATCAGTTGAACTTTAATACCGTATACCCTACTGTGTGGAATTGGGGTTATACGCTTTATCCCAGTCGCGTAGCGCAAAGAGTAATTGGGAGAGCGATCGATCCCACGCCAGGGTTACAGGGAAGAGACATTCTTCGAGAAATCAGCCAACAGGGACATCAAAAAGGTATGGCAGTAATTCCCTGGTTTGAATTTGGCTTTATGGCACCAATTAATTCGCAATTAGCCCTCAGCCACCCGACTTGGCTAACTGCACGTCGCAACGGAAAGCGGTTGTGGAAGGAAGGAAAGCATAACCGAGTTTGGCTCAATCCCTTTCATCCAGAAGTACAGAAATTTATCAAAGATTTAGTAGTCGAAACTGTCAGTAACTACGACATTGATGGAATTCAATTTGATGACCACTTCGGCTTACCAACAGAGTTTGGCTACGATGCCTATACAGTTAAGTTATACCAAAAAGAGCATAAAGGCAAACGTCCCCCTGCTAATCCTCAAAATCCCGAATGGGTGCGTTGGCGGGCTAACAAAATTACTGCTTTTATGAAACAAATATTTCAAGCAGTTAAGACAAATAACAAAAATTGTGTCGTATCCGTAGCACCCAATCCTCAAAGAATTTCCTACGACTTATTTTTAGCAGATTGGAAAAGTTGGGAAAAGCAAGGGCTAATTGAAGAATTAGTCTTACAAGTATATCGCAATGACTTAAAAGTATTTATCAGCGAATTGCAGTATCCAGAAGTCGAAGCAGCACGACAGCGTATTCCTGTTAGCATAGGCATTTTATCTGGCTTGAAAGATCGTTACGTGCCTTGGGGACAAATTCAAAATCAAGTCCAGGTTGCGCGGAGATATAATTTCGCTGGCGTGTCATTCTTTTTCTATGAAACTTTGTGGAATCTCGGTAGGGAGCAGCCAATTAAGCGCCAAAACAACTTCCGCCAAATATTTCCAGCCGCAGTAAAGCGTCCCACACTTTTGGATGGGTGGAAACCAATTGTATTAGAGTCGAAAAAATAATCTAGTCCTGTTGCGTAATTTATTCTGCTGAGGTTGTAATAACCTTTGTGGGATATTGTAGTAAGCATTGCCCACCTGATAAACGGCGCAACTGTAATTAAAAGCAGTGAGTAACAATCAGAATAAAAACAGGAAATGGCTTGAGATGCAGCAAGTTTTCTGATAAACTTGTTTCATAATGGAAATCTGTGCAAAATTTTTAAAAACAGCAATATTTCCATTATGAAGTAACACAATTATACAACCAAACTAATGCAGCAGGTTGAAGCAAACCTGAAAAAAATCCAATTGTTGCACCTTATTTTTGTTTCTAAAGTCAAAGACGTGCAAGCGTTGTAACTAGGCTAAACAAGAACTTAAGTAAAAGCATTGGGCAGCAGAGCGATCGCTTTTTAATCTTGGATGTTTCCCGCTACAAATATCCGCCAATCTGGGTAAAAGCAGTAGATTTGTGGCAAGGGATGAATACAAAAGATCCAGTTTCACAAAAGACACGCGGGTTTGTGCTGGTGAGTCAAAAAAAGCAGTAAGTAGCCCGGCATTGCCTACTTTACTTTAAATACGCTGTTTCTCCATCCTCAAGCAAAACTAGATCTTCAAGTATGCCATTATCATCAGAGTTAGTGCGATCGCACTAACCTCCTAGAAACAAAACCATTACTGCAAATGCTTGCCATCTTTGCTACTAAACAATATTGCCATAAATTTTACTCAATGCTGTGTCAGTACAATATAAAAAATTGTTTTAAAATTGGAAGTTGCTTGAAACGCGCTCAAAAATTTGGTATGATTTCTTTAATAATAGAAATCTGTCTTAAAATTTAAATTTCGTTAGCATTACCATTATTAGATAGCTAATAAAAACTATACAGCTAAGTAATAGAAAGCGCAAGATAAAAAAATTTGTTTTCCCAACGGTTGAGAAAAATAA